>CAXBDA010000012.1:0-56358 GCA_963974595.1 uncultured Oleiphilus sp. | reverse complement strand
TTCAGTTTATGTTGATTCGGCATTTAGAAAAAGCCCCTCGATATACCCAACATGGCTGGGGGCGCAGGTTAGCCCTAACCATATTCGGCGCCTTGTTAATTACCAACGGCATTCATATTTGGGCCGCAGCCAATGCCTTCCAGCCCGTCACCATGATTAAGCGCTATTTACCTCTTTTTCAGCCAGCAACGGCGAATAGCTTTATGAGAAAACATGGTTGGGTCAATGAAGAAGCCATCGCTCGTCAGAAGGCTATGACGCTTCAGCGACATAGTGATTTGAACTACCCTCTTAAGGCGCTTCAATTAAACTCAGTCGAGAATCCCATAAATATTATGTTGATTGTGGTCGATTCGTGGCGAGCTGATACGTTTAACGCTCAGAACACACCAAATCTATGGCAGTTCGCGCAAAGCGGGGTGATTCTAAAAGACCATATAGCGAGTGGAAATGCGACGCGCATGGGAATTTTTGGCCTTTTCTATAGCTTACCCGGGACATATTGGCACAGTTTTTTAGCCAATACGAAAGCGCCTGTTTTAATGGATCGCCTACAAGCACTCGATTACAATATGGGGATATTTGCGGCGGCTCAGCTTCATTCTCCTGAATTTGATAAGACGGTGTTCTCGGGCATTGAACATCTTCGAGTTAGTTCTGATGGCAATACCGCCTCCGAACGGGACCAAGATGTAACGGATGATTGGCTCGTTTGGTACGATCAACAAAATGATAATCAGCCAAAATTTTCATTCTTATTTTACGATGCACCGCATGCTTATGATTTTCCAGAAAACTATCCCCACCACTATGAGCCCATGCTCGATTCGGTTAATTATCTAAAATTAAATAATGACACAGACCCTGAGCCGCTCTTTAATCGCTATAAAACCAGTGTGCACTATGTTGACTCATTAATTAAACAGGTACTTGCTAAACTTAAAGAAAAGGGTGATCTTGACAACACTGTCGTGATTATTACGGGGGATCATGGTCAGGAGATGAATGACAATAAGTTAAATTTCTGGGGGCATAACGGCAACTTTACTCGGCCGCAGCTGCAGGTTCCCTTTGTGTTAGTCGGGCCCGATGTTAAACGTCAAACCCACCTAAACGCTGATAGAGTGACCAGTCACTACGATGTGGCGCCGACCTTATTGAAAAACTATTTAGGCGTAGCGTCAGACCTTAAAAGCTATGCTGTTGGCCAGGATTTATATGCCGAGCCGATTGATCGAGAATGGCTGCTTGTGGCTAAGTACAGTGGTTACGCTGTAATAACAAAAGACACTATTTTAGAAGTAGGCGCAACAGGCCAGTATGAATATCTTGATAAGACGAATCATGTCATTAAAAATAAGTCACCCAATTTTGATTACTTACAACAAGCTTTAGAGCAAATAAGCCGCTTCAGAAAATAAGCGGCCTTTAAATTCATATAAAGAGGAAACAACGATGTTAGTGTCATTTAATTATAAAACACGTTTTTTTTGTATTAACACCCAAGCCGCAGTATTTTTAATTGCATTTTTATGCTTTATCTCTAGCGCTTGGGCTGATGATGATCATTCTTTTTCAGACTTAGCGATCAAGAATCTGCAGCACCCTGCTGAACATACATTTACAAGTGGCCAGCCTTCTCAGGAAACATTTTCTGCTTTGGCTAAAAAAGGTGTTCAAGTTGTGGTTAATCTGCGCCCGCAGTCCGAGCAAGACTGGAATGAGCAAGCAAAGGTGGAATCTTTAGGCATGTCGTATATAAATTTACCCGTCGCTGGTGCTGAAGGTGTGAGCTTTGAAAATGCAAAAAAGCTTGATGAGATCTTAAAAGGCCTAGAAGGGAAAACCGTCTTGGTTCACTGCGCATCGGGTAACAGGGTGGGCGCTTTAATCGCGTTAAATGTATTTAAACAGAACGGTGAAAATACGGATGCAGCTGTTGAAGTCGGTAAACAGTGGGGCCTAACGCGTCTAGAGCCATTAGTTAGAGAAAAGCTAGCTCAATAAATTATTTCTTAAATAAGGACTTACCTTGCCTGCTTTTCAGTCTAATGACGTAACACCTGAAAAGGTATTTTCTCGGGATTTTATTGAGGCGCAGCAGCAACGCTTATCGAACGTTAGCCGTTTCCCCTTTATGAGCTTTATACCTGAACTGGAAACGGCTTTTGAAGAGTTTAGATATCAGCGTTTAATTAAACGTGTCCCTGCAATAGGGGTGGTAGGTTTAGTGCTATTTTGTATGTTTTCAATTCTAGACTTATTTTTTCTGCCTTTAGATGTTTCTCAAATAAGTATTCCTTTACGACTATTTCTGATTTGCCCCTTAATTTGTTTAATCATGTATTTGGCGTCAAAGAGAGTATCTGGACATATCTTCTTAAGCGTTTACGTGGGCGTCTATTTGATTTCCGGCTGTGCCATTGTGGCTATTATTTATGTGGCTGACCTTCATGGCCATTTATTGGCTTATGATGGGATTTTGCTACATCTTGTTTTTGGTTACTTCTTAATGAGCCTGCCCTATGTCATGGCAATATATGGGGGTTTGTTTGTCTCTTTCGTTTATTTAGCCACTGCTTCTCAAATGAATTTGCAAGTCGAGCAATTAGCATCCAATAGCATCTTTATTGTCGGGCTTAATTTTATGGGTGCAATTGCTTGTTATATCGAAGAGCGCGCTCGGCGTTTTTTATTTTTAAACGAAACTCTGGTGGCTTTGGCCAAAGCAAAAGATCAGAAAGAGATTGAATCGAAAACACGTTTGGTTGCCACCGCAAGTCATGACCTAAGGCAGCCTTTACATGCTATGCAGTTATTGATTGAGGCGCTGGATGATCAACTACCAGAAGGTGAACAAAAAGGGATGGTGAGATCGTTAGACATCTCGATTAAACAGCTAAGCCAGTTATTAAATACCTTATTAGATATCTCTAAACTTAATGCAGGTATTGTGAAACCCAAGATAGAAACGCTTGACCTCGCCAGAAAAGTTGCTGACTTTTGCCAAGCGCAATCATTACGCTTTAAAGATTCTGGTATCAGCATGACATATACGGGGGATGATCACGTTTTCGTGCGTGCTGATGGCCTCTTGTTAGATCGAATTATTCGCAATGTAGTAGAAAATATATTCATTCACGCGCGAGCAAAAGCTGTCAATATTGTTTGGAAGTGTGAAGAAGATAAAGTCCGTTTAGAGATCACAGATAATGGTAAAGGGATACCAGAAGAAGATTTGCAGACAATCTTTGAAGCGTTTCAACAGTCTGGTGAATATACCAGTATTGGTATGGGCTTAGGTTTAACGATTGTAAAACAATTAGCCGAATTGCAAGAAATAGAGTTCGGATTAAGATCCCGGGTAGAGCAAGGTTCATGCTTCTGGTTTGATATACCCGTATCACACAAGCATTCAATACCTGAAAACCAGATCTTGGCTCGGGTAGTTATTGTTCAGAATACATCATTAAAATTTGCCACTAATTGGTCGCAATATATTCAATCCTGGGGTTACGGTCTTTCAGTTTTACCTATTGCTTCATTGACCGATTTAGCACAAATTAAGCAAGCCTTGATGGAAGGGGCTCGAATACTTATTTTGGATGCACAAGGCCAAGATAATGTAAGTGCCGAAATTGAGCAGCTTAATAAACTGCAAGAAATGCTAAGTCAGCCCTTTTCAGTCTTGTTCGTCATGGATACAGATACTCAGGTTTTAGAGTCCGTGAAAATAAAACGATTCGAAGTGGTTAATGCCTCGGTGAGGCCTGCGAAGCTAAGGTTAATATTAGAGCATTTAAACGTTCAATATTAGTTATCAACCAAGCCTAATTCAATGGCTACTCGTGTGCATTCCGTTCTGTTATGCACGTTTAATTCTGAAAATAGTGACTTCATATAGCTTTTCACTGTGTGTTCAGAAACAGTTAAGATCTGGCAAATACGTTTGTTAGGGAGTCCTTCTGACACGAGCTTAAGAACTTCGATTTGTCTTGGTGTTAACGAGGGCTGAAGTAAGGGTTCATCTCTTGATGGTGGCGAGTAAAACTCTGGCCAGTAATGCTCACCGTTAAGAATCTTATCGATTGCACCAAGAATATCTTCACTGGAGCTGGCTTTAGAGATAAAACCACTGGCACCCGCCATCAAAGCACGATGAACATCTTTTGGCTCTTCGGAAGCGGATAAAATCACCGCGGGGATAAAAATCCTATTTAGCGATAAGTATCGTAGAACAGACAATCCACCGCCATCTGGCAAGGATAAATCTAACAAAATTAAATCAAGGTTGGGTGATTGGCTCAGCAGTTCGGTGGCTTCGTGAGTGCTGTTAACGCTCGTGAGTGATAAGTCATCGTCAAGCTTTCTTAAAATATAAGAAAGACCTTCCAGGTAGACTGGATGATCCTCGACCACGAGAAGCTTGAGTGCTTCCTGATGATAAGCATGAAGCAATGATTGCATATTAGATTACTTTTTTATATTTATTAGCATGCTCATTATTAAAATTAGCGCCACAAATAGCAAGCGCCATCTGTTTATAATTTGAACAGGGCTGGGAAAATAAACCGTCAAAGCATTAATCAATGCGATGAGGCGGCAGTTTTATCTGTAAAACCTGTTTACCAGATAAACTGATCTCCCCCTGATAACGATCGTTTCCATTGGAGGTAAAGTCAAATTGATAAGTTCTAGATAAGCACCGTTTACCTCGAGAATTACGCATGGGTTTGATACTTCTTAATACTACTGACTCATCGAGAAGTGAAAGATCTAACGCTTTGCAGTATTTACTGGCTTCGATCAAAGCTAGCTGTTTTAAATCCCGGGCACGCAGCCAGTAGACAACACCCAAAAAAACCAGAGCAGTTAAAAAAATGGATCGAAGAGACATAGAGTATTCCCATTAGCGTAAGTGCTTTTTCAATTAAGATCCCATGAATCTAACTTAGTTTTTAAGGGGAGCGGTATTTTTCAACATGGTTTTCTTCTGGCCATATTAATTGGATTTATTTCATTCTTAATTGATAGTTGGCAAAGCTTTTTGCGACTATCTCACCGTGGGCATCTTTTATCTCGCCTTGTAATATGAAGTCACATTTACCATGCACTGAAGCTTCATTTTCTAAACGGCTAAGCTCGCCGGAAGAAAGTTCAAACTCGACAGTGACATCGGTTTTAGCCATCTTCAGGAATTCCATTTTAAGGTCTTTAAGAATGGGGAAATAACGCTCATCAAAACTAAACACAGAGATGATGCCACCGGGTAATTCGGCAACGGTAAACAGTGCGCCTGCATACATCGCATTAAAGTGGTTGGCGTTTGTTTTTAAGGGGATAAAGGCCTTTACATAACCAGGACGAAAGTCGATAACTTTAAAGCCGTTACGTGTAGCAAATGGAATCGCTTGGCCAACAAATTGCGTCACCAGTTTTAGCGCGCTTGCCACTTTTAATTGTGTTATGCGTGATGAGTCTGGAGACGTCGTCACATTGTTGACCCAACTCTTAACCAGATTCTGAATCTGGGTATTTAATGAGTTTAATTGACTGTTAAGGCGACTGATAACCGGTTTCATAGAGGGCTCTTTGTCTGTTTAGTTGAAAAATAGCTTAGCAATTATTGTCTTGATACGGAAGCGCTTGTTGCTTCCTTGCTATTTTCTGCTTTCAGGTTATCTGATTAATGTTCAGGATGTATTTTCGAAAATAAGCAGACTTTATCTCGACCGGTTTGTTTAGCAACATAAAGGGCTTCATCGGCATGCAGATAAACGTCTAAGGCAGTTTTACTAACGTTATTTGCAATGGCAACACCAAAAGATGCGGTGATGGGAGTCTTGATCCCAAACTTAGTAAAATCAAGTTGTTTTATTTTTTCTCGAATCCTGTCAGCGAGTATATAGGCTTCATCTTCTTCACAATCATAAGCAATAATACTTAATTCTTCACCACCAACACGGGCTGCTATTTCATTTTTTCTGCAATTGTCTTTTACCAAAGAGGCAATACTTTTTAAAACTTCGTCGCCTACTTGGTGACCATAGCTATCGTTTATATTCTTAAAGAAATCAATATCGATTTGGATAATGGCCATTCCAGATCCATTTCGTACATGTCTTTCATATTCTTGATCAAGCCGGTTCGTAAAATAACGTTTGTTGTATAGCGAAGTTAGACCATCTGTTAATGCTAAATCAGTAATCATTAGTTCACGTTTACCAATAGCAAACCCTAATGCTGAAAAAACAATTGCGCTAGCAATAGACATATAACAATAAAGTAGTACGTCAATATTTTTCGCCAAGAAAGGGTCGCGCCCTGCTAGAAATTGGATGATAATCCATCCAAGAGGTGATCCGGCAGAGAGTATGAGTCCAAATAAACCTCGTAAATAAGGTAGAGGAATAAAACGTGTCAGTTTATTTGATGGTGCAGTATCGGCTGTTTTGATTAAGGTCATTCTATGTCCTCATTTGACGTGGCCTGAGGCCACACTTTCAAATTAACATTAAAACCTGTGTATAGGGCTGACATTGGTCAATAATTCTTCCGGTAGGCAAGTAATTTGCTAAGCCTCGGCTATAATAGTTAAGCTACAAGCTCATATAAGAGAAGAGGGAAATAATAAATATGCTTGTCAAAGAGATTATGAATGATGAACCATTGAGCTGTGAGCAGGGTGTGGCCCTGAATATTGCCATCCCCTTGATGGTTGAAAAAAAAAGTTCATACTTAATTGTCGTGGAAGCCGGCCAGCCCATTGGTATTATTACAGAGCGTGATATCACGCGTCTGGCTTCTCGTTTGTTGGATGATCCAAGGCTTATGGATGAGCCTGTAGAAAGCATTATGACGGCTAAACCAGTTTGTGTGTATGTGGATAATGCGTTTAAAGACGCCCTGATGATATCGCGTAGCCATCAATTACGGCACCTGCCTGTTGTCAATGGAAATTACGAACTTCAAGGCGTTGTTACACAAGATAATTTGGTAGACGCTTATGTGCATTTAATGGTTAAACATGATGCATTGGAGTCTAATTTTGAAACCCTTAAGTTGCTCTCCTTGGAAGATCCTTTAACCGGGGTAGGTAATCGGCGGGCCATGGAAGTTGAGCTAAAACACTGCCAGGCTCAAGCAGAAAGACTACAGAATAGTTATGCCATCGCCTTGCTGGATATCGATTTCTTCAAAAAATTTAATGATTATTATGGTCATCAGGCAGGAGATGATGCGCTGAGAGTGGTCGCACAAAGTACTAAGAGCGCCTTAAGGGTGTCAGATAGATTCTTTCGTTATGGTGGTGAAGAATTTTTAGTGCTTATGCCAAACACAAGCTCTGAGGAAGCCTTAATTGGTGCAGAGCGTATCAGAGAGCATATTGAGTCTTTGGCGCTTGAAAATCATAATACTGAGCGCGGCATTCTGACGGTCAGTATGGGTGTTGTATCAGCAGAAGCAGGAGAGTGGCAAGGTATGCTCAAACAAGCAGATAAAGCCTTATACAAAGCGAAAGTCCAAGGCCGTAATGCTGTGGTACTTGCTTAACTATTAGTGAAGAGAAGAGAAGTGAAGTGAAGTGTATAGTTATTCATCCAGAGAGTGATACACCCTGGCGCTTATACAGTTTCTGCCACTGTCTTTAGACTCATAAAGTAAGGCGTCGACTAAGGCAAGCAGGTCTTGTGAGTTTGCTTCTTCCGGCGGAATTAAACTGGCCAGACCAAAGCTTGCTGTCACCCTGAATGAAAATTCATCAAAAATGATATCCGTCGATTCTATTTTAGCTCTGAGCTTTTCAGTTTGAACGTTCGCCTCTTCAAGATTTTGTCCGTATAAAATAGCAATAAACTCCTCTCCACCATATCGAGCGACCACATCAGTTTGGCGTTTGAACTGATTCTTCATGAGTTTGGCAATTTTGATGAGGCAATCATCGCCTGCCAAGTGGCCATATTTATCATTCACTTTTTTGAAAAAATCAATATCCATCATAACAATGCTTAGCGGTGTCATGTTTCTTCGGCTGTTTGCCAAGCTTATGCGTAAAGCCTGATTAAAAAACTTTCTATTAGAGAGTTGCGTTAATCCATCTGTCTGGCTGATCAAGGCTAGCTTTTCTTCGCGCTCCTTAATGTTAATCCTCATGCTATCCATGGCTTCGGCTACGGCTGTCAGCTCATCATGAGATATAATGTTAACGGGCGCATCATATTTTCCAGCAGCAAAAAGCGCCGCTGATTTAAGTAGTTCTCTTATCGTGACAGAAATAGACTGGTATAAGCCTATCACCAAATAAATGAGCAGTAGTGACATAAATAAAGTGCTGAGATAAAACACCCCAAGTTGCATAAGGCTTTTTTCATAAGCCTGCTCAACTATATTGGATGAAAGTTCGAGAAGAGATTGATTGTATTGATAGATCTGATTAAAGCTATGGCTCTGATTTTCGAAATATGAGTGCGGGTTGCTTGTTGTTTTTGTCGCTAGAATAAGCTTTTGATAAAAAAGTTGTCGTCCATTCGTCAGGCTGTTCTTGACACTGATCAGGCTTGCCTCTTGATAGGCTTGGAAAAAAGCGCTGTACTCAGAATCTTTTAAGTCAATTAAATCTATCAGATTGCTTAATTCCTGGTAGGTTTTTTCTAAAACTTGCCCGCCATAAGAGTCTACATATTGTTGGGTAAGATACAGGCTGCCATAGGTTCTTGCTTTACCCAGTGAGCGTGTATAAATGTCAGCTTCATTTAATAAATTTATAATCGAAAGAATATGGCTATTATTACGACTGAAAGAAATAAAGTTATAGCTTAGTTTTGCTCTCCACTTATAAACTCGGTCTAAAATAGAATGGGCGTCTTCATAAACGGCATCAAGACTTCCTGACGCACTTCCTTTTGCTTTTTCATCCAGCTCAATCAGCTGCTTTAGTCCACGGAGAAATTTTTTATTATTGATTACTGTTGTCGACTTCAGTAAGTTTTCTATATGTTGGAGTGACTTGGAACGGCTTTCGGTGTAGTGCTCTGTGAAATTAGTGTCGGTATTCCAAGAGGTGATGACTTTTAGGTCTCTAAGGGTTTCGAGTTCTTGTATTAATAAGCTTGTTTTTTGAATATAACGTAAACCAGCTTTGGTTTCTTGAGCTTGTAGTGCTTGCTGATGATGACCGCTAGCCAATTGAACTGCGAAAAAAGCTAAAGGAATGGCAAACACCGAACAGATCAACATGAACTTCCCAGGGTAGCTCAAGTGATTCATTAGATAAAATACGGGCTTTATAATTGGGTGCATATGTTTGCGTATAGTTTGCAGATCGAATTTTTAGTTTAGCACTTGATAAGAGAAATACTGAGTATTCGAGGGAACTAATTGCGTGACATAAAAAAGCCCCTGAAAAAGTAAGTGATTTTTCAGGGGCTTTTTTATTCTTAAAACGGCTGTTTAGCTAGATAAGAGTGATATATCTGCAACGCGTAGGAATAAATCGCTTAAGAGCTTTAACAGCACCAAGCGGTTTTGTCTAACGGCTGGTTCATCTGCCATGACCATGACGTCTTCAAAGAACTGATCAACAGTAGTTTGCAGGCCTGCCAATAAGCTAAGAGCAGACTGGTAATCACCCTTATCGAACAGCGGTAATACCTCAGCACTTAAACTTGTAATTTGTTTGGCCAGTTCTTGTTCAGACGTTTCGGTTAACAAGTGTTGATCCAGTTTAAGACCTGTTAAATCGGCATCCTGCTTCGCAAGAATATTGGATACACGCTTATTCGCAGCAGCCAAAGCCGCCGCTTCAGGACGTTTTGAAAAAGTATCAACGGCTTTAACGCGATGGTCAAAGTCGAGAGGCTGTGTCGGGCGGCGTGCATTTACCGAGAGGAAGACATCGATAGAGACACCTTCATCGTCATAACGAGCACGGAACCTATCCAGAATATACGAGATTAATTGTTGTTCAACTTCCTTATTGTCTAACTTCGCTGTTTGGCCATCCAGCTGGTAACTTTCAAGCGCCCAGATAATTAAGTCTGTTAGATCTAAAGCGAGCTCCTTTTCAACCAGAATACGCAATACACCTAAAGCCGCACGACGAAGAGCGAAAGGGTCTTTTGTGCCGGTAGGTGGTTGACTGATGCCAAACAACCCCACCAGCGAATCAAGTTTTTCTGCTAGAGAAAGCGCGCAGCCTGTGAGGGTTGTTGGTAGGTCATCACCTGAAAATTTTGGCTGATACTGTTCGTTTAGTGCCAAGGCGACTTCATTGTTCTCTCCGTCATTTAGTGCATAGTGATAACCCATGATGCCCTGAAGGTCGGTGAATTCCAGTACCATTTCAGTCACAAGGTCTGATTTGGCTAAGCGACCCGCTCTTTGTGCTTCTGAAGCATTACCGCCAATGGCAGCACTGATTTTCCCTGCCAAAACAGCAACACGTTCGGTTTTGGCATAAACCGTACCCAGCTTAGTTTGGAAAACAATGTTCTTAAGTTGTTCGCGTCGATCTTCAAGCTTGATCTTTTTATCAGTCTCAAAGAAGAACGCCGCATCGGATAAGCGAGGGCGAATAACTCGCTCGTTGCCTTCGATCACTTGCTGTGGTTCTTTACTTTCAATGTTTGCCAGAGTAATGAAATTAGGCATCATCGCACCTTTTTCATCGAGCATGTGAAAGTATTTTTGATGTTCTTTCATGGATGAAATAAGCGCTTCTGTTGGAACCTCCAGAAAGCGTTCATCAAACTTGCCAACCAGTGGCACTGGCCATTCATTTAGCGAAGCCACTTCATCTAATAAGGCCTCATCAATTACTGCAATACCTTTATTTTCTTTGGCTGCGGCTTCTACACCTTGACGTATTTTTTCTTTGCGCAGCTCGTAATCAGCAATGACTTTGCCTTGTTCTAACAAAACCTGTTCGTAGTTGTTTACATCGGTGATTTCAATCAGGCCTTGGCTATGGAAACGATGGCCGCGTGTTGTATTGCCTGTCGGTATGCCAAGGATATGGCCAGGAATCACTTCATTGCCAAATATCATCACAACCCATTGTAATGGGCGAACAAACTCAACGCGTTGAGCGCCCCAGCGCATGCGCTTTGGAATCGGTAGCGTGTTTAAGGATTCAACAACGATATCGATTAATAGGTCTTTGGTGGCTTGTCCAGCTTCGGTACTACGGTAAACTAACCATGCCCCTTTAGGCGTTTCCATTTCTTCTAATTGAGAGGGTTCGATGCCTAAGGATTGCGCAAAACCCAGAACCGCTCTACTTGGGTTGCCATCCTTATCTAAGGCAGCTTTTTTAGAGGGGCCGCGTTTCTCAATGTCTTTGTCTGCTTGTTGCGCCTCTAAGGCTGAGATGCGAACACTTAAGCGGCGTGGGCTGGCAAATGATTTTACTCTGCCGTGATTCAATCCCGCACTTTTCAAACCATCTTCAATACCTAAGGTAAACGCCTTTGAAAGGGTTTTGAGTGCTTTAGGGGGTAGCTCTTCGGTACCAATTTCTACTAAAAAGTCATGCGTTAACATTATTTCTTATCTCCCGCTTTAGCGTTATCAGAGGAAGCAGGGCTCTCGGCTAGGTTGGCCAGGACTTCGAGTCGAAGTGCTTCTGGTGCCAGCGGGAAACCACGATCTTTTCGACTGTCAAAATAAGCTTTCGCAACAGCGCGCGCCAGACCACGTACGCGAAGAATGTAGCGTTGGCGTTCCGTGACCGAAATTGCATGACGTGCATCCAGCAAGTTAAAGGTATGTGAGGCTTTTAACACCAATTCATAAGCAGGAAGCGGTAAGCCTGCATCAATCATCTTTTGGCTTTCTGCTTCGTAGTTATCGAAGTTAGTAAATAAAATGTCGGTATTAGCATGTTCAAAATTGTAGGTCGACATTTCTACTTCGTTCTGGTGGAAAACATCCCCATACGTCACATCACCATCGGGGCCGTGTGTCCAAATTAAATCATAGACGCTGTCGACACCTTGAAGATACATGGCGATGCGTTCTAGGCCATAAGTGATTTCACCGGTAACCGGATAGCATTCCAGGCCACCCACTTGCTGGAAGTAGGTGAACTGGGTGACTTCCATGCCGTTAAGCCAGACTTCCCAACCTAAACCCCAAGCGCCCAGTGTTGGCGATTCCCAGTTATCTTCCACAAATCGAATATCGTGAACCAGGGTGTCAATGCCCATCGCTTGTAATGATTCAAGATAAAGCTCCTGAATATTCAACGGCGAAGGTTTCATGACCACTTGAAACTGATAGTAATGCTGTAAGCGGTTCGGGTTTTCGCCATAACGGCCATCTGTCGGGCGACGGCTAGGCTGGACGTAAGCTGCATTCCAGGTTTCAGGGCCGATTGCGCGTAGGAAGGTGGCGGGGTGAAAGGTACCTGCACCCACTTCCATATCAAGTGGTTGTAAAATAACGCAGCCTTTGCTGGCCCAATAGTTTTGAAGCGCTAAAATTAGCCCCTGAAAGGTTTTTACGTCTGGCGTATGGTTCGACGTTGTAGTAATAGACTCTGTAGCATTAGACACGTTGGTACCACCAAATTAAAGTCTGTGAGTGATGTTTGCTTAGGCAAATGTCAGCGAAAAGTGCGGCATTATACCCTAATTAATGGCATTTTGGCCGCTTATTGGTTGATATACTTCAAAATTTCAACCACTTGTTCGGGGGTTTCTGTGACCGCCATGGCGGCACCATCAATTTCTTTTAATGGGTGTGTTAAGTCAGGTGAGTGCATCACAATAATGGGCTTGCCTAAACCAATAGCGATACCTGCATCGAAGGCGGCATTCCACTGTTTGTATTTATCACCAAAACGAACCACTACAATATCGGATTTCTCGATCAATGTTTGGCTGCGTAAGGCATTAATTTTGGCGGCTTTATGGTCTTTCCAAAAGTTATTTTCTTCTGGGCCTAAAATACGCACGCCCACTTCATCACTGGCTTCATGATTTGTTATCGGGCTATAAATATTTACCTCAATATTTTGCTCTTTAAGGCCTTGGGTAATGCGTTCTCGCCAATCGGAATGAATTTCTCCCGATAAATAAATGCTGTATTTCATGGATTTTATCTCATCATTTTATGAATTTTCGTGTACAGTGCGCGTGCCAAAGATGGCCAACGAACTTTAACGAAAATACGCGTGTTCTTCAAAACAGATTATTCACAGAAAGGATGTTCACTTAAGGCATTGCTTGCTGTGAAATAGGCTATATGGGTTTGAAGTTTGTTAAGTAATACGTAATGGGAATCAGTCTAGCGCATTTTGCACTGAGTGTTAGATTCTCATGATATGGAATGTCCTAAGGGAGGATAATATATATGGCAATTTATGATCATCAATATGGCGATTTATCTTATTATCGCGTCTTTCGTGCCTGGGGTGGCCGGGAACATCAAGAATATGTTCGCATCAAGCGTAGCAAAGAGACCGCCTACAAAAAAGCCCTTGAAATTGATGCACGCTTAGCAAAAGCGCAGAAGGCTTTTACCGCTGAGCAAACCATATCACCTGATTATCACCTTCGTTCAAATGGTCAGATTCGCGGCTTGCGCCGTGTCTTAGTCAAGCGCAAAGGCCGAATCCCGGCGGAGGTATTCGAATTAAGAATTAACGTGCCATGGGAAGAAGACATTCACCGCACAACGATTTCTATTTCGGTTCACGGAGAGCAAAAGGCTTTTTTGCTGGCAATAGAAAAAATCTGTGAGTGGTATGGTTTCAATATAAAGTCAGAGTTAGGCCGGCGTTTACAGTCGAGTCTGTCAGCTTATACACCGTTGAGTTTGGACCCTGAAGCGGTCGAGAAAAAACAATCGGCCGCGGTGACAGAGTTAGTTATAAAAAAAGCCAAGAATGAATTGAATAACTTAACGGATGGCATATTTAAAGGTCTGAAACGGTTTACGGCCTAGTTATTTAGGCCAGTTTGCATCTATTCTAAGCCAGTTTATGGCCCGGTGGTGGTTGATGTAGGTAGTCTGCTTGCGGCTCCTTGGTAATTTCAGCTAACATGTGTAAGTTGAAATTACCAAATATCAAAAGGAGTACTCATGTCCCATTCACCTTATCAGGAGTCAGGCTTAAATGCCGAAGAGCCTGATACGCCTAGTTATACTAAAAAGGAAGAATCAGCAAACACTCTGACTCATGCAGTGGGTCTGGGATTGAGTTTTCTCGGTTTAGTCTTGTTATGGATAAAAAGCCTACGGCCAGCTGAAGGCATAGATGTTGATGTTTTCCAGTTAGTCAGTTTTTCAATGTTTGGCTTAAGTCTGCTTATTTTGTATTCAGCGTCTACGCTTTATCACGCGACAAACGATCCGGTTAAAAAAACCAACTATAAAATGTGGGATCACTGTGCAATTTATCTGCTAATCGCAGGTACTTATACCCCCTTTCTATTGGTTACTATGCGAGAAACAACAGGTTGGTTATTTTTCTTTATTATCTGGGGAATTGCAGCCTTTGGCATTTTACTGAAAGTGAAATTTAAACACCGTTTCCATCTTTTAAGGGTGGCGACTTACCTTGTTATGGGCTGGTTAGTGGTACTCACCTTTGATGACTTGACCGCAAGCTTAGCATCGGATGGTTTGAAGCTACTGATAGCGGGTGGGCTTATTTATACGTTCGGCGTGATTTTTTATTTATACAAACAAATGCCATATAGTCATGCCATTTGGCATTTGTTTGTACTAGGTGGAAGTGTTTGCCATTTCTTAAGTATCTATTTTTATGTTGACGGTCAATCGGGCACCAGTAAAACAGGCTAGTGCTTAAATAATTTAGCCATACTTTCTTCGTTTAGGCATGGCTAAATTCCACTCGTTTAGAAATAATATTTTAACCTCATATCAAAACGCTCTTGTTTGAGATCATCTTTCCAAACTCGTTCATAGCCTAAAAAGAATCCTATAGCTTTATTGAGATATAAAGACTGATTAAAGTTCAATTTTAAATAAGCATCGCCCGACTTATCTTGGTTCCAGATATGATTAAAAGATAAAATTGACTTCATATCAAAGACTTCATTCACGACAAAGCCAATTTCAGGTTCTGTATATAAATACGACTTCCCCGCTCGTAAACCATGACCTGCATTGAAAAGTGAGTAAGTAAGCACATCTTTCACCAGCTGATAACTCAAACCTAAGCCTCCACTAATATCCAGTGCACTTCCACGCTCTAAGTCTTTATTGAAATGAGTCTTTGCACCCAAATTAAATCGACCTGAAATACCACCAGTTAACTCATCCCATGGCATTAAAGCTGAAACAGCGTACAAACTAAATTCATCCAATTCAAGTCTTGGCTCCTTTTCTAAAGACAAAAGCAGAGAAAGGTCGAAAAGCCTGAGGTCAGTTTCACCAAAATACTGGCGACTATCGTCTTCTCTTTTTTTTGCTGCCGCTAAAAAACCTATCTGCAAATATTCTTGCCCTTCAATCGAAACAAAGCCGCTATATAGCTGTGTATCATCTTGTGATTTCAACGGGTCTTTATACTCTGACAAGCCTATGGTGAAGTCTTGATTCAGG
Organism: uncultured Oleiphilus sp.; assembly: GCA_963974595.1. Taxonomy (GTDB): domain Bacteria; phylum Pseudomonadota; class Gammaproteobacteria; order Pseudomonadales; family Oleiphilaceae; genus PZPK01. Next base: position 40,785 of record CAXBDA010000012.1, on the reverse strand, counting down.
CTTTTTGAAATATCGTCTGCCTGACTCAAAACACCATTCAATGTTCCTTTAGCAAAAACCTCTTCTTCAAACAAATAATAGGCGTAGGTACTGGCTAATTCATTTTTTAAATAGATTTGTTCGGAAGTATCCAAGCTAGTAACTAAGGGGCTTAGGTCTCTATTTTTTACCGCTGCTTTAGTGATTGAAACATCCTTTGAAGAAAGTGCATCATTCAACATTCGCGTTTTCCATTTATTTGACGGAGTAAGAGAGGTTTGCTCAATAAGATTAAGTTTTTTAGCCGCTTTAGCGACATCAAGAGGGCTGTCGATAGAAGATATGAAGTCTAAAAACCTAGAATCAGCAACGGCCAACACATAGAGTGTGAAGGTCGCACAGTTATAGTCATGAAAGAAATAACTTAGTTGAGTATCTTTTAATTCCCACAAATGGGCTTGTAAAAGCTCTTTTTGCCAATCTGAAAAAGTGAGAAGATAAGACCAGACATTGCGTTGTTCTTCAGATAAATAAATGCGTTCTTTTTCGTGATAGGGATTAAGAGAAAAGTAACCTTTTTTACCCAAAAATACACTCTCGAATATTAGTTTAGGGACATTAAAACCTTCAACTTCAGTAAAAAAAGATAAACTATGTGAAACCTCATGCTGGTGAATATTTTTACCCTGAGTCTTTAGAAATATATGCCCCATCATGCTTGATGGGCTTACTAAGTTCTCTGAGGCATAAATGAGATGCAAATCGTCTAAGGGGGCTAGCGATTTAAATTTCTCATACCTCAAACAGTTAGTGAAACTTTTAACCTGAAGATTTAACTGCTTGCTTAACCATAAATACCTAGCTGGAAAACGACAAATAGCTGTCTTTGAAGACTCATTATTGAAAAGAAAATTTATTGTTGCGTTAAGTTCATTCTCAAGGGAAAACCGAGCTCCACTTAATAGGAAACCTGTGTCAAAAATATTTTCTTGACCTTCTTTAGCATGTAAAAGAGACTGCCATACTAATGATTTATCTAAGTTTTTAGATAAAGCTTCTTGAACTAGAGGGCTTGATTCTTTTGCTGGAGAACAGAAACTTAGAAAACTAAAAATTATAAAGGAAGCAATTGAGCTCCCTTTATAATTGAACAAAGAACTGACAAGCACTTATTTACAGTTGATTGTTACAGAGTTCTCGTACTTCCACATGTCATCAGAAGCATAGTCAGTCGTTGAGCCAAATGCACCACCTGATAAGATGTTAATAAAGAACTTTGGATCTACACTACTTGGCACAACTGTTTGAGACGTACAACCTTCAGTACTTGCAACAAGTATCGCGTCATCTTGTGAACGCTGAATTGATACAATACCAGGAGCTTCAAATGGAACGCCATTGATACTTCCTTTTATCGCCTCACCATTAGAGGTTGCAACATTAATTTTTTGAGAATCTTCATTCAAAATTGTTGCACAACCAGATACCAATACAATTGAAGAAACGACTACTGCTTTTATTAGACTATTTTCCACTATATTTTCCTCTGTTAAAAAATCCTTATACTTCACTTGAAGTGAGCGCACTATAAATGAAATTTAATCTGATTTCGATCAAAAAGTGTCTTGATAAACCTGATTTTTTCAGTCTAATTTTTAAACATTAAAGCTTTTTACCAAGAATCACAAAACACTAATGCTACTTTGATTTCATCACCTTAATCCACTTTCTTTTTATTCCCTGTTATTATACAGCGGCAAGTGCGCGAGCTTTGCGCATCTTTTATTTACCCTTACCACACAGGCAAAGACTCACATGAAAAAAATACTACTCACTTCTGCTATTTTACTTTCTACCGTTAACACAGCCCATGCTGGTTTTTTCGACTTCCTATTTGGAGGCGAAGAGGAAGCTACTTCGGCAACTGAAGTGACTGCTCCAGCAAAAACAACTCAGACTGTTAGCGTGCCAGCAGCACCTGCAGAAAGCTCTATGGTGGACACAGCAACTGACATAGCGATGGGTTTATTACCTATGCTGACTAGCCAGTTAGGTGTGACTGAAACACAGGCAGAAGGTGGCATGGGCTCTCTTCTTCAAGTTGCTCAAGGAGCTTTATCTTCTGATGATTTTGGTCAATTAAGCCAAGGCATTCCTGGCATGGATACGCTATTAGCCGCGGCACCGGCTTTAGGTGCTAAGAGTGCTGGAGGTAATGCTTTAACGGGTATGTTAGCCAATGCTGGCGGTCTAGCTGCTGGTTTAGGTAGCATGGGAAAACTAACTGAACAGTTTGAAGCTTTAGGTTTAAGCCCGGACATGATTATGCAGTTTGCTAACATGGCAATCAGTTATTTCTCTAACAATGAATCTGCCGGTGCAAACAATACAGGTGACCTTCTTCAAACGGGTTTAAGCGCTATTCTTGGCCAGAAGTAATTCTGGCTTAAAATAACGAGATTAAAACATGAATCAGACACGCCCAAATTTACCATTATCACCTCAAGATGATGAAGCCAAAACACATGCCTTAATTGCTTATGCATTAATGTTAACGGGTTTAGTCACCGTTGTATTTTGGTTAATCGGTGGTATTTGGGCGATGGTAAAAAAGTCGGATGTTGAAGGCAGCCGTTTTTCTGATCATTACGACAACATCATCACGATCTTTTGGTGGGGAATTTTTTGGGCCGTCTTAGGTGGTTTACTCAGTTTGATTTTTGTGGGTTATATTATCTTAGGTATCTTATGGATTTGGGCTGTCTATCGTTTGATTAAAGGTCTAGCAAAATTAACCTCGAATAGAGCTTTCAGTCATCCTTTGTAACACTTCTTTTAACTTATCCAGTTCGATAGGTTTAGACAGAAAAGCTGACATACCCGCCTCTAAACATGCTTGTTTATCTTCCTCAAATGCATTTGCCGTCACCGCAATAATGGGTTTGTTATAAGCCAACTCTCGAATGAGTCTGCTTGCTTCTAGCCCATCCATTTTAGGCATTCGAATATCCATCAAAATCATATCAAAACTATTATCTTGTCGTATCCTTTCAACGGCCTCTTCACCATCATGCTCTTCAACAACCCCGTTAATACCAAGCTCTTCAAGCAGTGCATTTAGGATAATACAATTCATGGCTACATCATCGACAATCAATAATTTAAGCTGAGACAAATCATGTTCTATCTCGTTTTTATCATCCCCCGTTACACTATCTAATGCTTTAAGGTCAGTTTGAACAATATCTACAGGAAGTACAACGATAAACGTACTGCCTTTCCCCTCATGACTGTCTAAGCTTATCGTACCAGCCATTCTATTTATGATTCGCTGAATAATAGCAAGCCCTAAGCCTGTTCCTTCGACTTGCCTGTTAGCATGTTTTCGTACCTGAAAAAAATCTTGAAATAAGTTTTTAGCGTCTTCCTCAGAAATGCCTACACCGGTATCTTTAACTTGAATCGTCATACTCGATTCTGAGTCACAAATAAGGCTGAGAATGATCTGACCTTGTTCAGTAAATTTCACAGCATTTGAGACTAAATTCAAAATAACTTGAGATAATCGGTTTTGATCTGCATTTATATAAATTGGCTGATTCACGCCTTCTAATACAAAACTGACACCTGGCTTTAGTTTCGGCGTCATCATACGATGGATGCGTTTTAACTGATCAGTAATATCATAAACTTGATGACTCAGCTCAATACCAAAGCTATCAAATTTACTTAAGTCTAATACGTCGTTAATAATTGATATGAGTAGTTGGCCTGCTGAATAAATATCGTTTACTCGTGCTTCAGTTTTGTTGGCCAGCTGTTCACGAGAAAGTAATTCTGCATTGCCAAGAATTGAATTCAAGGGGGTTCTTAATTCATGACTCATTGTGGCTAAAAACATAGATTTATTCGCTGCAGCTTGTTCTGCGATATTTTTTGCTGCTTCTAATTCTTTTACAATTACTTTTCTGGTTTCTATTTCTGCAAATAACTCTTGCTCTCGTTGCCTAGTCATACTATGCAAGGCATATAGGCAGAAGGTCACGATCAGAATGATAAAAACTGAAATAATAAATTCAATATTTAACCACTTTTCCTGCGCGGTTATAGGTTCAGGCAACATGTCGAACTTGTATAAGATGAAATTGAAACTCATCCCTAGAATCGCCAGCAATGTCACTTTCAATGCAGCAACCCCACCTAATAGCATAACACTGAGCGACGTAGGCAGAATCCAGGTTATGGTAAAAGCACCACCAAAGGATGCGTTATTATGATCAATAAACACGACCGTTATTAAGGTCATCCCAACAGTATACCAAGATGCTTCCCGAGTATTTTTGAAATGCCACATAATGGCGAATGCAATAGGCTGCAACGCAATTAAGGTAATCGTGATCAAGCGCCTTAGAGGTACCGACTGATCAATCGCAATGACAAGCCCCATACTGATGGTTGAAAGTAATAATAAAATGCAAACCAATAAAAGCAGTGTTCGGGCTTTGAAACGTTCTGACGCATCACACAACAGGTTTTCAGGAATATATTTATCCAAAAGCCTTAAAGTGGAGCGCTTGTGAACCAATGCATTTGGCGTGTGCTTAACGTGACTCAATGTTCGCCTCAATTGATAAATAGACTATAAAAGGTATGAATTAAGCTTATGCTAAATTCCTTATCTTGCCATTTAATCTTGGGGAGTCTGAAAGCTATGAATAATGGGCGATACGTTTCGATCCCTGAGCCCCGCCGAAGGGTCTTTCACATAAGTTCTGCGTTTTATTAGACACGTTTCGACGGGCTCAACGAGCAGGGGGAGAAGGACTATTGCATTAAGGGTGACGCTGAGACGCTAAAGTCAAAACCGTCAATTTGTGCTTGAGAAATAAGCGTGTGAATATATTGGGCAATGGCTTTTCGTCTTACTTTTTCATTCAAATAATCAGCAATACGTGTTTTCACCATATCGTAGGGTAGCGGCTTGCCTTCTTCATGATGATCCAAGACAACGATGTGCACGCCATAACGAGACTCAATCGGTGATTGTGCCAGCCCTTTTTCACAGTTAAATAACTGGCGCTCAAATTCAGGAACTGTTTGCCCTTTACTTAATTGACCTAACTGGCCGCCCATTTGGGCTGATGGGCATTTTGAATGCAGCTGCGCTAATTCTGAAAATATTGAAAGGTTTTCATTCAAACGTTTAATAATTTCATTGGCTAATTCATTTGCCTCAGATCGTGCTTGGGCATCATCTGGTGCAGCCTCTAATAAAATATGCCTCGCTTCTATCAGAGGTGTCGTCATAAACTTTTTTGGATTCGCTTCAAAATACTGCCTGCTATCATCTTCTGTTGCTGTTGGCATCTCTACCTCAGCATCAAGCAGGGCTTCTAAAAATGCCTCATTCGTACCCTCAATATCCTTAGCATCAGCATCCAATAGAGACAAGTCTTGTGCTCGCTGCTTCAGCAGTTCGCTGATAATGAGTGCTTCACAGGCTTTATTTTTAGATTCTGTATGCGTTTCTGCAGTGTGATACTGCATTTCTTTGACAATAGCAGTTTCATCAAATTCTATATTATTCACACGGATCATAAATGGCTCCATTTAGACATTTCGACAAGCTCAATGAACGTAATTATCCGCTCCCTGAGCCCGCCGAAGGGTGTTCGATAAAAACTCACAGTTCATCCAGTGCGTTTCGACGGGCTCAACGAGCGTTAGTATTAACCTTTAGAACGTACAACCTGATAATTACGTGAGAAGTATTTAACAGGTACACTCCAAACATGAACCAGGCGACTGAAAGGGAACAGTAGAAACAAAGTCATACCCAAGAACACGTGTAACTTAAAGATAGGATGGACATTGGCAATCGCCGCAGATGCCGCCACGCCATCAAAGATAACGGTATTTTGTGCCCAACTCATTAGCTGAAGCATTTCATGACCATCCAGGTGTCCCATCGACACGAAAATAGAAATCAGACCCAGCAGTAATTGCACTAAAAGTAATAATAAAATAGCGATATCCATGGTTGAACTTGTTGATCGAACACGCTCATTACCTAAACGACGTTTCACTAAAATGAGTAAACCGTAAAGGCAAATTAAACCAAAGAAACCGCCCATTCCCATGGCAACCAGCTGCTTGAAACTGTCAGTCACCCCCAGCGTTACCCAGACGGCATGCGGGGTTAACAGGCCGACAAAGTGACCCAACAGCACGGCAATAATGCCTACATGAAAAGGCAAACTGCCTTTGCGCAACTGTTTACTTTCCAATAGCTGGCTAGAACTTGTTTTCCAGGTATATTGGTCGCGGTCGTAACGGACAATAGAGCCCAATACAAAGACTGCCAAAGCAATGTAGGGATATATACCGAAGAATAAATGATTTACGTAATCCATTTTTTTATCCTCTTTGTTTTGGCGAAGAAGTTGATGCAGAAGCTGCGGATGGAGAAGCATCGAAGCCTACCCAGTTAACCGGAACCAGTTGATCACGGCGCTGGCTTTCACTAGGCCGGTTCGTTGCCGAATCACAACCTTTTTCCAAGCTATTATTTTCAAGAGAAGCAGCGCCAAAAGTGACCTCTTCTTCTTCCCATTCTTTATCAATTGCTTTAGTTGTATCGTCGCGTTTTTCACTTGAAATCTGCTTACGAATTTCATCTAGATTCACTGCACTGTCAGCAATATTTAACACTGCTTCAAATAGCACGGAATAATCACTATCTCGCTTCTCTAAACGACAAAGCAAAAGGCCCAAAATATGTTCCATCTCTTGCAGCCAGTTTTTGGCATTTTCTTCACCCTGGGTGGAAAGAAATTCAAGAAATAGCGGGATATAGTCGGGCAATTCATGTTTATTTAGCTCTAAGCCGGCTTCCCGATACATATTAACCAGTTCGACCATGGCTTGGCCACGATCACGTGATTCACCATGAACGTGCTCAAATAACCACAATGCTAATGAACGTCCGCGTTCAAATAAGCCATCGTATTCACTTTGACATTCCAAGAGCTCTCTCGAAGCTTGTTTCTCAACAAACTTAAGTAACTTGCTTTCGATAGCTGGCACAAGGCCAGCCTCTTTAATGATCTGATCGATTTCTTCTTTGTGAAGTAGAACGTCTTCATGCGGATAGTCAATCAGGCAAGAAAGAACATTGAGTATTCTCATATCATCTCCAGCCATGATTATTCCCCTCCCGATACAGCAATAATGTTTGATCGGTTGCTTGGCTTGTTACCACCAAACATGCTGACTTCATTATTACCATCACTACAACCATTGCCGAAGCTAAAACCACATGAACTCTTCATGTCGTATGCATCTTCAGCATACGCTTTATGACTAGTTGGAATCACAAAACGATCTTCGTAATTCGCAATCGCCATATAACGATACATTTCTTCCACTTGAAGTGCCGTTAAACCTGCTTTCTTCAAGACGTCTAAATCTTCACGGCCATCCACTTGTTGTGAACGTTTGAAAGAACGCATGGTTAACATTCGCTCTAAGGCTCTAACAACAGGTGGTTCATCACCCGCAGTCAGTAAGTTAGCTAAGTAACGAACCGGTATTCTTAAGGACTTAATGTCTGGAATCACACCGTCCATACCGATATTGCCTTGCTCCGCTGCATTCTGGATGGGAGACAGTGGTGGGATGTACCAAACCATCGGTAATGTGCGATATTCAGGGTGAAGTGGTAAGGCCACTTTCCAATCCATCGCCATTTTATACACGGGTGACTGTTGAGCTGATTCAATCCAGCTATCTGGTATACCTTCAGCGCGTGCCGCTTCTTGTACTGCTGGGTCATTTGGATCCAGGAAGATATCCAACTGAGCCTGATATAAGTCTTTCTCTTGTGGCACACTGGCCGCTTCTTCAATACGATCCGCATCATAAAGCAGTACACCTAAGTAACGAATACGACCCACACACGTTTCAGAACATACGGTTGGTTGACCCGCTTCAATACGTGGATAACAGAAGATACATTTTTCTGACTTACCCGATTTCCAGTTGTAATAAATCTTTTTGTAAGGACAACCCGAAACACACATTCTCCAACCACGACATTTGTCTTGATCGATCAAGACAATACCGTCTTCTTCACGTTTGTAGATCGCACCTGATGGACAACTTGCAACACAGGTAGGGTTCAAACAGTGTTCACATAAGCGTGGCAAATACATCATGAAGGTCTTTTCAAATTGACCGTAAATGTCTTTTTGCACGACTTCGTTGAAGTTGCTGTCTTTCTTGCGTTTTTCAAATTCGGTACCGAGGATTTCTTCCCAGTTGGGACCCCAGTTTATCTTTTCCATGATCTTGCCAGTGATCAATGACTTGGGCCTTGCTGTTGGCTGATGCTTACTTTCTGGCGCTGTATGCAAATGCTCGTAGTCGTAATCGAAAGGTTCATAATAATCATCGATTTCAGGCAAGTCCGGATTACCAAAAATATTGGCTAATATGCGTAACTTGTTACCTTGCCGTGGAGCGAGTTTACCGTCTTTACCGCGAACCCAGCCGCCATTCCATTTCTCCTGGTTTTCCCACTCTTTAGGGAAGCCAATACCGGGTTTGGATTCAACATTATTGAACCAAGCATATTCAACACCATCACGGCTGGTCCACACATTTTTACAGGTGATGGAACACGTATGACAGCCGATACATTTATCCAAATTCAGGACCATACCTATTTGTGCACGTACTTTCATTTGCCTGCTCCTGTGCTTTTTTGAGACTGTTCTTGAGACGAAAGCTGAGAGGGCTCTTCTAACCAATCAACCTTGTCCATCTTACGCACAATAACGAACTCGTCCCGGTTACAGCCTACTGTACCGTAGTAGTTGAAGCCGTAAGCTTGCTGTGCATAACCACCTATCATATGTGTCGGTTTCATGACTGCACGGGTCACCGAGTTATGCATACCACCACGGGTTTTGGTGGTTTCCGCACCTGGCATATTGATCTGACGCTCCTGAGCGTGATACATCATGCTCATACCAATAGGCACTCGCTGTGAAACGACCGCTCTTGCCGCTATGGCGCCATTAACGTTAAAGGCTTCGATCCAGTCGTTATCTTCGATACCGGCATTTTTCGCATCGTCTTCACTGATCCAGATAATCGGTCCACCGCGAGACAGTGTTAACATCAACAAGTTATCAGAATAAGTTGAATGGATACCCCATTTTTGGTGCGGCGTAATCCAGTTAAGTACCAGCTCTTTATTACCATTAGACTTTTTGCCTAATAGCGGTTTAACCGTTTTCATGTTAACAGGTGGTTTGTACAAACAATGTGCTTCACCAAAGTCGCGCATCCATTCATGATCCTGATAGAACTGCTGACGACCGGTCACGGTTCTCCATGGAATCTGCTCATGAACGTTGGTATAACCTGCGTTATAGGAGACATGTTCGTCTTCTAAACCTGACCAGGTTGGCGATGAAATAATCTTACGTGGCTGCGCCTGAATATCGCGAAAACGGATTTTTTCGTCTTCTTTTGGTTTAGCCAAATGGCTATGATCTTTACCGGTAAATTCAGAAAGTGCTGCCCAAGCTTTGACTGCCACCTGGCCATTAGTTTCAGGGGCCAAACTTAGAATCACTTCAGCCGCATCAATCGCTGTTTCTATTTTAGGTCGACCCTGATGCACACCTTCATCAGTGTGTTTGTAGTTCAACTCACCTAAGAATTTCACTTCATCTTCAGTGTTCCAGTTAATACCTTTACCGCCATTACCTAATTTTTCCAAGAGTGGGCCAAGCGAGGTAAAACGCTTATAGGTATTTGGATAATCACGCTCAACAACCGCGAGATTTGGCGCAGTTTTACCTGGGATCAGGTCACATTCACCTTTCCACCAAGCTTTCACACCGTCTGGCTGGGCTAACTCTCCTGGGCTATCGTGCATCATGGGCACGGTAACCAGATCTTTTTCAACCCCTAAATGACCGGCACATAATTCAGAGAACTTCTTCGCGATACCTTTGAAGATATCCCAGTCAGATTTTGACTCCCAAACAGGATCAACCGCTTTAGAAAGAGGATGAATAAATGGATGCATATCCGAAGTATTCATATCATCTTTTTCATACCATGTTGCTGTTGGTAGAACGATATCTGAATACAAACAAGTCGTAGACATACGGAAGTCTAAAGTAACTAATAAGTCGACCTTACCTTCGACGGCTTGATCATGCCATTTCACATCTTCTGGTTTCTTGGCACCGCGTTCATCCAAGTCTTTGCCCATCAAACCGTGCTTAGTCCCTAAGAGGTGACGCAGCATGTATTCATGACCCTTACCAGATGAACCTAACAAATTTGAACGCCAGATAAACATGTTATGTGGATGATTTTGAACATCATCTGGATCTTCACAGGCAAACTTCAAGTCACCACTTTTTAAGTGTTTAACAACATATTCTTGAGGTGTAAGCCCTTCAGCTTCTGCTTTTTTGCTGATTCCTAGCGGGTTAACGCCTAACTGGGGTGCAGAAGGTAACCAACCCATCCTTTCCGCACGAGTGTTATAGTCAAGAATAGAGGATTGCCACTTTGACTTATCCGCTAAAGGCGAGACAACCTCTGTCATTTCTAACTTCTCATATCGCCATTGATCAGCATGGTTGTAGAAGAAAGAGGTACCGTTCATTTGGCGGGGTGGGCGCTGCCAATCCAAACCAAATGCGAGTGGTAACCAGCCACACTGAGGACGTAGTTTTTCCTGCCCCACATAGTGAGCCCAACCACCACCAGACTGGCCGATACAACCACACATCATTAGCATGTTGATCACACCACGGTAGTTCATGTCCATGTTGTACCAGTGGTTCATCGCTGCACCAATAATGATCATGCTTCGACCATTCGTTTTATCTGCGTTTGTTGCAAACTCATTAGCAATTTTGATGATTTGTGCACGTTTTACACCGGTAATCTTTTCTTGCCAAGCGGGTGTATAAGGCTTGTCTTCATCGAAGCTCGAGGCTGAATTAGGGCAATCTAAACCATGTTCTACACCATAGTTAGCCAGTGTTAAATCAAATACGCAGGCAACTAAACGCTCACTACCATCAGCTAATGTAACTTTCTTAACGGGTACTTTACGTAACTGAATTTCATCATGATCGGTATGATCGAAATAACCGTATTCGTGCTCTTGACCACCAAAATAAGGGAAAGCAACTTCAACAACCGCATCTGACTTTTCTTTCAGACTTAAAACAAGCTTAACCTTGTCACCTGACTTTCCGTCTAGCTGATCAATATTCCACTTGCCTTTTTCACCCCAACGGTAACCGATTGAGCCGGTGGGTGACACTAAATCCCCTGTTGCATCATTAACCGCAATGGTTTTCCATTCGGGGTTATTGTCTTGACCCAAGTTACCATCCAAATCGGATGCTCTTAGGAAACGACCTTGTTGCCAGCCTTTATCAGACTCGTCTAATAATACTAAATAAGGGAAATCAGTCGTTGTTCTGACATATTCGGTGAAGTAAGCACTTGGCTTATCAACATGGAAGTTTTTCAGGATCACATGACCCATTGCCATGGCAACTGCCGAGTCAGTACCTTGTTTCGCGTGAACCCACTCATCAGTAAGCTTTGCGACTTCTGAGTAGTCAGGCGTAATAGAAACCGTTTTCGTACCTTTGTAACGTACTTCTGTGAAGAAGTGGGCGTCTGGCGTACGTGTTTGAGGTACGTTGGAGCCCCATGCAATAATATAACCGGAGTTGTACCAATCAGCAGATTCAGGAACATCGGTCTGTTCACCCCAAATTTGAGGCGATGCAGGTGGTAAGTCACAATACCAATCGTAGAAGCTTAAGCAGTTACCGCCAATCAAAGAAAGATAACGCGAACCCGCGGCATAGGACACCATCGACATCGCTGGAATCGGCGAAAAACCGGAAATACGATCAGGGCCGTAGGTTTTTGCGGTATAGACATTGGATGCTGCGATAATTTCATTCACTTCTTGCCAATCAGAGCGAATCAAACCACCCATACCGCGCTTTTCTTTGTATGTCTTTGCTTTTGCAGAATCTGTAACAATTGATTCCCAAGCTTTTACAGGATCAGAATGTTGTGTTTTTGCTTCGCGCCACAACTTCAATAAAGCCTTACGCACTTTTGGATACTTTAAACGGTTTGCACTGTAGATATACCAAGAGTAACTGGCACCACGAGGACAGCCACGAGGCTCGTGATTTGGCAGGTCTGGGCGGGTGCGAGGATAATCAGTTTGTTGGGTTTCCCACGTCACCAAGCCGTCTTTCACATAGATTTTCCAGCTACATGAACCTGTACAGTTCACCCCATGTGTTGATCTGACAATCTTATCGTGCTGCCAGCGACGGCGATAACCGTCTTCCCAGCCTCGATCTTCATCGGTTGTTACGCCATGCCCATTGGCAAAGTCCTGTTTTTTCGTCTTGAAAAAACGTAACCTGTCTAAAAACTGACTCATTTGCGGCTCCTCACCCTGATCTACTGCTCTTTTATGCATTTATTAAATACTAAAGGTGTAGACAATTATCTTGAATAGCGTTATTCAAAGTGCAGAAGAACAATTTCATTCTCAGCACGAATGCAGCCAGTATATGAAGCATGAGAAATAATGAAATTGATTTGAGTCAATTGAGGGGTGGCGTTACCTGGCTGAATTAGTCATTTATACCCACAAAGAGTTAGCTATTTTATTTTCTAACTAATTGAAAATTAAGTATATTAATTTTCAAACAAGAGAATACTGACGAAGTCGTTTTTTTAGAGGTATACACCACAATGGTTCTGAAAGACTTTAAAAAGCAGCAGTTGATTCATTCTGTAATGAGCTATATCAACCTGTCTTTATTTACCATCATCGGCATTACTTTAATTTCAATTTTCTATTCTTTCTGGATGACAGAGCAAGCCGATACCGATGCCCACGCAATTAATTTGTCCGGCTCTATGCGAATGCAAACTTTTCATATTGGTCTAATTGCTACTCACTCGCCTAAAGATGTGCCGGAATTCATTGAAAAGTTAGATAATACGTGGAAAAGCCCTTTATTCACGACAAACCAAGATATCAATGTAACAGCAAAGAGTACCGACACAGACAACCTTCCCAGCATATTTAAATTAGGCTATCGACACTGGTTTGATGTAGTCAAACCTCACCTTTTGAAAAAGCCGGAAGACCACGATACTTTATTTTCTCTATTAACCAAGCAAGTCCAACTAACAGATAAACTGGTGAATCGCTTTCAATATGAAGCTGAATCAAAAATACGCCGCTTACGCACTTTTCAACTCATTGCCATGCTCATTACAACACTTGTTGGCAGCCTCATTTTTTACCTTCTAAAAAATAAAGTTGAAACACCTTTAAGCCGTCTTACCGAGGCAGCCAAACGCATACGTGATGGTTATATTCAACAACATATTCACATTCCCGGAAAAGACGAACTTGCTTTACTCGCGAAAGCATTTAATCAAATGAGCCAGTCCATTTCTGAAACCTATCAACAACTTGAAAATCGTGTTGAGTCCCGAACCAAAGAACTACAACAAAGTAATACAATTTTAGAATATTCATTTAGTGTGGCGAGAAAGGTGCTTGAGGATCAAGACAAATCACTTGATTACACTGAAATCATTCATGACTTATCCACCATATTAATGGTTGAAGATGTCGAATTATGCTTATTTACTGAACAAGGTGAACAGCCCTATTTGCAACTTGAACCTGATGTAGAAAAACATCCTGTGTGCGACAAAAGAACTTGTGGAAACTGCAAAGGAGATGCACCTTATAACACAATTAATATGCTTGGATTTGTTTACAAATATCCCGTCATCCATTTGGGTAAGCAATATGGTGTGATCACTGTTAGACCTCAAAAAGGAAAAGCACTTTTGTTTTGGCAACAAAAGCTCGCGCAGTCTAGCGCTGACCAACTCTCTATCGCGCTCTCTTTGCAAGAAACAAAAGAGCAAGAACACCGCTTCGCTATGCTGAGTGAGCGTACGGTGATGGCTCGAGAACTTCATGATTCCCTAGCGCAATCCCTATCCTATTTAAAAATACAGATCACACGACTACAAAAATCTCATGACATGCAAAAATATGAATTACAACAACCTATCATCAATGAACTGAGTGAAGGCTTGTCGTCTGCTTATCGCCACCTTCGTGAATTGCTGACAACATTCCGCCTGAAAGTCGATGATTCTGGCTTGAAAGGCGCTATTGAAAAGTCGGTTAAACAATTGAAAGCACGAACAGATATGGAGATTGATTTTCAATATAAGTTAACTAACGTTCCTCTAAATCCGACTGAAGAAATTCACTTACTACAAATCATGCGTGAAGCAAGCCAAAATGCCGTCAATCATTCAAAAGGCTCGCTATTAAAAATACACTTACAGGAACAACAAAATAAGCAAATCCAACTCGTCGTAGAAGATAACGGTGTCGGGCTAAGTAACAACCCAGAAAAGCTCAACCATTATGGTTTAGAGATTATTAAAGAAAGAAGCCGAAGCCTAGGCGGTGACCTGAAAGTAAGAAGCTCACAAGAAGGCTTAAAAGGAACCTGCATCAACTTACGCTTTGAGCCTGCTTACCTATTCAAAAAGTAGCCCAGCGCTAAAAAACTGACAGTATTTTTCAGGCATTTGTGAAGCTCGTCACACTGCCCATGCACACCCCCCAAATGGGGGGGTGCACTCTCTTCTTTTCAGTCATAAGCTTTTGCGATGACTAGTTAAAAAACTAACTAAGCATATAAAAAACTCTCTAATATAAATATAAAATCAGGAGAATTCCCTTGCGTAAATTATTACTCGCACTTGTGTGCACATCTATTGCTATTGCAGCTCCATTTGCTTCGGCATCGACTTACACAAAAACGAAATACCCTATTGTTCTTGTTCATGGCGTGACGGGTTTTAATACCCTTGGCGGCTTGATTAACTACTTTCATACGATCCCCTACAACCTCGAAAGAAGCGGTGCAAAAGTGTATTCAGCAAGCGTTTCTTTTGTAAACACCAGCGAAGCACGTGGCCAACAATTAGCCACTTATGTTTCCGGCTTAGGTTATTCGAAAGTGAACCTGATGGCTCACAGCCAAGGTGCTCCCACTTCACGCGTCACAGCGTCTATTATTCCAAATAAGATTGCGTCTATTACGTCAATCAACGGTGTGAACTACGGCTCTAAAGTGGCCGATGTGGTAAGCGGGCTTCTTGCTCCAGGTTCTTTCGTACTAGGTGGCGCTAATGCCATTGCCAATGCGCTGGGTGATGTTGTGAATGCACTGTCTGGTTCAAATAACCCACAAAGTGGCGTAGGCGCACTTTCAACCTTAACCACTAACGGTACTATTGCATTAAACAATGCACTAGGCTGGAAAGGTGTCAACCCAACTTACTGCCAGGGAAGCTCTGAAAACATCAATATTAGCGGTAATAACATCAAAATGTTCTCTTGGACAGGTGATCGCGTGCTAACCAATGCATTAGATCTTGTAGACCCACTCTTGGGCATTACGTCACTTGCCTTTAAGCCTTGGGAGCAGAGTGATGGCTTGGTAGCTACCTGTGCAACCAAGATGGGTAAAGTTATTAGTACTTCATACTCAATGAACCACGTTGATGCGATCAACCACTTATTTGGCGTTCGCTCAATTTGGACTAACCCGGTATCACTTTACCGTAGCCAAGCAAACCGATTGAAAGGTAAAGGACTGTAAGTCACTTACTTTCTTAAAAGTAAAATGAGTAGGTAAGGTCGCTTAGACCTTACCTGTTTTTCATTATAACTTTCCAAAGATGCCCAATGAGATGAAGAAAATAACACTAAAACAAGGTTTTATTGGCGGTATAGCCCTAAGTACAGTTTGTTTTTTCCTATACCAGACAACACTGACTGAACCTGAAACTCAACAGATTCAGCCTACTACGGCGCTAAGTAAAGCGACGGATAACTCAGCGCAAAAGACTGCGCCTAAGACTCAAAAAATAACCAAAGCAGTCGCCTCTCCGGTGACCCGTGAAAACGAAGACAGCAAAGAATTTGCATACCAAACACCCAAGACCTTTCCAAATGGCCCATTCGCGCCGTCAATTGAAGACACCGAAATAGATGGCAGCCTGAAAGCCGATGCAAACGGCAAGCTAATTGTTGATCTCGAAACACGTGATTTATTCGACTATTTTATGAACACCGTGGCAGATGTACCACCAGAAGTCGCCATTGCAGAACTAGAGAAGCTGGCACGGGCCAATCTGCCAGAAAGCGCCGTCAATCAAGTCATGGCATTATTAGGCGATTACCTGCTATATAAAGAAACCGCATTAGAGTATTCAAGCCAGCCGCTTATTCCAGCAGATCAACAAGATGAGCAATATCAGTTAAACATGCTCGAAGCAAGTTTTGAGCGATTAAAAACCATTCGAAGAGATACCATGAGTAGCGAAGCCGTAGACGCCTTCTTTGGCCTTGAAGAAGCTTATGGAGAATTCACGCTTGCTAGTATTAAAATTCAACAAGACCCAGATTTAACACCTGAACAAATGCAAATAGAGCTTCAGACACAAAGAGAGCGCTTACCCGAAGTGATTCGCAATACTGAAAATAGAATGCTTGATGACATTCAAAGTTCACAAGAAATTAATGAGTTAATACTAAGTGATAGCCGTGATAGTGAAGTGGAATCTGCCTTAAGAAATAAAGGATTGGATAAAGCTGCGATAAATGAGGCCTTAGAATATCGCCAACAACAACGCCAGTTTGAACGACAATATGCTTTATATAAAAAAGAACGTGACCAAGTACTTTCAGCAAGTTTAAGTGAAGAAGATATTATGAGCCAAAAACAACGCTTACTTCAAAAATACTTCGATACAGAACAAACGCAGACACAAGCAAAAGTGAAAGATCTAAGCTCTTAGTTTAGTTGAATTCAAAGCAAAGCCATGGTTCACTCTGGCTTTGCTTATTCGTTATCTTATAAATCACGACATAAACTTTCCTTCCTTCAAGATTTAACTTTCAGTCTCATCATTCTCGCTCTATAGTCATACCTCACGCTTAATAAAGCCTACTTACACTGAAGCAGACACAAAAGAACCCACTATAATGCCGACCACCACCGCCACCCCGGATAACACCAAAAAACTTGAAGTAAGGTACCGTTTAGAAGGTGGTTGTTTAGGGCCTGTTGGGCATAGCCACATAGATAAGTTTTGTGACTATGCACAAGAGAATATTGAAAACAAGAACAATAAGTTCATTAACTTAAAGATTATGCCACGACACGATAAAAGCTTACCTGAAATGCAGTTTCATATCCTTGCAAAAAAAGTCACGCACGCACAGGCTGAGAAGTATTTAGGCTTCTTAGGACAAAATTTAGAGGAGTTTGAGTGTGAATTATCGGATCAGTTAACAGCACTTATTAAACGCTATGCTGAGCAGTTTATAAGCTAGTTAACAAACACTAAATAGCGTGAGGATTGTCAGAAGGATGTTATATTTACAATCTAAATTTTGAAATATTCAAAACCATCCCCACGAAAATAAAAGAAGTCTAATTTGCTTCCGACTTGATCGCTATTACTTGGTGTTTGTTCGGTAACAGGCGGGGTTTCCATGATATTTCCTTTCACTTAGACCTCCTTTCGTTTTTTAGTTCAATCTCACAACAAGATCTATTGGCTCTCTATTGATCTACCGAGTCGATATGAATCAACGGTGCTAATGAGCCATAGAATGATAATCAGCCAAGTGGCAGAGGTAATTATGTTAGCGTCAAATCTCCCGGGCATAAGCAATATTTGCTCTTGTAGGGCGGATATTTCATAAGAAATGTGACCCGATACTATTTTTTGCGCAATCAGCTGAGCCTTGTGAACGGCTTCGAGCATAAAAATTACGAGGATGCAAAGAACACTTATCACGCAAAGCCAAGCTTTGGTCTTGCTTTTAACGATAAAATAACCAGAACCTGGAAAAACCAGCGCGGAGAAGAGTGCAGCTTTGATAGATAGTTTCATAATTTTTTGTGTCGACTAAACCGAAATTCGTGATAGTGCAGGTAGTCTACCTGTAAGCTTGAGTGATTGCTCACAATACACCCTTGACCAGAACGACTTATGTGCATTTACAAGCCAATATTTGATATTACAAGCTTGGTATCGCCGGTGGGCTCGAACTGTCCACCAAGTTCGGCAACAAACTCGGAAAGCACTTTTAACTAAGAGTTTTTAAAATTTCTCAGTTTGGCTCTGAAAAGATCGAAATAAGCGGGTTATGCTAAGCGTTTGTATAATGTTATTTTCTTGAAGTGAGGTCTCTATCGCTTCGTACCAATTTGATAAAACTATCAAGTAGCTTTTTTTACACTGTTCTATTTCAGATTCATCCCAAGAGAAACTTTCAAGATGATCTCTTTCTATGTCGGCTTGCTGGACAGCTTGATTAAAGCCCATCGTTAAACAGATAATGTGTCGGTAGCGTTGTTGGTCTCGTTGAAGCTCATTCTGCATGTGTTGGCTAACATTCGATTCGCCAGCGTTATGGATTAGTAAATAAGCTTCGCTGGCATCTGCGATGAAATCGCTGTTTGCGTTGTTTTGATTCAGTAGCATAATGGCTGCGAAGTTATCTTTTGTCGTGTAAGGCTGGCCTTTTATTTCAAGGTTTTTTTCTTTAATGAGATAGCCTGCAAATTCTGACCATATATAGAACTCTACTGTTGTTGAAAATATCGTATCAATGGCGCTGCGCTGATGCTCATATTTATTAGATAAACCTTGGTAAAGTGCATGGAGAAAGCTGAAAGGCAAGACAACGACATAACTTTGCTGGCTTAATTCTGTTGCGATCAATTGTGCTTCTTTAGGGTGTTGAATATGTAGCCTGACCGGTTTTTCAAGAATAAAATTTGTCTCAATAATTTTTTTAATTCTATGGTAGGTTTGTGTTTCCTCAAGAATTTGAATTAGCTTCGTGTCTTGAGGCGTTTCCGAAAACACTTGAAAGCTGACGAAGCTTTGATTTATATCTTCTTTATCTTGAGGAAGCTCTGTGGTATTTCCAGTCGATAGAATGCCAAACCAGACAACAAGCACAAGTAAGGTATTTATGGTTGATCTATCCTGAGTAATTATCATGCTAAGTGAGTGCTAACTGCTCTAGTAAGGTTTGTTGGGCGCCAATTCGTGGTGCATCGTCATCTGGTTGGTTAAGGTGGTAATTGCCGTCAGAATCCATTTCCCAGCTTTGGCAGTTATCCTCTAAGTATAAACTCATTTCTGATTTAATACGTTCGATCAACTTTTTGTTTTCAATCGGAAAGCATGTTTCCACTCTACTTAATAAGTTGCGTGTCATCCAGTCGGCGCTGGCGCCATAGATTTCATCCTTACCTTCATTATGGAACCAATAAACACGGGAATGCTCAAGGAAGCGGCCTATAATCGAGCGAACTTTAATGGTTTCTGATACACCCGGCACACCGGGTCGAAGCGAACAGATACCTCTTACAATCAACTGAATGGGAACCCCCGACTGCGATGCTTTGTAAAGTGCCCGGATAATTTTAGGCTCAGAGATCGCATTCACTTTAATGGTAATACCCGATGCTTTTCCTTTAGTCGCATTGTCCGTTTCGCGTTCAATGAGCTGAATTAAACTATCATGTAGCGTAAAAGGGGCATGAAATAGCTTTTTGATTTTGAGTACTTTGCCCATACCTGTTAATTGCTGAAAGATCTTAAACACATCTTTACCTAATGCTTCATCGCTACTCATAAAGCTATAGTCTGTGTATAGACGCGCATTGCTGGTGTGGTAATTTCCTGTGCCTAAATGCACATAATGCCTAAAGCCATCTGATTCTCTTCTGGCAACCAAAATCATTTTGGCATGCGTTTTAAAGCCAACCACACCATAAACGACAACCGCACCGGACTCCTGCAAGCGGCTAGCTAGTTCAATATTTTCAGCTTCATCAAAGCGAGCACGTAACTCAATGACGACGGTGACTTCTTTACCTCGTCTTGCCGCATCAACTAATGCATCTACAATTTCTGAATTGGTACCTGAACGATAGAGTGTTTGCTTGATCGCGACGACATCAGGGTCTTTGGCTGCTTGTCTCAAAAAATCGATAACAGGGGTATAGCTTTGAAAAGGGTGATGAAGCAGTACATCTTTTTGCCGAATGATGGGGAATAAGGAACTATTACTGCGCAGTGTTTTTGGCGTTCCTGGCGCAAAACTGGGGTACAGTAGATCAGGTCTATCGACTAAATTGGCTAACTCCATTAAGCGTGCAAGATTCACTGGTCCATTAACCTGATATAGATCGTGCTCGGAAAGCTTAAATTCTTTTAAAAGGAAAGTGATCAGGTGCTCTGGGCAATTATTTGCAAGTTCTAAGCGAACGGCATCGCCAAACCTGCGTGACAGTAATTCACCTTTTAGCGCAGAGGCTAAATCTTCCATATCATCATTCGCTAATTCAAAATCAGCATTACGGGTTAACCTAAATTGATAACATCCTTGAACAATCATTCCTGGAAATAGTTGGTCAGCATGCGCATGTATAATCGAGGATAAGAAAACCACCTCTGCCCCCTCTGAAATGTCCGCTGGTAGCTTGACCATTCGTGGCAAAGACCGAGGCGCAGGTATAATTGCCAGCCCTGTTTCGCGTCCAAAGGCATCTTTACCATCTAATTCAGCAATAAAATTAAGGCTTTTATTGACCAGTCTTGGAAAGGGGTGAGAAGGGTCTAGACCAATAGGATTAATGATTGGTAAAACTTCGCGGTCAAAATAATCTGCCAGCCAAGCTTGTTGCGCATCACTCCATTCATTACGTCTTATAAATCGAATATTTTCTTCAGCAAGCGCTGGAATTAAAATTTCATTGAGCGTTTCATACTGCTCATGAACAAGTTCATGCGCAGTCAAGTTAATCGCATCTAGGGTTTGTTGGGGGCTTAGACCATCAGGACCGATGGTCTCCCTGCCGTACTTGATTTGGTTTTGTATGCCGGCAACACGAATCTCAAAGAACTCATCCATATTGCTACTAAAAATACAGCAAAAGAGCAGGCGATTTAGCAGTGGGTGGTTTGTATCTAATGTCTGCTTTAAAACACGCTGATTAAACTGTAGATGGCTGAGTTCGCGATTAACATAATATTGATGATGATTAAGATCAATATCGTCAGCATCTTTGCTTGGCTTGTTACCAGTTTGCCCGCTCATTGTGTATTTGGCCCCATATTTATAAGCTATAAAATGACTGTTCTTTTAATAGCTTAGCAGCTTCTTTGGCAAAGTAGGTCAAAATTCCATCTGCCCCTGCTCGTTTGATACAGAGTAAGGATTCCAGAATAATTTTATCTTTATCTAACCACCCGTTTTGGATCGCAGCCATGTGCATGGCGTATTCACCGCTGACCTGATAAACGAAGGTGGGGATGTGTAATTCAGTTTTAATACGATGAACAATATCAAGATAAGGCATGCCTGGTTTGATCATTACCATGTCAGCGCCCTCCTGGATATCCATAGCCACCTCGTGAAGCGCTTCATCAGAGTTCGCTGGGTCCATTTGATAGCTTTTTTTATCCGCTTTACCTAGGTTTTCTGCTGAACCAACTGCATCTCTAAATGGGCCGTAATAAGCTGAAGCATACTTGGCTGAATAAGCTAAAATCCGTGTATTACTATGTTTGCTTCGTTCCAATTCTTGTCTAATGCTCTGAATGCGCCCGTCCATCATATCTGATGGTGCAACAATGTCAGCACCTGCATCCGCATGAGAAACAGCCTGTTTAACCAAGGCTTCCACCGTGGCGTCATTCAAAACATACCCTTTATCATCAATAATGCCGTCTTGGCCATGGGTCGTAAAAGGATCTAAGGCAATATCGGTAATGACACCCAGTTCTGGGAAATTCTTTTTCAGCACACTAACGGTTCGTTGGGCCAGCCCTTCCGGGTTCCAAGCTTCTTTCGCATCAAGAGACTTGAGGTGCTTTGGTGTTACGGGAAACAGCGCAATAGCCGGAATACCGAGTTCGAGCAGCACCTCTGCCTCTTTTAGAATAAGGTCAATGCTTAGCCTTTCGATGCCCGGCATAGAGTTAATAGTTTCTCTCTGATTAAGGCCTTCAAGGACAAACATCGGGTAGATTAAGTCAGCAGCGCTAAGTGTATTTTCTTGCATCAAACGACGAGAAAAATCCTGAAAGCGCATGCGTCTGAGACGCGTATTGGGAAATTGTCTTTGGGTATATGAAAACACCTTAAGCTCCAACTGATAAATTAGAATGTACTGGAGGTTTGTTCACGGCATTTGAATAATAAACATCAGATCAGTGAACGACTGAGTAAACTATTAAGATTAGCAGGAAGATCGAATTAAAAGCTAGCGCTTAGATCGAAAAATAGCGTATTTTCGATGAGACAGCTTTATAGAGAGGCTAAAAAGTAAGGGCTGATGGTTGTGCCAAACAGCGCCATTGAGCTGCCAATAAAGGTCGCACCACACAGCTTTGAGCCATTAATTTTGAAGCGCTGTATAGGGTCTATTAGAGAGGACTGCCACTTTTTGTATGCAGTTGGCTCAGCGAGAAATAGCTGGGTATAGCCTTTCTTGGTTTCTTTCAAGTCATGAAGATAATGCTGATCCTGATCGCTAAAATATAGCGCCAATATTGCCAAGCTTAACGCTATCACAAATGAACCTAAGAAAATCTGTGTAAGCGAAAGTGAAGTGGTGCCAACGATAGCAGTTGAAAATAGCGTGATACCTAGAATGGATATTAAACTCACCAATGTGATTAAGCTGTTACAAGCTCTATTTGCTTTTCGACGAGTTTTAATGATGCGAAGTTGAACTTTGTCGCCAAGATGAAGCCTTGCTGATGCTAAATGGTCGATCGCTGTAAATCGAACGGCTTCACCATTATGTATATATTCGATGATAGGGTAAAAACCACCAGACACAAAGGTTGTGCCAAGCTTGGTATTATTAATGGTTTGGGGAAATGCTGGCTGAATTGATACGACCTTACCGAGCTTAGCATAAGCGCCTTTTAAAAATCTTGCGTAATCTCTGTAAAGGAAAACACCTGTTACAGCGAGTGTTAAACTGATAAGAATAGTCAAAGCTTCTATCAAGCAATCATGCCTCGTATTGAACGCAAGGAAGGCGAAAACAGGACGCATTAAATTGGTTTAGTGTGCGCCAAGTCTCATTAAGGGCGTTGATTGTCGCACATTTTTACTTGATGGCAATATTTATTTACGAAAATTTTCAAAAATTCACAACTTGAAGAGAACGCAAACAAAGATAAGAGGTGCTTCTTTAGCCCTCATCTTTTTATTGTCATCTATCAATTTGGATACTGATTAGATTGGAGTACTACCGTAGTTCATGCTTGGCTTTTTCGGAGGGTCAGCACGAACATTATTTTCGACTCGCTGAACACTTCCGCCATTTTTTAAAAAGTTTTCTATATCGCTTGATAATTGCTGGCGAATATTTTCTCGCACATTTTGTGGAGATTCACTGCTGCATTCATTTAGTACAAGAGCATCTTGAGACATACGAGCATCCTACTTGTTATTACTATTACTATTACTATTACTATTTTTGTTATAAAAACTTTAATAAATAGATGATTCGCCTGTGTTTTTAGCGTTATATGAAAGAGTCATTAACTAACTAAATCGCAATATTCCCAATGTATAACAATGCGTGTTTGTATTACGTAACAGTGAATTAACTGAATAATATAACCTAAATTATAGATTGGCAAGATAAATCATTGGTTTGAATGACTTTTTGTATTTAAGTTATTTTAGTTTTGTAACGTAAAGTAGAGAATCGTTGTTATTTGAAAAGCAAGCAGGTGTATTTAAATATACAAGCTATGCTGATTTAGAGCGTAAGAGAAGTGATGTATCTGCGCTTTTAGACTCTCCCACTGTCACTTCTCAATCCCTAGTTGTAGTAAACTTTTGAGGGGCCACTTTTGGCCTCTTTTTTTTGCCCGACGAAGCTGGAAAATCTATTCATTTGAAAGAAAGAGGGATCACTCCGAGCATTACATTATGATCAACTATTTAGAGCTTGAATCGTTTTAATGGTACCTGTCGTTGAGCAGCCGTCTACAAAATCGATAGTTTTAACTTGTCCACCGTTTTTATGCACTAAGTCGGCACCCACAATGTCTTCTATTTTGTAATCACCACCTTTAACTAAAATGTCGGGGATGATCTCTTCAATCAAGTGAAACGGGGTGTCGTCATATATTTCGCCCTTAGCTTCGCCAAAAGGAATCACCCAATCTACAGATGCAAGCCCTGTCAGCACGGTAGCGCGTTGTTTTAAATTATTAACCGGTCGATTCTTACCCTTTAACCGGCTAACGGATTCATCGGTATTAATGCCTACCACCAAGCGATCACCTAAGGCCCGGGCCTGCTCTAAATAATGAACATGCCCTGCGTGCAATATATCGAAGCAACCATTGGTAAATACAATTCTTTCACCAGAATGACGTGCAAACCGGATATGCCTCAAGACATCATCAAACGGCGTTTGATAATGGCTTTTCTTTGACTTGAATAACGCCGCATTGGTTGCCTGATAGAGCTCTCGTGGTGAAACAGTGGCCGCCCCCAGCTTCGCCACAACAATACCTGCGGCCAAATTGGCGACATTGGCTGCTTCAGGCAAAGATAAGCCTGCTGCCATCACAACAGAAAGCGTGGCAATTACAGTATCACCTGCACCCGTCACATCAGAGACCTCAAGTACTTGAGCCGGTAGATCCAGCTTTTCTTCGAGGGTTATCGCAGACATACCCTGTTCACTGCGGGTGAGCAACATGGAATCGATACCGCAGTCTTGCATGATTTGGTGTGCTGTTCTTTCGATCTCTGCTTCAGACTCTGTTAAACCGCCTGCCGTGATAAATTCAATTTTATTAGGCGTAATGATGTTCGCGCCCCGGTATATAGATAGATCCCTATTTTTTGGGTCGACCAGTGTCGTTTTCCCTAACTTTCTAGCATAAGCGATCATCTCCGTCACATACGCCAGCGAGCCCTTGCTGTAATCAGAAAACACAATAAAGTCATGTTCTGCAACCACTTGTTTAAACCGATTCATCAAGGTTTCGGCATGCTGTTTAGCAAACACCTGCTCAAAATCAAGCCGAACTACCTGCTGATGGCGACTAATCACCCTGAGTTTGGTAATTGTGGGCTGTTCATTTTGTTTAATCAGCTCTGCGGAGACATTATCTTTCGCCAAAAGCGATTCAAGTATCTGCCCATTTTCATCCTGGCCGACTATCCCCATCAACGTCACTTGACCATCCAGATAAGCAACATTACGCGCAACGTTTGCCGCGCCACCGACTTTATCTGAATGCTCTGAAATTTTAACCACAGGAACAGGCGCTTCAGGTGAGATACGTTGAGAATCACCCTGCCAATACCGGTCTAGCATGACATCACCAATAACCAGAATTTTTTTGTCAGGTAAGTGCTTAAAAATTGAAATATCAAACATGAAAAGAAGACCAAAAATTAATATTGCATGATGAATGAGATAAATGACGATAGCACGTCAGTTTATTGATACTGCGTAGCTTACCTTAAATCTGCGAGTGCTTAAAAGTGTGTATACACTCAATTTGCCATATAATTAACCGACACTAAAAATCATTCTATTCGTCCAAGGAAAAGACTTAGAAGGGGCGCCTTACCTCTAAGTAAAAAAACAGATACAATCTGCTCAGATTTATCTTTGACTCTGTTCGTTTTTAATTCATCATATCAACAATCTAAATTACCACAGATGATGCTGCTAGGTTGTGATAAAATTAGGGCCGAAATAAAATTCGTATGACGCAGGCTGTGTTACCCATCAATCAGTTATAACTGGGCTAGTTAATAATGAGGAAGAACCTTTTCATTGTGCGCTCTCCGTTGCAATTTCTAAATGCAATTGAAGCGAGAGAAAAGTTTGCATGCAACAATACTGTCTTAGTATTAATGTTTAACACGAACATAAAAAATACTGAGCAAATGCGCTCCTTATTAAAAGTCGATGAGTGGAACGAAATCATCGAATACGACCAGCAAAAAATACCGAGATTAAAGCGTTTCATTGCCCAAGCAACTTTGGTTAAGACTCTCAAAAAACAGCCGTATCACTATGTTTTTTCTGGTGACTTTGGCACAATTAACCAAATAATCATCTCAAATGTAAAAGCAGAAGAAATTTATTTAGTTGATGATGGTATGGCCACTATCGCTATTTACAACAAAATTCGGAATCAACACTATTTTCGAGAACAGTCTTTGTCTAGTAAGATGAAATTCTACAGATACAAGCTGGCTGGGCTTACTTATCTTATCAAGCAAGCGATCAATTTTTATACCATATATGAAATAAAATCAACTGATTTAATTCAGGTGAAATACCATGAATTCAATCATCTAAAATCACACCAGCTTCAACAGTGCCAACATACAGAGTTAACCTACTTAATCGGGCAAAACATGATTCAGTCAGGTTTAATGGACGCTGACACCTACATTTTATATATAAAAAAAATCATTGCTAATTATTCTGGGGACATCATCTATATCCCTCACAGGACAGAAGTTGGGATACGTGAATTAAAAAAACTAGAAAGTGATCGCTTTACGATCAAAAAATCAACTGGCGCAATCGAGATCGTATTATTAAATGATGGCATTTACCCCGCCCACATCGTTTCATTTTTCTCCTCAGCTTTATTCAATCTTGATAAGATATTTAGCAAGTCAAACATTGACGCGGTACGCATAGCCCCAAAAGACTTAAAGAAATTAAGAAAAGAAGTAGATGATAGTTACCGTTTTTTTGAAAATACGGGCGTAAGAGTCGCATCTCTATAGCAAAAATAAACAGCTAGTTTACTCCGGTAAACAGGATTTATTTAACTGGTTAATATATAAATTAATTCAAAGGTTTTAGTATGTTCAATAACAAGTCAATTCTCATCACTGGCGGTACAGGTTCATTTGGAAAAAAGTACACTAAAACGATCCTTGAACGCTACAAGCCAAAACGACTCATCATACTATCTCGAGATGAATTAAAGCAGTTTGAAATGCAGCAGACCTACAATGCCCCTTGCATGCGCTATTTTATCGGTGATGTACGCGATCGTGAGCGTATGATGCAAGCAATGAAGGAAGTAGACTTTGTTATTCATGCTGCTGCGCAAAAGCAAGTTCCTGCAGCCGAATATAACCCGATGGAATGCATTAAAACCAACATTCACGGTGCTGAAAATGTAATTCAGGCGGCTATTGCCAACAATGTAGAAAAAGTCATTGCCCTTTCAACAGACAAAGCCGCAAACCCTATCAACTTATATGGCGCAACAAAACTCGCTTCAGACAAACTATTTGTCGCCGCAAATAACATGGTAGGTGACGCAAAAACCCGCTTTGCCTGCGTCCGTTACGGCAATGTTGTGGGGTCTAGAGGCTCAGTCGTACCCTTTTTCAAAAAAATGATAGCTGATGGCGCTGAAAGCTTACCTATAACACATGCTGAAATGACTCGATTTTGGATCACACTCCAACAAGGCGTTGATTTTGTATTAAAGAATTTTGAGCGCATGTACGGCGGCGAAATTTTTGTACCTAAGATTCCCTCGGTCAACATCATGGATCTGGCTGAAGCCTACGCTCCGGAACTGAAGTCTCACATCATAGGTATCCGCCCTGGAGAAAAATTGCATGAAATCATGTGCCCAGCAGATGATTCACACTTAACACTAGAATTTAGCGATCATTACGTACTCTGTCCTACGATTAAATTTTTCAATGATGACATCGACTTTAAAACCAATGCCTTAAATGAAACCGGGCAACCGGTTCCTCAAGGCTATGAATACCATTCTGGCAATAACTCTCATTATCTAAATGTTCAAGATATTCGTGAATTTGATAAATTTGCTGAGCAGTAATTATGATCCCTTACGGTAAACAAGACATTAACCAGCAGGATATTGATGCCGTAGTCGAAGTACTCAACTCTGATTTTCTGACACAAGGGCCGAAGGTGCCTGAATTTGAGCAAACCATAAAAAATTATTGTGGCGTTAACCACGCGTTCGCAGTAAATAGTGCGACTTCCGCACTACATATTGCTTGCTTAGCATTAGGTGTTGGGCCCGGAGATGCTGTTTGGACGACACCTATTACCTTTGTTGCCTCAGCTAATTGCGCGCTATATTGTGGTGCTGACATTGATTTTGTCGATATTGACCCTAAAACCTATAACCTTTCGCCATTGGCATTAGAACAAAAATTAGCAAGCACCAAAGCGGCAGGGGGTAAGCTCCCTAGCGTGATAATTCCAGTGCATTTATGCGGCCAGCCCTGCGATATGGCCGCTATAAAAAAGCTTTCTGGGCAGTATGGTTTTAAAATAATAGAAGATGCTTCTCATGCCATTGGTGGACGCTATTTAGAACAGTCAATTGGTAACTGCCTCTATTCGGATATCACAGTCTTTAGCTTTCATCCGGTAAAGATCATCACAACAGCTGAAGGGGGGGTCGCAACGACGAATGACCAACAGCTGGCCGATAAGATGGCCCTATATCGTAGCCACGGCATTACTCGATCCCCTGAATTAATGACCCACCCAGCTGACGGGCCGTGGTATTACCAGCAAATAGAACTCGGTTTTAACTACCGAATGACCGAGTTACAGGCCGCACTGGGCTGCTCACAGATGCAACGCCTAGATCAATTTGTTGCAAAACGGCATAACATCGCTAAAAGATACGATACTCTGTTGTCTGAACTCCCTGTCGTCACGCCCTATCAATCTTCAGAAGGATATTCTGGCCTACATCTTTATGTCATCAAGCTTGACCACTCTATCACTCAAACACATCTTGCCGTGTTTAACACCTTGCGTGGGCTAGGCGTGGGGGTCAACATTCATTATATTCCTGTGCATACTCAACCCTATTACCAAAAAATGGGTTTTAAGAAAGGTGACTTTCCAGAGGCCGAAGCATACTACCAGCGAGCGATTAGCTTACCCATGCACCCAAACCTCACTGAGCAGCAACAAGATGAAGTCGTCGCGGCAGTTAAGCAGGCAATCTCATGAAAGTAGCCATAATACCCGCAAGAGGCGGCAGTAAACGCATTCCTCGCAAAAATATTAAGTTATTTTTTGGGCTACCTATCATAGCTTACTCGATTAAAGCAGCCCAAGAGAGCAACCTCTTTGATCGTATTATTGTTTCGACGGATGATCCCGAAATAGCCCAAATATCTAAGCAATATGGCGCTGAAATACCATTTCTACGCCCAGCTAAACTATCAGACGATTTTGCTACCACTGGCGAAGTAATATCTCATGCAATTGAAGAGCTGCAAAAAGAAGGTGAGAAAATTGACTTAGTCTGTTGTATCTACGCAACTGCACCTTTTATTCAAATCAGGGATCTAAAAGAAAGTTACCAGCTGTTAGTTAACAATGACGCTGACTTTGCTTTTTCAGCAACCAGCTTTCCCTTCCCAATCCAAAGAGCTATCAAACTCAACGAACGCAACCAAGTTGAGATGTTCCAACCAGAGAATTTGTTGACCCGCTCTCAAGACCTTGAGGAAGCTTACCATGATGCAGGTCAGTTTTATTGGGGCAAAGCCGAGGCGTATTTGGAAAACAAACCAGTGTTTTCGCCACAGAGCTGTGCCATTTTACTCCCTAGAGAAAGAGTACAGGATATCGACACACCCGAAGACTGGAAACGGGCAGAGATAATGTTTCAAGTGTTGGAGAAAGACGTCACTATCAAGAAGTGAACCTCTGCCATCAACGCAACAACACCACTAAACAGCTGCGTCTATCATAATGAATGAAGCGCCATATCAAATGGTTGGCAGCTTCCAACAAAAGACTTGATATTGAGTAAAGTTATGAAGAAAGAAATTAGTATTGATGGTAGAAGTATCGGCCCCGAGCAACCTCCATACATTATTGCAGAATTATCAGCGAATCATAACGGCGACATTAATCGTGCTTATCAGATTCTGGAGATGGCAAAAGATTGTGGTGCAGATGCTATTAAGTTGCAAACTTATACTCAAGATACAATCACCATTGACAGCGATCGCCCTGAATTCATGATTAAAGGTGGGTTATGGGATGGGCGGACACTTTATGACCTTTATCGCGAGGCCCACATGCCATGGGAATGGCATAAGCCACTATTTGAAAAAGCCAAAGAACTTGGGATTACTATCTTTAGCTCTCCCTTTGATTTTACTGCTGTTGACATGCTTGAAGAGCTAGGGGCGCCAGCCTACAAAATAGCCTCATTCGAAGCCATAGACCTGCCACTTATTCGATATGTCGCCAAAACTGGCAAACCTATGATCATCTCCACTGGGATGGCAAACGAGCAGGAGATACAGGAGGCCATTGATGCAGCCAAAGATGCCGGTTGTGAAGAGTTAGTCGTACTCCACTGTGTGAGTGGCTACCCCGCGCCATCTGAAGACTACAATCTGAAAACAATTCCTGACATGGCTCAACGTTTCAACGTACTGACAGGATTATCTGACCATACAATAGACAATACAACAGCCATCACCTCTATTGCTTTAGGTGCTTGCTTGATTGAAAAGCATGTCACCTTAGACAGAAAAGGTAATGGACCAGACGATAGTTTTTCACTCGAAAAACCTGAGCTAATGCAACTGTGTCGTGATAGTAAGATAGCTTGGCATGCATTAGGTACTGTGAACTACGAACGCAAAGAGAGCGAGAAGGAGAATACCTTATTTCGTCGATCACTCTATGCAGTTGAAGATATTCAAGAAGGTGAGGAATTGACGGCAGCCAATGTGAGAAGTATCCGCCCTGGTTATGGCTTAGCGCCAAAGCATTATGAGCAAGTGCTTAATAAGAAAGCTAAATTAGCAATTAGCAAAGGCAGCCCTATACAATGGAAACTACTAACATAAACAAATCCTATATCCTAAGATGATCAAACTAGGTATTTGTTAATTAGAGGGTTAAATAATGCCATTTAGGTAACACACAAGCTCATCTATTCGAGAACTAACATTGAGCTTCTTTGAGTTTTCGCGAAATATATTTAGCTTTTCGGGAGCGGTAATGTGGTCTAAGAGAATAAACTTCAATTGATTATCTGTAAATGTATTGTAATACCCCATAAAATAATGGACTCCCAAGCCAGCTAATTCGTGACCATTTATATTTTGGTTCTCAGCCAAAGATATACATACCGTTGGTAGCCCTAGCTTGGCTCTTTCCCAGCTAGTTGCCCCTCCAGCACCAATAAATAAGTCACATTCAGACATCAACCTCGCCATATAATCGATATTGATGTAAACAGAGGAATTTGGACAATTCAACTCTCTGAAAAATTCAATATCTTTGCTGTTTTCACTTACAACAAAATTCCAATGAATTTGCATTGGAAGCTCATGTATTAACCTATAAACTCTTCTAGTCTGTTCATGTAAATCACTTCCACCAAAATACACCATAATATTTTTTACTTCTTTAACACTTCTACTACCAGTAAAATTTAAGAAGTTTTCTGAAAGAAGAGCAAACTCAGGCCCAAGAAACAGTCTATTTTTAATATTTTTATAGTTTTCACACACATCTTTTTTATAATTTTGATCTAGTAACGATACGCTTGGACTATGCACACGATCGAGGTCATCAATCACTAAAATTTCTTTTGAGTAACCTAAAGCCATTTTTTCCCAACTTTGATCTAGTCCGTAATGGTCTACAACAATTACGTCAGGCTTGATCAAAGCAAAAAACCTTCCCACCATTTCATCTTCAATTAACTGCTCACCTAGGCCAACGTCAAAAGAGTCAATTTCGTGCAAAACAAATTGATTTAGTCTGATGAGGTGACTAGCATTACCCGGTAGGTTTCTTGTAACAAAGTGTACTTCAGCATTTAGTAAACGTGCTAAACTTATACACCTTATCAAATGGCCTGTTCCTATTTTGTAGGAGCTATCCACTCTGAAAACAATTTTTCCCATAAATTTAAATTTCATTTCTCAAAAGAAACGCCACCATGATTGATATTAAATTTAAAAATTTTACAGACTTAGATAATGATGAGTTAGAAATGGTATTAAAGTGGAGAAACTCACCAGAAATTGCCAATAAAATGAACAGCACTACAACTATTGAAGCTCAAGAGCATATAGACTTTATAAAGTCATTAAAAGAAAATAGCACAAAGCTATATTATCTAGTTGCAAAAAAAGATAGTCCAATTGGTGTCTTTTCATTTATTAATATCGTGGAAGGTCAAAAAGCTGAAATAGGGATGTATTTAAAACCAGAGCTGATTGGGTCAGGTATTGGACTGGAAATGCAATATTATGGAATGAAGCTTGGTTATAATAAATTTGATTTCAATGAGTTGCTTGCAACAGTCAAAAAAAGCAACATTGAAAACTATCTAATACAAATAAAATTTGGATTTCTATTAAACAAAATAGAAGGCGATTTTTTTAAACTCACATTACCTAAAGAAAACTGGAAAGGTAACTTGCTAAACTTTAGAGAGTTTAGAAAACATATCATACTGGGGGCAGCACAATGAATGAAAAAGAAAAATTACTCGTGATAATAAATGACATTAGAGAAGATAAAGATTTAGTTGCAATCGAGTCTATAAAGGATGAAATGTCATTAAGGCATGACTTAGAATTAAAATCACTTGATCTAGCTACATTAACAGTAATGCTTGAAGAAGAGTTTGATATTGATATATTTTCAGATGGCGTTGTATCAACCATTGGCGAAGTGTTAGTAAAACTGAGAGCATAATGTTTTACATAGATGAAGAAATCGAAAAGACCTATGATGAACTGATTGACGATCTAAATCATATAACTGAAGCTGACCGTATTATTGATTATAAAGATGATTACTCTGTATACCTCTTTATTATCATCAGCCTAATTAACAATGAGTCAACATTCCTTATTGATAACGATTTATTACTTTCAGAGAAAGAAGAAATAGTATCTAACGTGAAAACTCGTTTTTTAACGAATAAAAAAATAGTTAAAGACAAGAGCCATCTTATTGAATTAGTCAATGATACAAACCTACAGTTCGAACTAAACCTTCTTACATCAGGAACAACTGGGAAACCTAAAAGAATAACCCATAACAGAAATTCTTTAATTAGAACGACTAAAGTTTCTAAAAGATATCATTCTAGTAAATGGGGGCAGTGTTATAATCCTACTCATTTCGCTGGTCTTCAAGTTTTTTTCCAAGTACTACTAAATGGCGCAACTTTAATAAACCTATTTAAATTAAAAAACACCAATCATATTGATCTAATCAACAAATTAAATGTAACTAACATTTCAATGACTCCTACATTTTTTAGACATTATTTTCAAAATAGCAAAGTTAAGAATCTATCAGTAAGAACTGTTAGTTTTGGCGGTGAGAAATCTAATATACACATGATAGAAGAAGCTAAAGAGATTTTTCCGGTAGCTAAAGTCAATAATATTTATGCAAGTACTGAGTTTGGTGTACTATTTTCATCTAACGATGAGGTATTCACCGTTCCAAAGGACATTAAAAGTAAAGTTTTAATAAAAAACGGCATTCTGCATATTCATTCAACTCTAATGCCTTCAAATAATTCAGGCGAAGAATGGGTTAATACTGGAGATTTTGTAGAAATTTTATCAGATAGCAGCTTCAAATTTATTGCTAGGAATTCTGAATTTATCAATATTGGTGGGTATAATGTCGACCCCAATGAAATTGAAGAACTCCTTTGCAGCTTGGAATATATTAAAGACTGTAAAGTTACCCCCCGAAATAACTCCGTTATGGGAAAGGTATTAATTGCTGAATTACTTATGTCTGAAGACCTCACATTAAAGAAGAAAGAGATCAAAAAACTATTAAGAAACAGCCTCCAAGAGTGGAAAATACCTTCATTATTGAAGCAAGTTGATCAAATCAAATATTCACGAACTGGAAAAAAATCTAGAGGGTAAAATGAAGTCAATACTCGTTACAGGTGACTCCAAAGGTGTTGGGCTGGAGATTGTTAAGTTAATACTAGAGTCTTCTGACTTTAGTATTGTAGGTGTAAGCCGGTCTACAAGTGATGCTACCAAGAAATTATTGGATAAATTCCCTAACCGATACCATCACTTCGATTTTGATATCGGAGCAATTGATGAACTAGAAGTTTTTTTTAAACAGAATATTAAGAAACATGGCCCTTTTTTAGGCTTGGTAAATAATGCTGCGATAGCCTATGACGACATAGTAACCAACTTAAAGCTACTGCCTCTAGAGTCAATGTATCGCATCAATGTTTTTGCTCCAATGCTCATGACTAAACTAATCATCAGAAATATGCTATTAAATAAAATCGAAGGTTCTATAATTCACATCTCGTCTATCTCTGCCCATACAGGATATAAAGGTTTAGCCATGTATGCCTCCACTAAAGGTGCTCTAGAGGCTTTTTCTAAAAATACAGCTAGAGAATGGGGGGAAAAAGGAATTAGGTCTAATTGTGTCTGCCCTGGCTTTATGGAAACTGAAATGAGTGCAAACTTGGGCAACGATATGAAAAATAGAATATACAATAGAACATCGTTAAAAAAAGCAACGACATTATCCAGCGTAGCTCAGACAGTTCTATTTTTATTGATGGACAAATCTTCATCTATAACTGGACAGGTATATAGGGTAGATTCAGGCACAACTTAAACTATCACAAGAAACAAATTACAGCATCTGATTGATAGCACAACCTACCGCCATGAATAGGGAGACAAGCCCAGTGGAATTAGTTAACCGCGGCTGATTAAATAGCAATGTTAAAAAATCATATTTATAATTTATCAAACCTTCAAAAACCCTTTTGAATAGGTATGGCAAACTCTTAAGCAAGCGTAGAAAGAAAGTCATATTGAACCCCTTTCACTTGATTCTACTCGCATTCATTAAACGAACTAGCAGAGATAAGTATGGGAAATTTAAGGAAGGCTCTCGTTATATATCAGATAGGCATTATGGATTCACTGTTGGAAAATATTCAACAGGTTATGAACAGTTTTGGGAGCAACCCAAGTTTATTAAATCAATAGGCGCATTTTGTAACCTTGCAGGTGGAAACCACCCTTTATCAACAGTGTCTATACACGCTTTCTTTTTCCATAAGAAATATGAGTTCATTTCTGATAATAGGAGCATTGAGAAATATGCGAGTAACGAACAAATTGAAATTGGAAACGATGTTTGGATTGGCTCAAATGTGAGTTTGCTTCCAGGTATTACTATTTCGGATGGTGCGGTTATAGCTGCAGGAGCAGTCGTCACGAAAGACGTTCCTCCATATGCAATAGTGGGCGGAGTGCCCGCAAAAATTATACGGTATAGATTTGAACAAGAAATAATCACCAAATTACTAGAAATAAAATGGTGGGATTGGGGTGACGCTAAGATCAAAGAAAATGTCTCTTTAATGTGGAACCCTGAAATGTTGATCGCGAAAAGTGAGCAATAATCTTATCTACTGTTAAGACCTGCCGGTGCAGACTTATTGGAAATAATTTTATTCGCTGACACCACTACGGAGTCATCTGGGACATTTTTGGTCACCACAGCATTAGCACCAATAATGCAGTTTTCACCAATCACAATTCCGCCTATCAATTTGGCACCAGCACAGACCGTGGTATTCTGCTTAATTAAAGGCATGCTATTATCTCCAGCCAAATTTGCACCAACGGTTACACCTTGATAAATTCGACAGCTTCGCTCAATGACTGCATTGGACCCAATGACAACACACAAAGGGTGACCGAAAACGACGCTTTCATCAATTCTTGCGGTGTGGCTAATATCACATCCATACCGATAGAATATACGCCGCTGGAAATACTTGCGTAGAAACCTTGATCTACCGCTAAACAGAGCCATCAATTGGCATTCGATAGCAAACTTCTTGGTTGGATCATTTGTAGTCAGCCACTTCATTATTAACTTCATTGCCATTTATTCCTATATCCGCTTAATTTGGTATATTTTGTCTATCAACGAACAAAAGGCTCATACACCGCCATATATTCTTCAGCAACATGCTCAGGAGAATAACGCTGTAAACGCTCCCCAGAAGCCTTTACATAAGCTTCCCGCTCTTGTGGCGACTCAATCAACTCTCCCATTGCAGCAGAAAGCGCCTCTGCATTGGCTGGCTCTACTAGCCGACCATTGACACCGTCCTCAATCAAATCAGGTATACCGCCTGCACGCGTCGCTAATACCGGTATGTTCAATTGCATCGCTTCTAGAATTGTTGAACCTAAACCCTCAGTGACAGAGGGGAAGACAAAGAGATCTAAGGCAGCAAGGTAGTTGCCGATATCCTCCTTATGACCCAGCATCGAGACATTGTCTAAGTCCTTAGTGCTAGCAGCCAGCTCCTCTCGGAGGGGGCCATCCCCCAGAATCAAAAAATGAGCATTTGGATGCTGCTGTTTTACTCTCTCAGCGGCGGCAACCGTATAACGAAAGCCTTTGTGTTCTAATAATTTACCTGCTTGGCCGATTAGAAACTTGCCCGCATAACCCGCGCGAATTTTTGCGACTTTATCTGGCTCTACTTCAAACCCAGAAAAGCTATCGGGAATAACGACCGCCTTGATTTGGGCATTTACTTTGTGTACTTCCGACACAACGGCTTGGCTGACACAAACCAGTAAACGGGCATTTTGGTAAGCCGATTTTGCCCAGCCATTTGTCTTGATGGGATTGTCGACTCGACGGGTAATGATATAAGGCTGCTTATACAGTTTATGTTGCAGTGCCGCCCAATGGACCCCTCGGCCACAATGACAATGCATCAGATCACTAGGAGAACGTCGTCCATGGCCCTTTAGCCAGTGTGAAACCGTTTGAGTATTAACACCCAAAGCTTCAACTTCCTGCCTCAAGGGTCCTTTCGGGTGGCAAATCAAGCTCTGTTCAACGCCCAGCACCTTCAGCTCACGAATCAAGTTAAGCGTTTGCCGCTCACCACCGTGAAAACCTTTGGCTAAATTAATATGACAAATATGCTTCGATGACATGTTATATCTGAATACCCAGCTTATTTTTTTTGAGGAAGAGTGCGATAGCCCTTGCTATAAACCCACAAGGAAAAGTACTTATTAAAGACATAATGACTGGTCTGAATAGAGAGCAACAAGCCATGCTTGCCGTCTAGAAATCCTGCCCTAACAACATAGACTCGAATAAATGCCGCTAACATTTTCAGCACAATACCTGCTATGGAAATCGTTTTACCTTTCTCTGCACGCTCTCGCCCCCAGTTCTCGGCATAGCGTGCCGATTTACTAAAGTAGTCACAAAAATCTTCAGAGGTCAGATGAATCAGATCGCCAGTAAGACCTTCAACATTTGCATTGGCTACGTCTAGCTTTTCATGCACCTGCGCGTCATTATATTGGTAACTTAAACGATGATGAAAACGTACGACCTTATCTGGATACCAACCACTATGGCGCATTAGGCGACCAAAAAAGTCACTAATTCTAGGCACGCTATAGGCTTTCTGTGGGTCGAGGTCTTCGCTGGTCAACAGGGTTTCTAGGCTATGTTTTAAGTCATCACTCACGCGTTCATCGGTATCGATCCAGAACAACCAATCGGCAGAGGTATGAGATTGAGCAAGTTGCCTCTGCGGGCCAAAACCATGCCATTGCGTTTCTACAATAACCTTTGCGTTATATTTCTGAGCTATTTCTAGCGACTCATCATCACTACCATTATCCAGAATGATGATCTCATCAACCCATGCCACACTTTCCAAACAATCATCAAGCACCGATGCCGCGTTTTTTGAGATTAAAACAGCTGCAATAGTGGGCCGCTTAACCAACTTATTGACGGAATTATTTTCCACCTCTGATCACCTTTATATTCGCTCCACTTAGTCAAACGCACTCTACCAGATGATCCTTAGAAACATAAGCGGCATAACTATTTATTGGCTTTTGCTGGATCGAAATATTAAGCCCGTTTATTATGTTACTTCTCAGAAAACGACGATCAGTAAACATACATCAATACATTTAGGGTGACCCAATGATTGTAGTAACAGGTGGTGCCGGTTTTATCGGCTGCAATATAGTGAAAGCGCTCAATGAAATGGGTCGAAATGATATTTTAGTGGTTGATGACCTGACTGACGGCCAGAAATTCGTCAACTTAGTTGACCTCGACATCGCTGACTATATGGACAAAGATGAGTTTATTGGTCTGATTGTTTCGGGTGAAGAAATGGGCATCGAAGCCATTTTCCATGAAGGCGCTTGCTCTTCCACGACTGAGTGGGACGGTAAGTACATGATGGAAAACAACTACGATTACTCAAAAGACCTGCTGCATTATTGTATTGATGGCGAAATCCCCTTCCTTTACGCTTCATCTGCAGCCACTTATGGCGACACTGAAACCTTTATCGAAGAGAAGCAATACGAAGGGCCACTCAATGTATATGGCTATTCAAAATTGCAATTCGATAACTATGTACGCCGCTTATTGCCGACCATCAAATCGCAAGTTGTTGGCTTTCGTTATTTTAATGTTTATGGTCCTCATGAACAGCACAAAGGCAGCATGGCCAGCGTCGCGTATCACCTGAATACACAAATAAATGAAGGCGCTAACCCTAAACTATTTGCGGGTTGCGATGGTTTTCCGGACGGTGGTCAAAAGCGTGATTTTATTTTCGTGGGCGATGTCTGCAAAACCAAACTCTGGTTTTGGAACAATCCGGACAAGTCGGGCATATTTAACTTAGGCACCGGCAGAGCAGAGCCATTTCAAGCGGTTGCTGACGCGGTGATTAAACATCACGGTAAAGGCCAAGTCGAGTACATTCCATTCCCGGATCATTTAAAAGGTTGCTATCAGAGTTTTACCCAAGCGGATATTAACAAGCTCAGGGCAAGCGGTTATGACGGTGAATTTAAATCGGTTTCCGAAGGCGTGGCTGAATATATGGCGTGGCTGAATAAATAACTGAGTGAATAAGTAAATAGCTTTCAAAACGGGTTAAAGGCATCAAAGCATGAGAATTTTAGTAATTGGCCCTTCATGGGTTGGCGATATGGTAATGTCTCACAGCTTATACCGCGCGATTAAACAGCTTCACCCTGACGCACAACTCGATGTTATGGCACCTGACTGGTGCCGACCCATGCTAACGCGTATGCCAGAAGTCGATAACACCATTAGAATGCCGCTTGGACATGGTGAGCTAAACGTGCCTGTTCGCTGGCGTTTAGGGCGAGAATTAGCGGGTACATATGACTGGGCGATTACTCAACCTAATTCACTTAAATCAGCATTGATTCCCTTATTTGCAGGTATCAAAAAACGCACTGGCTGGAAAGGCGAGTCCCGTTACGGTTTACTCAATGATTTGAGAAGCAACAAAACAGATTTTCCTTTGATGGTTGATCGCTACCGGGCACTCGCTTGGCCCAAAAGCCAAGTCAGCCAAGCATCAGACTTACCTGCATTACTTCGGCCTCAGTTACAGTTTGATGAAGAGAATAGAAACCAAGCTCTGCTTAACAATAAACTCAACCAAGACCGCCCGATACTCGCGCTTTGCCCCGGTGCTGAATTCGGCCCGGCCAAGCGCTGGCCAGAAGAGCATTACGCTGCCGTTGCAGAAGCTTTAATTAATAAGGGTTGGCAAGTTTGGCTCTTTGGATCAGCCAAAGACAAACCGGTTGCCGCTGAAATCATCAAACGGCTTCCGCAATCTCTGCAACAGCATGGCCACAACCTAGCGGGAGACACATCACTGGGTGAGGCGATCGACCTAATGTCTCTAGCAGCGGCTGTCGTTAGCAATGACTCGGGGCTAATGCACATTGCTGCCGCATTGGGACGCCCCTTAGCGGCCGTTTATGGCTCATCCAGCCCGCTATATACACCGCCTCTTTGTGATAAAGTCGCCATTTTGCATACCGACATCCCATGCCGCCCATGCTTTAAGCGAACCTGCCCACTTAATCATCTCGAATGTTTAACGAAATTAATGCCCGAACAAATAATTAGTAGCATCGATGCCTTGACTACTAGCAACTAATGCCCGAGATTAACATTATCTATTCCTGACCCGCATAAAACTTGCAAATCTCGGGAGGCCTTTCGATGTTAAGCCAAGGTATTTATAAGTAATAATACTGCCGACTTTAGGTGGCATTCTTCTATCGGCATCTGCAAGTCCACTACCTATTTTAAAGATTTTTCCTTTCTGCACCTGATTGCTTGCCTCAACCAATAACGCGCCTGTCAGGCCTCGATATTTACCTTTCCCTGCAGAGTAGCCAATGACCTTTGCCTCGGCATCTTGATAGGTTTTCAGTTTAAGCAAGTCATCACCTCGCCCAGCATGATAAAAAGACGTGCCCTTATGGAGCATTAAACCTTCGCCTTGCTGTGCGTCAATATGCTCTAATTTTGACTGCAAATCCTGTTCGTTTTTCAGTTTATATTGCGGAATCAACTTTAACCAAGCGGGTATGTTTTCCCCAGAAAAGTACGCTTTTAAATACTTCAA
>CAXBDA010000011.1:0-57085 GCA_963974595.1 uncultured Oleiphilus sp. | reverse complement strand
TACGTTTCGCTATTCGTGAAGGTGGTCGTACTGTTGGTGCCGGTGTTGTAGCTAAGATTATTGAATGATTTTGGTTGCTGAGAAGAGGGTCGCAAAAGCGGCCCTTTTTTTTGTTTTGAATAAGTGCTTATTTTGTGAAGGGGCTGTTGACACTGCTGTTCGTAATACGTACAATGCGGCTCCTTTTTTATACAGCTGCCGCTTGCTTTGGCAAGGGCTAACACTGGAGTTTTGGTAACATGCAAAGCCAAAAAATCAGAATCAGACTAAAGGCTTTTGATTACCGTCTGATCGATCAGTCAACACAAGAGATTGTGGAAACAGCGAAGAGAACTGGTGCGCAAGTGCGTGGGCCGATTCCTCTTCCGACAAAGAAAGAAAGGTTTACTATTCTAGTTTCTCCTCACGTAAATAAAGATGCGCGAGACCAGTATGAGATTCGTACTCATAAGAGAATGATGGATATAGTAGAGCCTACTGAAAAAACTGTAGATGCGCTTATGAAGCTAGACTTAGCAGCTGGAGTAGATGTCCAGATAAGTCTTGGTTAATCCAGCTTTTTTTAAAAAGTTGGTCCAGTCAGTAATAATTGGCTGGAAAGTGTAACTACCTATTTATAGGGCCATAGAGGGTGAGAGCCCCGTACACTTAGAGGTGAAAAATGGCAATTGGTTTAGTTGGCCGAAAGGCTGGTATGACTCGCGTCTTTACAGATGAAGGGTTGTCGATTCCTGTTACGGTTGTTGAAGTAGAAAATAACCGTATCACACAAGTACGTACTGAAGATGTAGATGGGTACCGTGCTATACAAGTTACTGTTGGTGAGCGAAAAGCCTCTAGAGTATCGAAGGCTGCTGCTGGGCATTTTGCGAAAGCGGGTGTTGAAGCTGGTCGAGGTCTTTGGGAGTTCCGCTTAAGTGCGGGCGAAGGTGATGAGCTTAAAGCGGGTGATTCAATTCAAGCTACTATTTTTGAGCCAGGTCAAATTATTGATGTAACTGGTGAATCAAAAGGTAAGGGTTTTCAGGGTGGTGTCAAGCGCTGGAACTTCCAAATGCAAGATGCGACTCATGGTAACTCTCTTTCTCACAGGGCACCTGGTTCGATAGGTCAATGTCAGACTCCTGGTCGCGTTTTCAAAGGTAAGAAGATGGCGGGTCATATGGGGGCTGAGCAAGTTACCGTTCAGAGCTTGGAAGTTGTACGAGTGGATGCAGAGCGTAATCTTTTATTGATAAAAGGTTCTGTCCCTGGTGCGACTGGTTCGGACGTAATTGTCAAGCCAGCAGTGAAGGCAT
The DNA here is from genome assembly GCA_963974595.1 of uncultured Oleiphilus sp. Classification (GTDB taxonomy): domain Bacteria; phylum Pseudomonadota; class Gammaproteobacteria; order Pseudomonadales; family Oleiphilaceae; genus PZPK01. The sequence continues at coordinate 55,787 of CAXBDA010000011.1, read as the reverse complement.
AAGGGGATTGCTATGGAATTAACAGTTACAGGTTCAAAGAGTGGTTCTGTTGCGGTTTCAGACGCAACGTTCTCACGAGAATTTAATGAGTCGCTAGTTCATCAGGTTGTTACCGCATTTATGGCAGGTGCAAGGCAGGGTACTCGAGCTCAAAAAACGCGTTCTGAAGTGCGTGGTGGTGGTAAGAAGCCTTGGAATCAAAAGGGTTCTGGTCGAGCGCGAGCGGGAACAATTAGAAGTCCTATTTGGAGGTCGGGTGGTGTCACATTTGCTGCAAAGCCTCAAGACTTCTCTCAGAAAATAAATCGTAAAATGTATCGGGCTGCTATGCAGGTGATTCTATCTGAGTTGGTTCGGCAAGAGCGTTTAGTGGTGGTTGAGAATATGGCTGTAGCTGAGCCAAAAACCAAGGCTTTGATTGCTTTGCTCAAAGATCAAGGTTTGTTAGATAGTACATTGATTATTTCTGAAGAGGTTGACACAAATCTTTTCTTGGCTTCTAGAAATATTCCTAAAGTTGATGTGCGTGATGCAGCGGGTATTGATCCATTAAGTTTAGTGGCTCATGATAAAGTTGTGCTAACCGTGCCAGCACTGAAAAAGATCGAGGAGATGTTCGCATGAATGAAGAGCGCATCTATAAAGTTATATTAGGTCCTCATATTTCTGAGAAAGCGTCTATTGCAGCTGAGAACAATTATGTTTGTTTTAAGGTGGCTCCAGACGCAAATAAGCCAGAAATTAAGAAAGCAGTAGAGCGGCTTTTCAATGTTAATGTTGAGGGTGTTAGGACTGTAAATATCAAGGGCAAGACCAAATTTACAAAAAATGGTCTTGGTAAGCGTAAAGATATCCGAAAAGCATATGTGAAATTGGCTGAAGGTCAGGATATTGATTTCATGGATGTGGAATAGGGTAGGGGTCTAATATGCCAATCGTTAAAACCAAACCAACATCTGCTGGTCGACGTCATGTCGTCAAGGTCGTACATGCCCATTTATACAAGGGAAGACCTTACGAGCCGTTAGTTGAAAAAAAATCTAAGAATGGTGGTCGTAACAATAATGGACGTATTACAGTGCGTCATAAAGGTGGTGGCCATAAACAGCATTACCGACTTGTTGACTTCAAAAGAAATAAAGATGGTATTCCAGCCGTAGTTGAGAGGATCGAGCACGATCCTAATCGTTCGGCTCATATCGCATTATTGAAATACATAGATGGCGAACGTCGATATATTATTGCGCCTAAGGGCTTAGTAGCAGGTCAAGAAATACGTTCGGGTGAAGATGCTCCAATTAAACTGGGTAGCACCTTGCCATTAAGAAATATCCCTGTGGGTAGTGTTATTCACTGTATTGAAATGAAGCCTGGTAAAGGGGCTCAGATTGCTCGAAGTGCGGGTACCTCGGCTCAATTAGTTGCAAGAGAAGGTGCTTATGCAACTTTACGTCTTCGTTCTGGCGAAATGCGTAAAGTTCTAGCTGAGTGTCGTGCGACATTAGGTGAAGTCTCAAATAGTGAGCACAGTCTCAGGCGATTAGGTAAAGCGGGTGCATCACGTTGGCGCGGTATTCGACCAACGGTGCGTGGTGTTGTTATGAACCCAGTTGACCATCCACATGGTGGTGGTGAAGGGCGAACCTCTGGTGGACGTCATCCTGTTACTCCTTGGGGTGTACCAACTAAAGGTCATAAGACTCGCAAGAACAAACGCACTGACAAGATGATTATACGTCGTCGGTCGGCTAAGTAATTAAATTAAGAGGGTTACGCTGTGCCACGTTCTTTAAAAAAAGGTCCTTTTATAGACCTTCACTTATTGAAGAAAGTAGAAACGGCTCTGGAGAAAGGTGACAAGAAGCCAATTAAAACTTGGTCTCGTCGTTCTACTGTTTTTCCGGAGATGGTGGGCCTAACGATCGCTGTTCATAATGGTAAGCAACATGTGCCAGTATATGTGACAGAGGATATGGTTGGTCATAAATTAGGTGAATTTTCTGCTACGCGGACTTATCGGGGTCATGATGCCGATAAGAAAGCCAAGCGTTAATTTCTGAGGAGAGTTGAAGATGGAAGTTGCTGCAAAGCATAAAGGTGCTCGACTATCTGCTCAGAAAGCGCGTTTGGTTGCGGATCAGATTAGAGGTAAAGGTGTAGAAGAGGCATTGGAAGTTTTAACTTTCAGTACTAAGAAAGCTGCAGCTTTAATCAAGAAAGTATTGGAATCTGCTATAGCGAATGCTGAGCATAATGATGGTTTGGACGTTGATGATCTTCGTGTTGCTACAATTTTTGTAGATGAAGGTGTAACAATGAAGCGTATTAGACCACGTGCGAAGGGTCGTGCTGATAGAATTATGAAGCGCACCTGTCATATCACGGTCAAAGTGGCCGATAACTAGGAGATACTAAGATGGGTCAGAAAGTACATCCTACTGGTATCAGACTGGGTATTGTGAAAGACCACAACTCCGTTTGGTATGCAGAGAAAGGTGAATACGCTAAGTATTTGTTAAATGATATTCAGGTGCGTGAGTATTTGATGAAAAAGCTTGAAAGAGCTTCAGTTAGCAAAATTACGATTGAGCGGCCAGCACAAAATGCACGTGTGACGATTCATACAGCGCGTCCTGGTATCGTTATTGGCAAAAAAGGCGAAGACGTAGAAAGATTACGTAATGAGCTTGGTGTTATGATGGGAATTCCCGTTCATATCAACATAGAAGAAATTAGAAAGCCAGACTTGGATGCGAAATTAGTTGCTGCGGGTGTAGCTAACCAATTAGAGCGTCGTGTTATGTTCAGAAGAGCAATGAAAAGAGCTGTTCAAAATGCAATGCGTCAAGGTGCTAAAGGTATCAAGATACAAGTTGGTGGTCGTTTAGGTGGTGCTGAAATTGCACGTAGCGAATGGTATAGAGAAGGCCGAGTGCCTCTTCATACGCTAAGAGCTGACGTTGATTATTCAACACATGAAGCAAACACAACTTATGGCATCATTGGTGTCAAAGTTTGGATCTTTAAGGGCGAGATTCTAGGTGGTATCGAACAGGTACGTGCTGAGAAAAAAAATGCGTCCAAAAAGAAAGCTGCTAAGTAAGGGGCCTGGAAATGCTACAACCAAAACGTACCAAGTTTAGAAAAATGCAAAAGGGTCGTAATCGAGGCCTTGCTCAACGCGGTGCAAAAATTAGTTTCGGCGAGTTCGGCTTAAAGTCGACTGGTCGTGGACGAATTACTGCGCGCCAGATTGAAGCGGCTCGTCGTACGATTTCTCGTAAAGTGAAGCGTGGTGGTAAAATTTGGATACGAATTTTTCCTGATAAGCCTATTACGCAGAAGCCTTTAGAAGTTCGTCAAGGTAAAGGTAAAGGTAATGTTGAATATTGGGTAGCCCAAATTCAACCAGGTCGTGTCTTGTTTGAGATCGAAGGTGTGTCGGAAGAATTGGCGCGTGATGCGTTTGCTCTTGCAGCATCCAAATTACCTGTACCCACAACATTTGTTGAAAGGACGGTGATGTGATGAAAGCAAGTGAACTAAGAAGTAAGTCAACTGAAGAGTTAAACCAAGATCTTTTGGGTTTACTTAAAGAGCAGTTTAATTTGCGTTTACGTAAATCAACTGGTCAGTTGAATCAATCTCATTTACTTCGTCAAGCACGGCGCGATATCGCGCGTATAAAAACTGTATTGACGCAGAAAGCAGGTGAATGAAAATGACTGATACTGCAACAACAACAGCTCGCACCCTATCGGGGAAAGTTGTTAGTAATAAAATGGATAAATCAATCACAGTGTTGATTGAACGTCGAGTGAAGCATCCTATCTATGGTAAGTACGTTAAGCGTTCTACTAAAGTTCATGCGCACGACGAAAATAACGCTTGCAATATCGGAGATACTGTAACTATTCAAGAGACGCGTCCTTTATCAAAGACCAAGTCTTTTACTTTAGTTTCTGTCGATGACAAAGCAAATAATGTGTAACCACTAGTAAGGTTTGGAGAACAGCGATGATTCAGACGGAAAGTATGCTTGATGTAGCCGATAATAGCGGTGCTCGTCGAGTTATGTGTATAAAAGTGCTGGGTGGTTCACATCGTCGTTACGCACGAATAGGTGACATTATTAAAGTCACAGTTAAAGAAGCTATACCTCGCGGTAAAGTTAAAAAGGGTGATGTATTGAGTGCGGTAGTAGTACGCACTAGAAAAGGTGTACGTCGCGCTGATGGTTCTTTAATAAAATTTGATGGTAACGCTGCGGTATTGTTGAATGGCCAGCAAGCACCAATTGGAACGCGTATTTTTGGACCAGTAACTCGTGAGTTACGTGGCGATAAATACATGAAAATAATTTCTTTAGCACCTGAAGTGCTTTAAGGACAGAGGCCGGTTATGAAAAAAATCAGACGTGACGATGAAGTGATTGTCATAGCAGGCAAGGACAGTGGTAAGCGCGGAACAGTTAATCGTGTAGCCAAAGACGATCGTTTGATCGTCTCTGGCATCAACATGATTAAGCGCCATACCAAGCCTAACCCGATGCTAGGAACTCCTGGTGGTATTGTTGAAAAGGAAGCGCCAATTCAGGCTTCTAATGTTGCGATTTTTAATCCAACTACCAACAAAGCAGATCGAGTAGGCTTCAAAGTCCTTGAAGATGGCAAAAAAGTACGTGTATTTAAGTCTAACGATGAGCTCGTAGATAAATAAAGCAGGCGGGTGAACCCATGGCACATATGAAAGAAGTTTATACAAATGAAGTGTTACCTGCTCTACAGAAAGAGTTTAATTATCAGAGCGTAATGCAGGTACCACAGATTGAAAAAATCACCCTGAATATGGGTGTAGGCGAAGCATTAGCTGACAAGAAATTGTTAGAGAATGCCATTGCTGATCTAGAAAAACTATCAGGTCAAAAACCTGTAACAACAAAAGCTCGGAAATCAGTTGCTGGTTTCAAAGTACGTGAAGGTTACCCAATTGGTTGTAAAGTAACCTTACGTGGTGAGCGTATGTGGGAGTTTTTCGAACGTTTAGTAGGTATTGCGATACCACGTATTAGAGATTTTAGAGGTTTAAACTCTAAATCTTTTGATGGTCGTGGTAATTACAGTATGGGCGTTAAAGAGCAGATTATCTTTCCAGAAATTGACTATGACAAAATAGACAAAATTCGTGGTTTAGATATCACCATTACAACATCTGCTAAAACAGATGATGAAGGTCGTGCATTATTGCGTGCCTTTAATTTCCCATTTAAGAAATAGGGTAAGAAGATGGCTAAATCCTCTATGAAAGAGCGTGAATTAAAGCGCGAAAAATGTGTAGCTAAATATGCAGAAAAAAGAACTGCATTAAAGGCTGTTATTTCTGATATCAAATCGAGTGATGAAGAACGTTGGGAAGCGCAGCAGCAGTTGCAAAAATTACCGCGTGATTCTAGCCCGTCAAGACTTAGAAATAGATGTCAAGTTACTGGTAGGCCCCACGGTGTTTACAGAAAGTTCAAACTTTCACGAATTAAGCTGCGTGAACAAGGTATGAGTGGTAATGTACCAGGTTTGAAAAAAGCCAGCTGGTAAAGCTGTTCTTGTTGGTAAGTGCTCTAAAGCTAAGAGCGCTGCACAACTAAAATGATTGGAGTTTAGTAAATGAGTATGCAAGATACGCTTGCGGATATGTTTACACGTATTCGTAATGGACAGATGGCAGAAAAGCACACTGTTAAAATGCCTTCTTCGAAAATGAAATTATCAGTTCTTGAAGTCCTAAAAAGTGAAGGTTACATTGGGAACTTTTCTACTGAAGGTGATGTTAAGCCTGAAATTACAGTCGAACTAAAGTATTTCGAGGGTAAGCCTGTTATTGAGGAAATCAAACGAGTAAGTCGTCCTGGTCTTCGTCAATTCAAAGGTACAGACGAACTGCCAAAAATTAGAGGCGGCCTCGGTGTTTCTATTCTTTCAACTTCGCAAGGTATTATGACAGACAGGGCAGCTCGAGCTGCTGGTGTCGGTGGCGAAGTCATTTGTACTGTATTCTAGGAGAGACGTATGTCAAGGGTTGCTAATAATCCGGTCGTATTGCCTTCTGGTGTTGAAGTCAAATTGACCGAACAAGAAATTCAGGTTAAAGGCGGTAAAGGTTCTTTATCCTTAGAGATTAATCCTGTAGTTGAAGTTACCCAGGATGAGGGTGCTTTAAAGTTTGCAGCAAAGAATTCAACTAAGTTTTCAAAGGCTATGTCCGGTACGACACGGGCACTAGTTAATAATATGGTTACAGGTGTGAGCACTGGTTTTCAGAAGAAGCTTCAGTTGGTTGGTGTTGGTTACCGTGTCCAAGTTCAAGGGTCTAAGTTAAATCTTTCTCTTGGTTTTTCACATCCAGTGGTTTACGAGCTTCCAGAAGGTGTTAAGGTTGAGTCTCCTTCGCAAACAGAGATCGTGATTTCGGGTGCTGATAAGCAAGTACTTGGTCAAGTTGCCGCTGAAATTCGTGCGTTCCGACCACCTGAGCCGTATAAAGGTAAAGGTGTTCGCCTTGCTGACGAAGTTGTCAGACGTAAAGAAGCTAAGAAGAAATAGGTGAAGCCATGAGCATAAAGAAAGATTCAAGAATTCGCAGAGCGAAAAAAACACGTTTTAAGCTAAAAGCTTTGGGTGAAACACGTCTAACAGTTCATCGCACACCTAGACATATTTATGCACAAGTTATTTCAGCAGAAGGTAACAAGGTTCTAGCTAGCGCTTCTACTTTAGATAAAGATCTAAGAAGTGGTTCAACAGGTAATGTTGATGCGGCGACTAAAGTCGGTTCATTAATTGCTGAGCGAGCTAAAACAGCTGGAGTATCCAAAGTAGCTTTTGATCGTGCTGGATTTAAATATCACGGTCGAATTAAAGCATTGGCTGACGCTGCGCGTGAAGCCGGTTTAGATTTCTAAGGGGCATAACGATGAGCGTAGAAGAAAAAAATGGACCTGAATTACAAGAAAAGTTAGTTCAGGTTAATAGAGTTGCAAAAGTTGTTAAGGGTGGTCGAATCTTCGGTTTCACTGCTTTAACAGTTGTTGGTGATGGTCAGGGTAAAGTTGGTTTTGGTCGTGGTAAAGCGCGTGAAGTGCCAACTGCAATCCAGAAAGCGATGGATGCTGCAAGAAAGAATATGGTAGATGTTCCTTTAAGTGGTACAACCCTGCAATATCCTATAACTGCTAAGCATAGTGGCTCTAAAGTTTATATGCAGCCGGCATCTGACGGTACTGGTATTATTGCTGGTGGTGCGATGCGTGCTGTGCTTGAAGTTGCTGGAATCCAGAACGTATTGGCTAAGTGCTATGGTTCAACTAATCCAGTTAACGTTGTTAGAGCAACCGTTAAAGGCCTTAGTGCAATGCAATCACCTGAAGCTGTCGCGGCTAAACGTGGCAAGTCAGTTGATGAGATAACAGGATAGAATCATGGCTAAGAAAACAATACAGGTTACATTATACCGTAGCCCAATTGGCAGATTACCTGCTCATAAAGCCTGTGTGACAGGATTGGGTCTCAGAAAAATTGGTCAAACTGTAGAGCTTGAAGATACGCCTTCTGTTCGTGGAATGGCTAATAAAGTCAACTATATGGTTCGGATTGAAGGAGAATAAAATGCGTCTTAATACAATAAGTCCAGCTCCTGGTTCAAAATCGTCTGCGAAACGCGTCGGTCGTGGTATTGGTAGTGGTTTTGGTAAAACATGTGGTCGTGGCCACAAAGGCTTGAAAGCACGGTCTGGTGGCTCAGTTGCGCCAGGTTTTGAAGGCGGTCAGCAACCGTTGCACAGAAGACTTCCAAAGTTCGGCTTTAGTTCTCGTGTTGGTCGTTATGTTGCAGAAGTTCGTTTAAACGAACTTGCACTGGTCAATACAGATCTTGTCGATCTGGATGCGTTAAAAAATGCAAACTTGGTTCGACGTGATACTAAAGTTGCAAAAGTAATTCTGTCCGGTGAGTTAAATAAAGCACTGACTGTTCAGGGTCTGAAAGTAACTAAAGGCGCTCGTGAAGCAATCACGGCTGCCGGTGGCAAAGTAGAGGACTAATCGCTTATGGCTAAGCCAGCAGCAATGCCCGCAGGTGTAGGTAAAGGTTTCGGTGAGTTAAAATCCCGTTTGTGGTTTGTTCTTGCTGCGATTCTTGTCTACAGAATTGGAGCGCACATCCCAGTTCCAGGAATTAATCCTGACCGATTGGCAGCATTATTTGAACAAAACCAAGGGACTATTCTTAGTTTGTTCAATATGTTTTCTGGCGGTGCCCTTGAGCGTATGAGTATCTTCGCACTAGGGATTATGCCCTACATTTCGGCATCTATTATTATGCAGTTGTTAACTGCTGTGACGCCGAGTTTGGAACAGTTGAAAAAAGAAGGTGAAGCAGGGCGTAGAAAAATAAGTCAATATACACGTTATGGAACGGTAGTATTGGCTTTAATACAAGCATCGGGTATGTCGGTTGGTTTGGCTTCTCAAGGTGTTACGTTTACGGATAACTTTAGTTTCTACTTTTTAGCTGTTTCAACTTTTGTATGTGGTGCAGTGTTCCTGATGTGGTTGGGTGAGCAGATTACCGAGCGTGGAATAGGTAATGGTATCTCACTACTTATTTTTGCTGGTATTGTTGCAGGTCTACCGGGTGCTTTCGGACAGTCATTTGAATCTGCGCGTCAAGGTGAGCTGCATATTCTGGCGTTGCTATTGATTGCAGTATTAGCTGTTTTAATTGTTGGTTTTGTTGTTTTTATGGAACGAGGTCAGCGAAGAATTACAGTTAACTATGCAAAAAGGCAGCAGGCTCGAGGTGGTTACTCTCAGCAATCAAGCCATCTACCGCTAAAAGTGAATATGGCAGGGGTAATTCCTCCAATCTTTGCTTCTAGCATTTTGCTATTTCCAGCGTCGCTGGGCCAATGGTTTGGCCAGAGTGAAGGTTTGGAGTGGTTAGCTGATGTATCACAGGCTTTAGGTCCTAGTCAGCCTTTATATATTATTTTATTTGCAGCTGCTGTTGTATTCTTTTGCTACTTTTATACGGCTCTTATGTATAACCCAAAAGAAGTCGCTGAAAACCTTAAGAAGTCTGGTGCATTTGTGCCAGGAATTAGGCCTGGACAACAAACTGCAAATTATATCGATAGCGTTCTAACACGATTAACAATGTTCGGTGCTGCATATATTGCAGCCGTGTCCTTACTGCCACAATTTATGGTAGTTTGGTTCAATGTTCCATTCTATTTTGGTGGTACATCTTTGTTGATTGTTGTTGTGGTCGTAATGGATTTTATGGCGCAAGTTCAATCCCATTTAATGTCTCATCAATATGATTCATTAATGAAAAAGTCAAACCTTAAAGGTTATGGCAATACTGGAATGCGTTAGTAATATTCGTCATTATTAATTGGAGTAGCATATGAAAGTTCGTGCTTCGGTAAAGAAAATCTGCCGTAACTGTAAAATTATTAAACGAAATGGCTCTGTAAGAGTTATTTGCCCAGAACCTCGTCACAAGCAACGTCAAGGTTAACTTGTTGTTGGAAAAAGATTGCGAATCTCACTTGATTTAAATTTAACCAGGCTGTATGATTCGCGCCTTTTTAAAAGACGGTAACTAAAAGTAGCTGGAATAAATTCTAAAGCTACCTAATTAAGCGGAGTTAGATAAATGGCACGTATAGCCGGTGTCAATATACCCGACAATAAACATGCAGTTATTTCTTTAACTTACATCTTTGGTGTAGGTAGAACAACTGCAAAGAAAATATGCGATGCAACGGGCACTAGCCCAACTGCAAAAGTTAGTACACTTTCTGAAGAACAGTTAGAAATTATACGTTCTGAAGTAAGTACGCTAACGGTTGAAGGTGATTTGCGTCGTGAACTTCAAATGAATATCAAACGGTTGAAGGATCTTGGCTGCTATCGTGGTCTTCGTCATCGTCACAGCTTGCCTGTGCGCGGTCAGCGAAGTAAAACGAATGCACGCACTCGTAAAGGCCCTCGTAAACCCATTCGTAAATAATAGGAATATGTAATGGCAAAGCCAGGTACACGTACCCGTAAAAAGGTGAAAAAGACCGTTGTTGATGGGATGGCTCATATCCATGCTTCATTCAACAACACCATCGTGACCATTACTGATCGTCAAGGCAATGCTCTATCTTGGGCAACGGCTGGCGGATCAGGTTTTCGTGGTTCTCGTAAAAGTACACCTTTTGCTGCGCAGGTAGCAGCTGAAAGAGCCGGTAATGCGGCTGCTGAATACGGCCTTAAGAACTTAGAAGTTCAAGTTAAGGGTCCTGGACCAGGACGTGAGTCTGCAGTTCGTGCTTTAAACGCTTGTGGTTATAAAATCACAAACATCACAGACGTAACACCCATTCCTCATAATGGTTGCCGTCCACCTAAGAAACGTCGCGTTTAGAGGATAGAAAAATGGCTCGCTATATTGGACCAAAATGTAAACTTTCTCGAAGAGAAGGTACTGACTTATTTTTGAAAAGCGGTGCAAAAGCACTGGATTCAAAATGTAATTTAGAAACCGCACCGGGTCAGCACGGTGCACGTCGTGGCAGATTATCAGAATATGGTACTCAGCTACGGGAAAAGCAAAAAGTTCGTCGTTTATACGGTGTTTTGGAAAAGCAGTTTCGTGGTTATTACAAAGAAGCTGCTCGTCGAAAAGGTGCTACTGGTGAAAACCTTCTACAGCTTTTAGAGCAACGTTTAGATAATGTTGTTTATAGGATGGGTTTTGGTTCTACCAGAGCTGAAGCTAGACAGCTTGTATCTCATAAATCAATTCTTGTGAATGATAGTGTTGTAAATATCGCTTCATACCAAGTTAAAACAGGTGATTCAGTTTCAGTTAAAGAGAAGTCTAAAAATCAATTGCGTGTTAAAAACGCGATTGAATTGGCAGCTAATCGTGGCACTGTAGAATGGATTGATGTTGATACTTCTAAGCTGGCTGGAACATTTAAAGCTGTTCCTGATCGTGCAGATTTGCCATCAGATATCAACGAAAACCTAATCGTAGAGCTTTACTCTAAGTAAGCTTTAGACAATAACATAACGTATAGGGGCGTATATGCAGCGTTCAGTGAATGAATTCTTGAATCCTCGTAATATCGAAGTTCAAGGTCTAAGCGCAACTCATGCAAAAGTGATTTTAGAACCTCTAGAGCGTGGTTTTGGCCATACTCTAGGAAGTGCTTTACGTCGTATTCTTTTGTCATCAATGCCTGGTTGTGCAGTGGTTGAGGCAGAAATTGACGGTGTACTACATGAATATAGTGCGATTGAAGGTGTTCAAGAGGATGTCATTGAGATTCTTTTGAACTTGAAAGGTCTTGCTATAAACATGCACACTCGCGATGAAGCTTCTTTAAAACTGACCAAAAAAGGCTCAGGTGCTGTTTTAGCAAGCGATATTCAGTTGGATCATGATGTAGAAATTATGAACCCAGATCACGTAATCTGTAATCTAAGCGATAATGGTGAAATAAACATGACGCTTAAGATCGCGCGTGGTCGAGGCTATGAACCCGCTGATCAACGTAGATCTAATGATGATGAAACACGTGCTATCGGTAAATTGCAGCTAGATGCTTCATATAGCCCTGTTTCTCGTGTCGCTTACTCAGTTGAGAATGCTCGTGTTGAGCAAAGAACAGACTTAGATAAGCTTGTTATTGATCTTGAAACTAACGGTACAATTGATCCTGAAGATTCAATTCGTCGTGCAGCGACTATTCTTCAGCAGCAACTGTCTGTTTTCGTAGATTTTGATAATGAGAAAGAACCTGTTCAAGAAGAAGAGGAAGAAGAGGTAGATCCTATCTTGCTTCGCCCTGTAGATGATCTTGAACTGACTGTGCGTTCTGCTAACTGTCTTAAAGCGGAAAACATTTATTATATCGGCGACCTAATTCAACGTACTGAGGTTGAACTGCTAAAAACACCTAATCTTGGTAAGAAGTCTCTTACTGAAATTAAAGATGTATTGGCATCACGAGGTCTTTCATTGGGTATGCGTCTAGAGAACTGGCCACCAGCTAGTTTAAAGGGTGATGACCGGGTTTTAGGTGCTTAAGCTCCTCGGTTGAATAGGTAAGGAAATTTAAAAATGCGTCATCGTAAAAGTGGTCGTAAACTAAATAGAAATAGCTCGCACAGAAAGGCTATGTTTAAAAACATGGCAGTTTCTTTGTTAGAGCATGAATTGATTAAGACAACTCTTCCTAAAGCGAAAGAATTAAGGAAAGTTGCTGAGCCTCTGATAACATTAGCTAAAAGTGATTCTGTTGCTAATCGTCGTCTTGCATTTGCAAGAACGCGTGATAATGCGGTTGTTGCTAAGTTATTTAATGAGCTGGGTCCACGCTACCAAGATAGACCTGGTGGTTATATCAGAATCCTGAAATGTGGTTTCAGATCTGGAGATGCTGCTCCTATGGCTTACGTTGAGCTTGTTGATAGACCTGTTCTAGAAACACAAGACGACGAATAATGTAATCTCTAGTCAAAAAAACCTTGGTTTCACCAAGGTTTTTTTTCGCCTCTGTTAATCCCTTTCGAGGACTGCTTTTAAGAATTTACCGGTATAAGATCTCTCATTTTGACAAATTTCCTCTGGCGTTCCTTCACCTATAATTAGTCCGCCTTTGCTACCGCCTTCAGGTCCTAGATCAATAACCCAATCTGCTGTCTTTATCACATCCAAATTATGTTCGATGACAACTATAGTGTTACCGTGATCTCTTAGTCTATGTAATACGTTTAGAAGTTGTTGTATGTCGTAGAAGTGCAAGCCAGTTGTAGGTTCATCTAGAATATAAAGGGTTTTACCGGTATCCCTTTTCGAAAGTTCTTTAGCTAGTTTTACTCTTTGTGCCTCCCCTCCAGATAAGGTGATAGCGCTTTGGCCTAAGCGTATATATGAGAGCCCAACATCGATTAATGTTTGAAGCTTGCGGGCAATAAATGGTACAGCATCAAAAAATTCCCGTGCATCTTCGATGGTCATATCAAGCACGTCATGGATATTTTTTCCTTTATAGAGAATGTCCAAGGTTTCTCGGTTATAGCGCTGGCTTTTACAGACATCACACGGCACATAAACATCAGGAAGAAAATGCATTTCGACTTTGGTTACGCCATCGCCTTGGCAGGATTCGCAGCGGCCACCTTTCACATTAAAGCTGAATCGGCCGGCTTTATATCCACGGGCACGGGCTTCTTGTGTGCCGGCAAATAAATCTCTAATAGGTGTAAATAAACCCGTATATGTCGCAGGGTTAGATCTCGGTGTGCGTCCAATCGGGCTTTGGTTGATATCAATCACTTTGTCAAATTGATCTAAGCCAACAATGTCCTCATAGGGGGAAGCATTGAGCGTTGTCGCATTATTAAGTGCGGTCGCGGCGAGTGGGTAAAGGGTTGCATTTATTAATGTCGATTTGCCCGAGCCTGACACGCCAGTAATACAGGTGAATAAACCAACGGGTATAGATAGTGTAAGGTCGTTGAGGTTGTTACCCGTAGCACCGCTTAAAATCAATTGTTTTGTGGTGTCGTTAACATGCCTTTGTTTGTTGTATTCAATGGTTTTACTACCAGAGAGGTACTGTCCTGTTAAAGACTTTGGGTTTTGCATAATCTCTGCGGGTGTACCCTCGGCTATTATTTCACCTCCATGGACGCCAGCCCCGGGGCCTATATCGATGACATGGTCGGCTAAGCGTATCGCATCTTCATCGTGCTCGACCACAATAACGGTATTACCTAAATTTTTCAGGTGAGTCAGTGTTGAGAGTAATCTTTCGTTATCACGTTGGTGTAGGCCGATTGATGGTTCGTCTAGAATGTACATGACACCAACGAGTCCGGCGCCTATTTGGCTGGCTAGCCTTATTCGTTGGGCTTCACCGCCAGAAAGTGTATCAGCGCTTCGATCAAGACTTAGATAGTCCAGGCCAACGTTGACTAGAAACTCAAGGCGTAAGCGAATTTCTTTCAATACCTTTTCAGCTATCTCGCCTCTCTTGCCTTCCAGATGCAGAGATTCAAAATAGCCTAATGCCTCGCCTATCGGTAATTTGGCTAAATTAGGCAGTGTGTGGTTGTCTATAAATACATGACGTGAAGCTTCCTTGAGTCTGGTTCCTTGGCAATCCGGGCAAGGCTGGTTATTTAAGTACTTTGCTAGCTCTTCCCTAACCATATTTGAATCTGTTTCATGGTAGCGTCGTTCAATGTTCGGAATAACGCCTTCAAAAGGGTGCAAGCGCTGTACGGTATCGCCTCGACTATTGACGTAGTTGAAAGCGATTTCTTCACTCCCGGTGCCATAGAGTATTGTTTTTCTAAAGTCTTCAGGCAACTTTTGAAAAGGTTTATCGATATCGAGCTGAAAGTGTTCTGCTAGGCTATTTAATAACTGAAAATAATAGATGCTGCGGCGATCCCAGCCGCGTATGGCACCCTCGGCAAGGGTGAGTGACTGGTCGTGTATTATTCTTGATGGGTCAAAAAATTGTTTAACACCGAGGCCATCACAGCATGGGCAGGCTCCTGCTGGATTGTTAAACGAAAACATTCTGGGTTCAAGCTCGCTAATCGCGTAGCCGCATAGTGCGCATGCAAATTTCGATGAGAATATTAGCTCTTCTTGATTGTTCTTATCATCCATTCTAGCGATAACGGCAATGCCGTCGGTTAAGGTAAGGCAAGTCTCAAAAGACTCGGCAATTCTTTGCTGGATATCAGGACGCACTTTAAAGCGATCAACGACGACTTCGATAGTATGTTTTTTGTTTTTCTCTAGTTTAGGGGTGTCATCAAGATCGGTGATGATGCCATCAATGCGCGCACGAATGAAGCCTTGGCTGATTAGGTTCTGAAAAACATGTAGGTGCTCACCTTTCCTGTTTTGGATGATTGGGGCGAGCATCATTAATCGGGTGCCTTCCTCGATCCCCAATACCTTATCTACCATTTGGCTAATTATTTGTGCGTCTAATGTGACGTCATGCTCAGGGCAGCGAGGTTCACCGGCACGGGCGAATAATAACCTTAAATAGTCGTATATCTCTGTGATTGTGCCAACAGTCGACCTAGGGTTGTGAGAGGTGGATTTTTGTTCAATGGATATGGCAGGGGAAAGACCTTCAATATGATCGACTTCTGGTTTGTCCATCATCGATAGAAATTGTCGGGCGTAAGTAGATAAAGACTCTACGTATCTTCGTTGGCCTTCTGCATAAAGTGTATCGAATGCAAGGGATGACTTTCCTGAGCCAGATAAGCCAGTGATAACAATCAATTTGTCCCTTGGTATATCCAAGTCGATATTCTTGAGATTGTGCGTTTTGGCGCCACGAACAATGATGGTATCCATTAATCTTCCATTCAGCTAATAAAACAGGCAATTATACCTACATCTCTCAGAAGAGAAATGCTTGAATTGCCAGTAAGCATAGATTCCTTGAAATGCTTCATAGTGCTAGAATGCTCATTTTTGACAGATGTGGCGATATATTACTTATGATTGCTAGTGAACGGCGTGCAGTTTTTTCTTTGGGCTTGTTATATGCAAGCCGAATGCTTGGTCTCTTTATGGTCCTGCCTGTTTTTATGATCTACGGGCAAAATTTAGAGCAGGCTAATGAAGTATTGTTAGGTTTGGCTATTGGAGCCTATGGCTTGAGTCAGGCTGTTTTTCAGATTCCTTTCGGATCCTTGTCTGATAAATATGGTAGAAAACCCTTAATTTTTATAGGCCTGCTAATCTTCTTCTTGGGCAGTGTATTGGCGGCAATTTCTGATAATATCTATGGGGTGATTTTGGGGCGCTTCCTTCAAGGTGCAGGGGCAATTGCCAGTGTCTTGATGGCCTTGCTCAGTGATTTAACAAGTTTTGAAAGTCGCACCAAAGCAATGGCGATGATAGGTATGTCTATCGGCATATCTTTTACCGCAGCATTAATCATTGGCCCCTTAATCGCTGCCAGTTTTGGCTTACAGGGTATTTTCTGGTTAACCGCTCTATTTGCCGTGCTTGGCATGTTGTGTTTATATTTTTTAGTGCCATCGCCACTAACGCTGACAAAAGACCGTAATACCAGAATATTTAAAGATCAAATACGCGATGTACTCCGAAACCCAGAACTGATCAAACTTGATTTTGGTATTTTTGTCCTCCATTTATGTCTGACAGCTTCATTTATTGCTGTGCCTATTACGCTTTCACAAAAGCTGGGCATGCCAGGCGAAGAGCATTGGTTGGTTTACTTAACTGTTATGGTCTTTTCATTTTTTGCGATGGTGCCGTTTATTATTTATGGCGAAAAGAAACAGCAAATGAAAAAAACTTTTCTCTTTGCCATTTCACTATTAATGCTTTCTGGCATTAGTTTTATTGTAACGCAAGCGGAGTTCAATTATTTCTGGTGCAGTTTATTCTTTTATTTCATGGCATTTAATTTGTTAGAAGCAAGCTTACCCTCACTCGTCAGCAAATTGGCGCCAGCAGCCAGTAAAGGCACCGCTATGGGAGTGTATTCAACAACCCAGTTTCTAGGCGCATTTGTTGGTGGTGTTGCCGGTGGTTGGTTATTAAGTGAGTTTGGTGAAAATGGAGTCTATATTCTGGTCGGAGTAATGTGTTTTATTTGGCTATTGTTTGCTCGCATGATGAAAAACCCAACGAATGAAACAGGCATGACCTTGTTTTTATCAAAGATGGTGGGTGACAATAAAATACAAATAAGCCAAGCTTTAAATAATGTCCCGGGCATAGAGGAAGTGGTATTGATTGTTGAAGATCAAGTCGCCTATCTTAAAGTGCAGAAATCAGGGCTTGATCAACAACGGTTAGATGATCTAATGGAATGCTATCGTTAGTCATGAGACAATTTAAAAAGATACGCTTTAATAATCCAGTTGATTTAGTTTGTATAGAGCAAATTGTCTGGTTGTTAAATGCTTTATTTACAGTGAAAGAATATAAGAGGGTTAGGTGATGGCTAGAGGAATTAACAAAGTTATATTGATCGGTAATCTGGGGGCTGATCCAGATACGCGAATGACTCAGCAAGGTTCGGCTGTGACCAATCTTAATATTGCAACCGATGAGAGTTATAAAGATAAAAATACTGGTCAAATGGTGCCTAAAACAGAATGGCACCGTGTGGTAATGTTTAATCGTTTAGCTGAAATAGCCAAAGACTATTTGAAAAAAGGCTCAAAGATTTATATTGAAGGTAGGCTGCAAACACGCAAATGGCAAGATCAAGGCGGGCAAGACCGTTACACCACCGAGATTGTCGCGAATGAGTTACAAATGCTGGATAGTAAGCCAGCCGGTGGTTATGATCAGTCACAAAATAATAACGCGGGTTATGCTCAGCAAAATGCCCAACCGGCTTATAATCAAGCACCTCAGCAGCCAAATTATAACGCTGCACCTCAGGCAAATGTGCAGCCACATAATCAGCAGTATGCACCTCAGCAGCCAGCACCTCAGGCACCCAGTATGGCGCCAGTGACAGACGATTTTGATGATGATATTCCTTTTTAATGGGCCAGTATTCACCTTCGCTGTAGTCGAAATTGAGCTGAATATTGAAGGTATCTGTCAATAACCCAAACGGAATATTTTTATTAAAAACCGGCACTAGCCGGTTTTTTCTTGTCATAAAAAATGTTTTTTGCAAACAGTGACTTACTGAACTATTCTGAAATTGTAGTTTAAACAGGTATAACAATTAGGTGACTTTTGTTCTCATTTTTTAAAAAAAAATCACGTGCCGGTATTCTCGGTATAGAAATTTCAGGCCAAGGTATTTCTTTGGCCGTAGCAAAACCAGATGAAAACGGTCAGTTGAAAATCATATCTTGCTTCTCAAAAAGATGCGATAAATCCGAATATTTAACGCACCTTAAAGAATGGGTTTCTGGGCATAATTTGAGTGGCCAAGAGTGCCATGTGGTATTGGCTTCTGCGCAATATAAGACCTACCCTGTTGAGCGACCACAAGTAGAAGAGTCTGAAATAGCGGATGCAGTCCGTTGGAAGGTCAAAGACTTATTGGATTATCCATTGGAAGAAGCGGTTATCGATGTTTATGATTTCCCCGAGGATGCTCTTCGAGGGCGCCCTGAACAGGTCAGTGTGGTGAGTTCAAAGTCTTCCACCATTCAAAACTTGGTTAATTTAATTGAAGCTGCAGGTTTGAACCTGATCACCATTGATATTGTTGATCTGGCGCTTAGAAATATAGCCAGTAGATTACTTGAAAATGAAAACCAGACAGCCGCACTGTTATATCTTCGTGCGGGTAATGGCATGATCGTCCTGATTAAAAACAATATACTTTACTTCTCTCGACATTTTGATTTTTCCTTGGAAGCGTTAAATGATGTTGAACAACAAGATAATGTGATTCAGCATCTGGCATTAGAGGTTCAACGATCCTTCGATTATTTTGATAGCCAAATGGCTCAGATACCTCCCCAGTTTCTATACCTTGTTGGGCCTACGCCAAATTTACCACTGGCCAATATGTTAGGTGGCAGTATATCCGCTCAAGTGAAGGTTTTTGATATGTCTCTTTGTTTTGGGGAGCAGCATAAAGTAACACAAGAAGACATCAATGGCTTTGCTGCGATGGGCTCTGCATTGAAAGAAGGGCCATTCTAATGCAGCAAGTGAACTTATTCACCGATGCCTTTAAGCCGCCCAAAGTTAAATTGCCACTAGAGCAACTTATCGTTTTTCCCTTATTAGTGTTAAGTATTTTGGTGGCTTTGTCATTTGGCTTGTCAGCGTATTTGGAGTCTGAAAAAAAATTGCTTGCTGATCTTCAAACCAAGGATAATGCAATGGCAGGGCGCTTGGCTATTTTAGATAAAAAGGCTGAAAAACTGCGTCAGGATGATGGTTTGATCGCTGCAAATCAGAGGCTGAATAAAACTTTGCTCGCCAGGCAACAAATGATATCGACGCTGGATCGCGTTGTCTTGAAAGAGGCTGAAGGCTTTTCGCATTCACTGATTGCCTTGGCTCGCCAAAAAGAACAAGGTTTATGGTTAACGTCCATTCTACTAGGCGGAACAAACAATCAAATGGTGATTCAGGGTGTTACCACTAAAGCAGAATTAGTGCCCCGTTACCTGCAAAACTTAAGGCAGGAAGCGAGTTTTTTGGGGAAGAACTTTGCCTTGTTTGAGTTGCAAGAAAATACAACGAATCAAAATTGGTTGAATTACACTTTAACAGCAGAAGACTCGGCTCAGGTTAACACCGTTTCTATTGAGCCATTATTGGGTGCAGACATGTCTGTTGATCAATCATCTGAGAGAGTAAGCAATGAACCTTGAAAAGTGGAATGCACTTAAGGATAAAACGGCTGCTTTAAGTTTACGTGAGCGGGGTATTCTTCTTACCGTTGCGATTGTGCTTGTGATTTTTGTCTGGGCACAGTTCTTCTACTTGTCTTTTGAAAAAGAATTGAAAAGTACCAAAAGTGAAATGAGCCGACTTCAACAATTAGAAATCACTCAACAAAATGAGTTACAAAGCTTGATGGCAAGGTTATCCAATGACCCTAATGCACAACTATTTGCTGAACAGCGTCGACTAAAAGGCAAGCTAGCTAAACTGAAAGACCAGATCGAAATTCGTCTAAGCCACCTGATTGAGCCAGAATTAATGGCTGATGTAATGCGTGAAGTGCTGTCAGATTATAAAGGGCTACGTTTGGTGGCTGCTAAAAACCTGATAGTAGAACCCTTGAATTTTACGGAAATAGATAACGATAATTCAAAGCAATATGTTGATAAAGGTCATGTGGATGAAGATCAGGCGGTACTCTTTTCTCATCGCTTTGAAATGGTGTTGAATGGCTCTTACTTTCAGACAGTGTCCTTTTTAAAGCGATTAGAGGAAATGGAAGGGTTTTATTGGACTATGTTTAAGTACGAAGTAGGCGAATATCCAAATGCTAAAGTGACCCTGCAATTAAGTACGTTAAGTCTTGATGAGGATTGGATCGGTGTTTAAAGCGGTATATCGATATAGTCTGGCTATTTTGGTGTGTATTTTTGCGCTGAATCTACCAGCCTCTCAGACCTTTACATTAGAGGATGGAGAGGTATTGAAGGATCCAACTAAACCTGATTTATGGAATGTACCGCAAGCCGTAGGTCAAGGTTCAAAAGAACCTGCTTTTGAACTGAATTATATTGTGATGTCAGCAGGGCAGAAAAGAGCCATGATTGATGGAAAAAAAGTACTGGAAGGTGATTTTGTTTCGGGTGCTAAAGTAACGCGTATTACACAGGATAGTGTTCACCTTTTTTATAAAGGTCAGCATAAAGAGTTACGGATTAACAAAGTGAACGGAATTCAGAGAAACTAAAAAACGTCTCTCTTTTTAGAGGGTTAATAGCGTTACCTTAGGTTTAAATATTAAATAGTTCCTGCGCATGTCAGGAATCAAAAAGAAGTGAGTGAAACATGGTTTATCAACTCCGTAACTCCATGGTGCCGGGGAAATGAAACGACTTATAGCCGTTGCTTCATGGCTCTTGTTATCTGCTTGTGCGTATGAAAATGCATTATTGCAATCGCCTCAAGCGAATAACACCGAAAGCATAGATAAAATCAATGCGATGTTGGACGAGGCCTTGTTCGTTAAACCCGAACCAGCGTTGACGGTAATGGCTATACCCGATGATGTCATGAATGCGCTGACTCCCAAGCTATCTGCAGCCAATAAAATAGCCCCGGAGCCCCGTTTTGATATTGCGGTTAAAAGTGTCCCAGCGCGTGATTTTTTTGAAGAATTAGTGTCGGGTACTAATTTGAATATGTTGGTGTCTCCAGACTTGAATGGCTCAATTAGCTTGCAGCTAAAAGATGTGACTATTGATGAAGTGCTAGATATTACTCACCGACTCTATGGTTATGAGTATGAAAGGCACGGGCGTCTTATTCATATTTCGCCTGCGGGCTTAACCACCCATATTTTTGCCATTAACTATTTAAATGTAGAGAGAAGTGGCGATTCAGAAACCCGCGTGAGTTCAGGACAAATTACCCAAAATTCGGGAAACAATTCGGGAAACCGTAGAGGTTCAAATTCCCAAAGTAGAGGTTCAAATTCCCAGAGTAGAGGTTCAAATTCCCAAGGTAGAGGCTCTTCAAATGGGCAATTAATAGGGTCTGGAACACGGATCATGACTAAAAATAAAAATAATTTTTGGTCATCCTTAAATAAAACATTGCAATTGATTGTTGGCAATAAAGATGGGTACTCTGTTATTTTAACCCCAAGCACCGGTATGGCCGTTGTTAGAGCGGATAAAACAACCTTGTCAGCGGTAAAGAAGTACTTAGAAAGATCTGAGCTGATTCTCAAACGGCAGGTTATTTTGGAAGCGAAAATCCTTGAAGTGAGCTTGAGTGAAGGCTACCAGCAAGGCATTGACTGGACGTTTTCAGATGCCAGTAAATCGCTCGATGCTAACGGCATCCCTAAAAAAGGCTTTGGTTTGGAGCAAACCGCTCAAAATATTTCCGATAATGTTAGTGCTAGCGCGGGTGGTGTATTCGCTTCTATTATCAAACTCAATAATTTTGAATCTACCATTCGCTTGTTAGGAACCCAGGGGAATGTTCAGGTTCTATCCAGCCCTCGTATAGCCACAGTGAATAATCAAAAGGCGGTTATTAAAGTGGGTAGTGATGAGTTCTATGTCACAGATATTGATTTTGAAGCAAACAACGATACCAACTCTAATTCTACAGACATTCAATTAACGCCTTTCTTCTCTGGCATTGCTTTAGATGTCACACCGCAGATTAGTGAAGAGGGTAAGATTATTCTTCATGTTCATCCAACGATAAGTGAAGTTCAGGATCAGCAAAAAACGATCTCTGTCTCTGGCGAAGAAACCAATTTACCCTTGGCGCTATCGAGTATAAGAGAGTCAGACAGCATCATCACGGCTGAGAATGGTCAAATAGTGGTGATTGGCGGCTTAATTCAAAATAGAAGTTCTGACAAAAACTCATCCGTTCCATTCTTTGGCGATATCCCTTTAATCGGTGAATTATTTAAGCAAAAAAGCCAAGAATCTGAAAAAACAGAACTTGTAATATTGCTAAGACCTACGCTGACTGATACGCAGGTGATCGAAGATGATATAAGAGGTAGCAGAGAGAGGTTTGGTGAATTTAGAGACATAATGTCTGCGCCAACAGAAACAGCATTCTACGAGTAGCAGCAGCATGTATGAAACGTTTTTTGGATTAAATGAATTACCTTTTAGTCTTACACCGAATACGCATTTTTTTCTGGGGTCAGAAACTCATCAACAAGCATTGGATATGCTGCTGTGGGCGCTTAAACACCAAGAAGGTTTCATAAAAGTTACCGGTGAGGTCGGTACGGGAAAAACCTTGTTATGTCGAAAATTATTAAATGCACTGGAAGATCCTTTTGTAACAGCATATCTACCTAATCCTTATTTTTCAGCAGAAACCCTATATTGCTTAGTCGCCGAAGAGCTTGCCGTTTTCTCAAACGAAAAGCTTGCTGGTGATAACGAGCAACTGGCCCCGCAAGCAAAAGAGCAACACGTATTGGCTTTGAAACAAATTCAACAAACTCTTGTGAATTTAGCAAAATCCGGGAAGCGCCTTGTGTTGGTGATAGACGAAGCGCAAGCTATGCCAGAAGAAACCATAGAGGCATTACGGCTACTCAGTAACCTGGAAACAGAATCAGAAAAATTATTGCAAATTGTCTTATTTGGGCAGCCGGAACTAGATACTGTCTTATCCAAAAAACATCTTCGGCAGCTTAAACAGCGCATCACATTTCAGCATAAACTAAAGCCACTACAGCGAAAAGATATTGAAAACTATATTTCTCATCGGATGGTATTGGCTGGTTATAAAGATGGACGGCTGTTTGATGCCAAAGCGATTGGTTTATTATGCCGGGCCTCGAAAGGTATTCCGCGTTTAGTGAATATTTTATGTCATAAAGCCTTAATGTCAGCCTTTGGAGAAGGGGAAAAACTTATCCAATCCAGGCATATGTTAGCCGCAATTTCAGATACGGAAAGCGTTACATTATCCTGGAAAGATCGTTGTGCCAGCGCGCTTTTTGGTACTTGTTTTGCCTCGCTGAGCTACCTGTTAATGAGTGTAGAAGAAATGCAAGGGTTGTGGCTATGAGCGTGATAAATGATATGCTGCGAGATCTCGATAAACGCCAAGCACCCGAAGTAAGCGATTCCCGGCAGATACCATCTGAAAGTTTAATTGAGCCACAAAAAACTACTTATAAAAAGTGGCTGGTACTTTTAATAGGCTTACTACTTATAGGTGTCTTGGTTTATGGTGTCTTGCTTCAAACAAAGGGTGAGCCCCCTGTCGGTAAAGAGCCTATGAGTAATGCACATGTTGCCCAAGTAAACTCTCAAGAGCTTATGCCAGGAAATATAGAGACTGAAGGTCAAGGTTTAACTGAGATCGACAAACCCGGTGCCAGCCCTCAAGAAACAATCAGCCACACGGATATTCAAACAGCGCTTAAGGTCGAACCGGAAGCATTAACCGCGAAGCCTTCAGTCGTTGAAGTTTCAACAGCGGAATATGAAAGGCCAAGTATAAAACCAGATAAAAATATCACCCATAAAAAAGAACCAAATGATAAAGAATTAACTGAAAAAGTGCTTAGTGAGAAAACTCAAACAGCGACTGTTAAAAAAATAGTTCCTAAAGTGATCGCTAAAGCAGTCCCTAAAATAGCACCTAAAGAGCTACCTAAAAAAGTACCGGCTGTTGAACGTGTTCTTCATAAAGCTGAAATAATAGAAGAACCACAAAAGCGTGTAAGGGTGGAAATGCAATTAGACAATACCATGGAAGTGACACTTTCACCTATCGCCTTGGATCAGCAAATGGCAGAACGCGCAACCAATTTAATGGCTCAAGGGCAAGAACTAGAAGCGTATCGTCAACTTTATAAGTTTATAGGAGAGCACGCTCAGAATGTAGAAAGCCGGACAGTATTGGCGACTTATCTCTTGAATGAAAACCGCATGGCCGAGGTGGGTGATGTATTGCTTAATGCGCCGATCTCAGCGTCGCCTGAACTAAGGCAGATAAAAGCGCGTTGGTATGCAGCGCAAGGTCAGCACAAATTAGCAATCTATACCTTAAGCTCAGACCTTCCAAACGTTGAGGAATACCCGGATTATTACGTCTTACTGGCAGCGTACTATCAACGTTATGGTTCAGCTCTCGACGCCAGTAAAGCTTATTCGCTACTGGTCGATTATAATGAAAATGTGGCAGATTGGTGGGCGGGTCTAGGTTTGGCTGCGGATAGGAGCGGTCAGCCAGAACAAGCAATTTTTGCTTATCAGCAAGCGCTGGAATTAAGTGGTTTATCCCCCGAGCTTCTGAACTTTGTAACACCACGGTTAAAACAGCTTTTTGCATCCTCGCCAAATGCAGGAAAAAAATCAGCTAAACAATAACAGAAATAACATTATTAAGACTGATCGTCATCGGACACAGGTATGTCAGAGCTAAAGAAAAAAATTCGTATAGGTGATTTGCTCATTCAAAATGCAGTGATCACTGAAGAGCAGTTAATGACTGCCTTGGCAGAGCAAAAAAAGACCGGTCTAAAGCTTGGTAGAGCCCTCATTGAATTAGGTTTTGTTGAAGAAGATAAACTATTAAATCTTCTATCGCAGCAGTTAGACGTACCTTTTGTTCAGTTACGACATTATCAATTTAATCAAGACTTGATCAAAAAACTCCCCGAAACACTGGCAAGACGATTCCGGGCCATTATTCTCGATGAGCAGCAAGGTGAGTTGCTGGTGGGTATGGCCGATCCGATGGATCTGATGGCCTATGATGAAATTTGCCGGGTTGTAAATCAGTCGATTAATGTCGCCGTTATTCGTGAAAGTGAACTGCTAAATACACTCGATATGGTATATCGAAGAACCGATGAGATTAGTAACTTAGCGGTTGAGTTAGATAGTGAGCTTGAAGACGATGGCTTTGATCTCGCTGCTTTAACGGCAACCGGTGATGATAGTGATGCACCCGTTGTTAAGTTACTTCAGTCTATTTTCGAAGATGCTGTTCAGGCAAGAGCATCCGATATACATATTGAACCTGATGAAAGCGTGGTCCGTATTCGGCAGCGAATAGATGGTGTACTGCAAGAGCAGGTGATGAAAGAAACGCGTATTAACGCTGCGCTGGTGCTTCGCTTAAAGTTAATGTCGAGTTTGAATATTTCAGAAAAGCGTATTCCACAAGATGGTCGATTTAACATTCGTGTCAAAAACAGATCGATCGATGTGCGGCTTTCAACGATGCCAACCCAGTATGGTGAATCTGTGGTGATGCGTTTGCTGGATCAGACGGACGGTATTTTATCGCTCGAAACGGTCGGCATGCCGCAAAAAATTCTCAGTCGATTCAGAGTGGCAATCACGCGTCCACATGGTTTGGTCTTGGTTACCGGTCCAACGGGTAGCGGTAAAACCACCACCTTATATAGCGCTTTATCTGAATTGAACAAACCCGAAGTAAAAATTATCACCGCAGAAGATCCTGTTGAATATCGCTTGCCTCGCATCACCCAGGTGCAAGTTAACCCGAAGGTTGGTTTAACTTTCGCCAGTGTTCTTAGAGCGTGTTTACGGCAAGACCCTGATATTGTTCTGGTCGGTGAAATGCGCGACCAGGAAACCGCAGAAATTGGCCTTCGCGCTGCTATGACTGGGCATATGGTCATGTCTACTTTGCATACTAATGATGCCATCGGCAGTGCCATGCGTTTGATCGATATGGGTGCGGAACCCTACTTGGTCGCCAGCTCTTTGCAAGGCGTGTTGGCACAGCGGCTGATTCGTCGAATATGTCCTAATTGCGCGAAAGAGTATCAACCAACTGCCCAGGAAAATATCTGGCTAAACGCCATGCTCCAGAAAAATAAAGATAAAGTACCTGAAGATATTACAACGTTTAAGTTCTCAATTGGTACGGGTTGTTATCAATGCAGTAATACCGGTTACAAAGGGCGTATTGGTATTTATGAATGGCTCGAAATGGATGAGGCTTGCTTGGGCGCCTTAAGGCGCGCTGATTCTGATGGCTTTGCCGCAGCTGCATTGCGAAATGCTTATTTCGAGCCGCTTGAAATTTGTGCATTGCAGTCTGCAAAAGAAGGTATCACCTCGCTGGATGAAGTGTTCCGGGTATCAGCGACACTGGGAGAAGGCAGCGATGTCTTGGAAGATGACTTGATTCTTGATCTGGATATTGACTTGGAGGTTGATGATTAGCATGGTTTGCAGGATGGTATTAGCAACGCAAGCGTTCATCTTCATCGGGAGAAAGATGCTGGATGGCTAAGTTTCAATTTCAGGGTAGAGATTCAAAAGGCGCAGCTATCGAGGGTGTGCTCGATGTGGCGAGCGCTAACCTTGCCGCGGCTGAGCTGTTAAAAAAAGGCATCACTCCGATAAAAATCACCCCGCAGGCCGAAAAATCGGCTGGTGTGAGTAGTATCAATATTCAGATATTTAAGCCAAAAGTGAATCTGGATGAACTCATTATATTTTGCCGCCAAATGAATGCCTTAACACGGGCCGGTATTCCGATTATCCGAGCAATGAAAGGTTTAGCAGATTCGACTAATTCTGAATTGCTGAAAGAAACCTTAGTGGATGTATCAAGGCGTTTAGAGTCGGGCATTAATCTGGCTTCTTCCATGCAAGTACACTCAAATGTGTTCTCTGAATTATTTATAAGCATGATCCATGTCGGAGAAAATACCGGCCAATTAGAAACCGCGTTTAAGCGTTTAAGCGAAAATCTGGAGTTGGAACGTGATACACGCAAGCGCATTAAATCGGCAACGCGTTACCCCACGATGGTTTTCTCCGCTATTTTTATCGCTTTATTTATTGTTAATTTATTCGTTATTCCCAAATTTGCGAGCGTGTTTGCCAAATTTGGTGCAGACCTGCCATGGCCAACTCAGGTACTAGTTGCCACGTCTAACTTTTGCCTAGATTATTGGTGGCTGGTCATCGGGTTAATGATTGCTGCCATCATTGGCTTTAAACAATGGGTTAAAACAGAAGGCGGTGCTTACCGTTGGGATAGGAAAAAGCTAAATTTCCCTATTGTGGGTATACTGTTTGAGCAAATAGCCTTATCTCGCTTCACGCGTAATTTTGCTATGATGTTATCCGCTGGTATGCCGATTACACATGCTCTGGCGATCGCTGCTGAAGCAACAGGCAATAAATATATAGCGAAGCAAATTGTCAGTATGAAAATAGGCATTGAACGCGGTGATAGCCTTTTAAGAACCGCTAGGTCTGCTGAAATATTTACCCCTTTAGTGTTGCAAATGATGGCCGTGGGTGAAGAAACCGGCGCTATAGATACCTTGCTTAATGAAGTTGCTGACTTTTATGATGAAGAAGCAGATTATTCACTTACACGTTTATCTGAAGCGATCGAGCCGATCCTGATTGTGGCGATGGGCGGTATTGTGTTGGTTCTTGCCTTGGGTGTGTTCCTGCCAATATGGGATTTAGGTTCTGCGGCCATGGGTAAATAGTGGGAATGGGTTCTGTATTGAACATGAAAGGAAATGCGATATATAGCCGGGCCTTCGGTAATCATTATTTTCTGATTGCGGTGAGCTTATGTTTGATCTTTATTCTTATGGGGCTATTGTCTGCACGCCTTGAACGTGAGTT
Organism: uncultured Oleiphilus sp.; assembly: GCA_963974595.1. GTDB lineage: Bacteria > Pseudomonadota > Gammaproteobacteria > Pseudomonadales > Oleiphilaceae > PZPK01. The sequence goes on along the minus strand of CAXBDA010000011.1, from coordinate 27,915 downwards.
TGAACAGGCTGAACAGGTTCAGTTTGATTATCGTGTGGCGGAATTAAAAGCAGCGGTGCGTTTAATGGAAGCTGATTTGATTAGCCGGGGGGAACTTCAGGCAGCAGGTAATTACGAAGGTGCAAACCCAATGGATTGGTTGGAAGATGATACCAGCCATTACGTGGGCATGATGGAACCCATTGACGCGATCAATTATCCTGGTAACTGGTTTTTTGATGACCAGATACAAGCAATTTCGTTTGTGCCATATGCCTTGAATGATTCAGGAAAAGTAGAAAGTAAAGATGAAAGTCTAGATAAAGTCTTGCGATTTAAAGTGCGTGCGCTAAGGTCAAAAGAGTTAAATTCAAAATATAGCGGATTGATGCTAGAGCAATTAGATAAGCAGCCAATCCGTTAGTAGCCGTTAGGTTTAGGGGTAGAAAAATGAATAAACACCAACAAGGTTTTACCTTAATAGAATTAGTGGTCGTCATTGCAATATTGGCAATACTCGCCTCTTTTGCTTTACCTAAATTCGCAGAGCTTTCGGATACCGCCCACATAGCAAGTGTTCAATCGACTGGCGGTAGTTATGTGTCTGCTGTCAATCTTGTGCGTGCTCAATGGTTGGCTAACGGAGTGAGAACTACGGTGATTGATTTGCCGGGTTATGGCGAACCAGATAATTTCATCGACGTGAGTATTGATGGTTGGCCTACGGGCGTCAGCGGCAATACTAATCCTTCAGCGATGACGGCTGTTGAGTGCAATGACTTATGGCTGGAGTTGATGACAACTAGCTCGATTTCAGTGTCAATAGCGGTGGGGCAAGACTATTTGACGTCGGTTAATTCAGGTAATTGTTTGTATACCTACCAGCTAACTTCAGATAACTATACTATTGAATATGACCCGGATACCGGCAGTGTTTATGTCGATGCTATCCCGTAACTTTTTTCATACAAAAGTAAACATGAGAAATGTGCGTTATTTGCTTTTCATGTCTATAGTTAAATTATTGTATTAGTGAATGTAATTCAAGTAATGAAGAATACGTACAGTTTAAACGCTTAATAAAAACATTTTGAATATTTAGGAGCAAGTTAATGAAACGTCAGGCTGGTTTTACTCTGATTGAATTAGTAATGGTAATTGTCATTTTGGGCATTTTGTCGGCATTCGCATTGCCACGTTTTGCCGATTTGGGTAGTGATGCGCGCGGGGCGGCATTACAAGGTGCTTATGGCGCAATTAAATCTGCTTCATCTATTGCTCATGCGGATGCTTTAGTTAATAACCAAAATGGGGCAACCGGCACAGCTTCATTAGAAGGTGTGACTATAAATTTAGTTAATGGTTATCCCGCGGCTTTAGGTGGTGCGGCTGGCGGTATTGCTACTGCGGCTCAGATTACTGCTGATGATTTTACTGTTTCAGGCACTTCTGGAACCAGTACGATATTTACCGCAATAGGCGCTACAACTGCTACTAGCTGTCAAATTACATATCTTCCAGCTGCTACTAATGGTAGCCCAACAATCACAATCTCTGATCCGCTTGATTGTAATTAATTTATTTTGATCAATACAAAGCGCTTTCGGGCGCTTTTTTGCGTTTACTTGGGCACTTAAAAATATGCGCCATTTTGTTATCACCCAAAAAGGCTTTACCCTGATCGAGTTAGTTATGGTTATTGTGCTGCTGGGTATTTTGAGTGTTAGCGCCACGGGTTTATTTTCCTCTAAATCGACTTATGCAGAATTTATCGCCAAGGAGCAGTTAATTGCCCAAGGTTTATTAGCTCAGCAAATCGCTTTTGGTATGAGTGGTAAACTATTTGATCCTGCAAACCCTAACCTCGTGAGCCTGAGTATTAATCGTTCAGCGGGCGGGGAAACATCCTTTAGTGTGACCAAAGGCACTGAAACATCGCTTACAGAGACTTTAGATTCGTCACTTAACAGCCCTTTAGTTAATGGTGCTGCGATTGCTAATGGTGGCAGCGTCATATTTTCTTGGAATAGCCAGGCGCGTTTATCAGACAACAGCAATCATTCTGTTTCTTTTGTTGGCGATAACACTTATAGAGTGTGCTTTTCCTCCTCTGGTTATGTCTATGAAAGTACGGGGCCTTGTCCATGAAAGGCGTATTATTATCGACAGCAGGTAAGTCTCGTCAACGAGGCGTGACCTTGGTTGAATTGGTGATTTCGATCATTATCATATCCATTGCAATGGTCGCCTTAATGAATGCTTTTAGTGCGAGCATGTTAGGTAGTGCCGACCCCTTATGGCGCAATAAAACCTTAAAGCTTGCCCAGCTCTACATGGATGAGATTCTGGCTAAGAATTATGACCATACAACGCCTGTAGGTGGAATGCCTGTTATAGAGAACCCTGATTGCACAAATTTAGGTAAAGATGGTTCCGAAAATAGAGAAGACTTCAACGATGTGGATGATTATGATGAGATTAATAATCAAGTAGCGAAGAGTTTAATTGCGTCACTCGATAGTTCTTATAGTGCCTATCTAGTGAGTGTCGACGTGGTGTGTGTGGGTAATGAAGTGGGCGCAGTGGATAAAAATGATGCCATTGATCGTGATCAGGCAAAGAAAATTACGGTGACCATAACGCCGCCAGGGCAGGCCGCTATTCCCTTTGCCGTTTATAAGGCAAATTTCTGATGATCGTCCGTACCACCTATAAAAAAGCGAGCTTGGGTTTCACGCTTATTGAAATGGTCGTGACCATTGTGATCGTCGGTATATTAGGGGTGGGTATCTCCAGTTTTATCGCTAATATCACAAAAGGCATGGTCGATACAGCAGAGCGTTCACAGGTAGCCTCGATTGCCTTACTGGTTTCTGAACGTATTAGCCGCTCCTTAAGGCAGGCTTTGCCTAACAGTATCAGAACAAACGGTGACTGTATTGAATATATACCGATTTACGCCGGGACCGATTATTTGTCAGTACCTGTTTTGGTCAGCGCTAATCAATTTGAAGTTGCGCCATTTTCAAACGTAAACAATGGTTTCAGTTTTTCAGCACAGCCGCTTCGCGTGGCTGTTTATCCGAGCAGCCTGACCGGTCTTTATTCCTTGTCGGCAGGTGGCGTGATTAGTTCAGAAATATCTCAAATCAGTGCAGGTACAACGAGTAATGCGCAATCAATATTACTTGATGCAAACCACCAATTTCCCGGAAACTCACCAACTAAGCGCTTGTTTTTGGTTGATGAACCCAATATGTATTGTTTTGATAGCGGAATGCTTTATCACTACAGTGATTATGGCTATAAAACAACGCTACCGACATCAAATTTAAATAATGAAACGGTGGTGGGGTCACGTTTAAGCCTAGGTCAGTTTAACTATTCACCGGGTACCTTGCAGCGCAATGGCGTTGTTATGATGCAATTTGATGTCTTGGGTGAGGATGATCTTAAACAAACCGTGAACCAAGAGGTGCAAATTCGTAATGTACCTTAAACATTCATCTGGCCTAAACAAGCAACAAGGTATCGGCCTGCCGGCCACGATTTTTTTGATTGTGATTGTCTCATTGATTGTCTTGGCTTTGGGTGAATTGAATACCAAATCTAATATCGGGTTTGGGCAGGATTTTTATGCTGTCAAAGCCTTTTATGCCGCTGAAAGTAGTGCCCAGATAGCACTTAATAGAGTTTTTATGGGGCGGCAGTCTTGTATAACGGGCTTGGTTACCATCAACTTTGATACCGTTACTAACAACACCGGTTTGGAAGGCTGTAGTGCTCAGGTATCTTGCAGTCTGGTTGCCGTTGATTCTATTGACTATTATACCTTTACGAGTGCCGCGATGTGCGGAGCGGGTTATGAACAAGCCCAACGCAGCATCGAGGTTCGGGCTAGATCAGAGTAAGTGTGATGTTTTCATTATGTGTCTGCATTAGAAATGTATTGTTAGTCAGGGTTTTTCTGAGCCTGGTGATGCTTATACCCACATCTGTTTTTGCCGCCACCTATACGGTGTCTGAGCTTTTACCAACCCCTCTGGATAGCCCTGATGTTGTTAATACAGTAAGCTGGGATAGGACAGATACAAGTTACCCGGACGATGATGATAAAGTTCTGGTAAATATTGGCTTTCCATTTACCTTTAAAGATGTCGCTTACAACCAAGTTCGAATCCTGACGAATGGCATCTTGCATTTTGGCCTGGATCAGAGATTTCATCGTGACTATCGCAACGATTCATTGCCTACGGGTGAAGCCAATCGTTTTATAGCCCCTTATTGGGATGACTTGGTCGATGATGCACAATCCAGTGTTACTTATGGTTTAAAGGGAGACGCGCCCTCACGCTCGTTTATCGTGACATGGAATAATGTCAGAGCCTATTCGAATAACCTTCGGTACGATTTTCAAGTTGTCCTCTATGAAAATGGTGATATTCGATTCCGTTATGCTAACAATACCGCCAATGGTATTAGCGCGACCATTGGTATCGAAGTCGATAATGGTGACTTCATTCAATATTCATACAACTCATCAAGCGTCAGAACGGACTTTGATTTATTCTTTAAAAACGCGTTATTAAGCCTGCCGAATGCGGTGCTGGATATCCGGATGGATGAGAATGAATGGTTGGGTGATGTCGGTGAAGTAAAAGACAGCTCTGCAAACGCCTTGAATGGCTCTGTGTTTGCCGGTGCCTTGAATGCGAATAGTAACCCACCTTTACCCGGTAATCCGGGTTCATGCCGTTATGGCATGTTCAATGGTTCAGATCAATACATCAATATTCCTGACAATAATGTTTTGGATCTAACGGGAAGTTTCACTGTTTCTGCGTGGATCAAAATTGATTCTTTACCTGCTTCAGGTCTAAAGACCATACTGTCCAAAGATGAAAACTACGAATTTCATGTCAAACCAAATGGCACAATCAATTGGTGGTGGCAGACTGTTTCGCCCACTGCAACGAATCAATTTGATTCAACGGGAGTTGTTACTCCGGGGGCATGGACGCATATCGCTATTCGCTTTCAAGCAAATAACCAAACCATTTTTATCAACGGGCAAGCCAGTGGCAGCGCAACGTTTACCGGTACGCCAGTCACGAATAATGACCCCTTACAAATTGGTGCCGACCAAGGGGCTGCCAATAGAGAATTTAATGGTGATATCGATGAGGTCAGGGTGTTTGACGCAGCCTTATCGGACGCCCAGATGGTCTCATTAGCCAGTGCAACTCACTTCTGCTCGCTTGCTAACCCGGGCTGCTCAGCGGCTTTCGCAGATGCGCTTTCCAGTAACAATGATGGTGTCTTAAACTTTTCCGGCACGGGGCAATTGGTCAATAGCCCCGACAATATACTTCAGTTTTCATCTATTTCACCCAGTGTTAATACGGTTTGTAATGGCGCAAATTGTGCGGCAGATTCCGGTAATCCCGTTAGTGAAATGGGCTTTGGCTCTTTCCCTGATACCTCAGTATTTAACCAGGACTTATCTATATCAAATAACCAGACAGGCACCTTAGGTGCTGGAGGTCAGCAGCAGTTTGATGATGTGGTCTTGGGCAATGGTGCGGTGATGAATGTCAATAGTGCTGTCAGTACTTACTATATCGATACCTTAACAATAGGGCGTTTTGCAGACGTTAATTTAAGGCCGGGGAATTATTGGGTCAGGCGTTTAGCTATCGCGCGTGATTCAAAAATCAATGTAGTCGGTTCAGGAACTGCGCGTATTTTTATAAAAGACGATGCACGTTTTGAAAGAAATATCTGGTTCAACCCGAATGATAATTTAGGTGTAACCGGTGATCCAAGCAAGTTACTAATCTACGCTGAAGGTAACTTAATATTTGATAGGAATATCAGGGCATGGGCGGGTATTTATTCAAAAGCTGACATCTCATTAGGCCGAGACTCTTTATATACTGGGGCGCTCACCGCAGATAATATTTCTATCGAACGAAATACCTCGATTAATTACGATGCAGCCGCCATCGCCAAGTTAGATTTCGGCCCTTTGTGTACCTCTGGAAGCTGTAACTTGGGTGGTTTTGATATCATTAGTTCACCCAGTGTCGCCTTAGCTTGTCCGCAATCGCGTGCGGAAATCGGTTTTCAGGCTATGTGCGATGATGGCATTAGTCCGAAAACAGATTATATCGGCACGATTAATCTTTCTACCGATGAAAATGCCCTTAGCCAATTCTATACCTCGCTTTCGGGTGGTTCACCAGTGACCAGCATTAGTTTAAATGGCACAGAGTCTGGCGTGGGCTCAGTTTATCTTTATCATCAAAATGAGAATGTTAATTTACAAGTGAGTTTAGAAGATCAAGTAAGTGCGTTGGATGAGATTGTAAGTATTGATTTTAGAAGCGCCGGTTTTGCTGTCACTGGGCCAGATGATTTTGTTTGCGGTAATCCAAAACCATTAACCTTAACAGCAATCGGGAAGGTGGATGATGGCTCCAGCGCTTGTGCATTACTAACAGGCTTTACCGGTAATAAAGACTTGTCTGTCTGGGTGAATGCGAATTATGAGCAAGCGGCCCCTACTGTAAGTGAAGCTGTTAATTCTCCTATCATGATAAATGGAGCTGCTATTTCGAATAGCGCACCGCACACGAGTACAAGTGTGTCAGTAAATTTTTCATTGGGGCAGGCAACGGTGGATGTTGAGCACTTGGATGCGGCTCAAATTCTCGGTATAGAGTTTGCTTACGATGATGGCGTGTCAGCCACTCCTGAGCTTCGCGGAAAATCAGGTATATTTGTTGTTTCTCCTGATACCATAAAGGTGGCGGCATCTAACAACCAGTGTACTGCAAACTATGAGACCTGCGATAAATTTGTGAGTGCAGGGAGTCCTTTTCCAATCACCGCAACCGCCGTTTGTGCAGATGGCTTAGAAACGAAGGCTGGCAGTTATCGTTCAAACGGTGATATTACTTTAGCGTTGAACTTAGTCGCGCCATCGATTGATGGCATAAATGGCGCACTAAGCGAAGGCGTCATAGCCATCCAGGATTCTGATAACGGCGAAAAAACCATAACAAACCAAAAAGTAAGTGAAGTAGGGGTATTTACTATTTCTGCTCAAGCACCTGCTTTTTTCGGACAAACTATCACCACAAGGGCATCAGCCAATATTGGCCGTTTTTATCCTGACTATTTCGACCTTAGTTTGACGCCAGCAAGCTTCGCAAATTCATGCAGTGGTTTTACGTATCTTGATCAAGACTTTTTCTTTGATCTTAATGCCGCGCCTGAACTAACGATACAGGCCAAAAATGCGGATGACGTGCTAACTCAAAACTATGAAGGAGATTTTTGGAAGCTGGGTGGCTCTTTAGTAGAGCAAACAAATTGTAGCATAGGGCCAGCGACAGAGGGGTTTTGTTATACCGATAATCTAAGCGGAGCGGCAAGTTTTTCTTCGGCCAATGCCGCCCAAAGTTATGGTGGTATAAATGGTATAAGAAATATAAATGGCCAGAAAGTCATGATCTTGCATAATCAAAGCTTTGATGGTTTTAATTATTTAAGGTCTGTCGCGACGGGTATCCAGCCTTTCGATGCCGATGTTAACCTGCAAATAAATTTAGAAGATGATGATGGCGTAACGGGGTCTGTTTCCTTAAATAATATTGGGTTTACTTCGGATTCAGATAGCGGAGGTGTTAGCTTTAATACCACTAACGATCAATTGCTGCGCCATGGCCGCTGGAAAATGGAAAATGCCTATGGCCCGGAAACACAGAATTTAGCCATTCAGGCACATGCAGAATATTTCTCGACAAAAAATAAGTTTGAATTTAATCCTGACGACAGTTGCACAGCTCTGAATGCAGCAAATATTAGCTTGAATGGGGGGAGTGCTAATCCTGTGGCGCTTGGTTCAGGCACGACGACCTTTAGTTTTAATTCACCACTGATAGTAAAGGAAAATGAAAACTTCTCGCTGAGTGCCCCTAATGCAGGTAATACCGGTGATGTCTTTATAGAGGTGGATTTAACAAGCTACCCGTGGTTACAGTTTGATTGGAACCAGGATGGTAGTCTGGAGGATCACCCGCGGATTAAAGCAAGTTTTGGCCTGTATCGAGGTCATGATCGAATTATTTACTGGCGGGAAGTGATGAATTAACCCTAAATAAGTTCAGCGTTTCATAGAGCGCATTTCGACGGGGCTCAATGAGCGGTATTCTTGTTTGTGGACAATACTCTGCAGACTTCCCGTAAATACACCAATACTCACGTTCCCTGAGCCCCGTCGAAGGGGCTTCCAAATTAAACACTTAGTGTATTACCCGCTATTCTTCTTCTGACGCCTTCACACTCATATCTAATTCTTTAATTTTTCTGGTTAGAGTGTTTCTACCCCAGCCAAGTAGAATCGAGGCATCGCGTTTTCGACCACCGGTATGGTTCAAGGCGGTTTCTATCATAATGCGCTCAAACTCCGGTACTGCCATTTGTAAGACACCTTGTTTGCCTTTTTTCAATTCCTGATCGGCCCACTTCCTAAGGGCTTCTTGCCAAGACAGGCCTTTGGGGGCGCTCTGGTCTTCATTAAGCAACTCAGGCGGAAGATCGGGTACATGAATCTCTCGACCGCTCGCCATAACGGTTAACCACCGACAGGCATTTTCAAGCTGTCTGACGTTGCCAGGCCACGGCATGACACTTAAATAACTTTCTGTTTCGGGGCGTAGTATTTTGGTTTCGACAGACAGTTCTTTCGAGGCTTTCTTCAAGAAAAAATTGGCCAGTTTGGGAATATCTTCACTTCGATCCGCCAGTTTAGGCAAATGCATACGAATAACGTTTAAACGATGAAATAAATCTTCCCTAAAGTTACCCGCATTGACTAAACTCTCAAGGTTTTGGTGTGTCGCTGCAATAATGCGCACATCTACTTTTACCGGTGTGGCTCCTCCAACGCGATAGAATTCCCCATCGGCTAATACCCTTAATAAACGTGTCTGGGTATCGGCAGGCATATCACCAATTTCATCTAAGAAAAGTGTACCGCCATTGGCCTGCTCAAAGCGCCCCGTTCGTTGGCTTCCGGCACCGGTAAAGGCACCTTTTTCATGACCAAATAACTCTGATTCAATTAAGTCTTTAGGAATAGCAGCCATATTTAAGGCTATGAAGGATTCCGTTGCTCTCGGGCTATGCTGGTGAAGTGCCCGAGCAACGAGCTCTTTACCTGTGCCTGATTCACCATTGATCAATACCGTAATATTGGACTGGGATAAACGGCCAATGGCACGGAATACTTCCTGCATAGCAGGTGCTTTACCAATGATTTCTGTACTTTCAATTACTTGTTCTGCTGTGCCAGGAGCATTTTTGGCGCGTTGCTCTTGAGAATGGGCAATTGCACGTTTGATTAAAACAACCGCATCATCTAGGTCAAACGGCTTCGGCAGGTAGTCGAAGGCGCCGCTTTGGTAGGATGAGACAGCGCTATCTAAATCCGAATGAGCAGTCATGATAATCACGGGAATTTCAGGTAAACCGCGATGAACATGAAAGGCCTGAATTTTCTCTAAGAGCGCTAAACCATCCATACCCGGCATGCGGATATCACTAATAATGGCGTCCGGGGTACTTCTTGTCAGCTGTTCAACCACGCCTTCAGCTCTGTCAAAAGAGCGTAATTCGAAGTTTTCCTTTGCGAGGGCTTTTTCTAATACCCAGCGGATTGACCGGTCGTCGTCAATGATCCATACAAGTGGTTTAGAGGCCATTATTTTGCTCCAGAGGTAAATAAACAATAAACTTTGTTTCGCCTGGTTTGCTCTCGCATTCAACCAGCCCGTCATGTTTTGTTAAAATGCTTTGTGTGATGGATAAGCCCAAACCGGTTCCATCTGGTCTACCGCTGATCATTGGGTAAAAGATGTTTTGAATGGCTTCTTTAGGAATGCCTGGGCCGTTATCCATGATTTCTACGTTCAATACTAAACGGTGTCGGGAATGGCCAATGGTAAACTGCCTTAAAGCCCGTGTGCGCAGTGTAATAATACCATCTCGACCTTCAGCGACTTGATCAGATAAAGCTTGTAAGGCATTTTTTGCCATATTCAAGAAGGCTTGAATCAACTGGCCCTTGTCGCCTAAGAACTCAGGAATACTGGGGTCATAATCACGAATGATTTTTATTTGTCCTGCAGACTCAGCGTGAATCAAGGTGCAGACACGCTCAAGGATTTCGTGAATATTGGTTTCACTGCGCTTTAGCATTTTGTTTGAACCAAGCATTCTATCGACAAGGCTGCGTAATCGATCAGACTCATCCATAATAATCTGGGTATATTCATGATGGTCCGGGTCTGTTAGTTCTGCATCTAATAGCTGGGCAGCGCCTCGTATACCACCAAGTGGGTTCTTCACTTCATGCGCGAAACCACGAATGAGTATTTGGGCCGTTTCTTGGTTTTCATGGAGCTGTTCTTCTCGGCTTATTCTTAGCAGCCTGTCTTTTGTCTGCATTTCGATAATCAAAAAACAATCATCATCAATCAAGTGTGGCGCAACAGAGCAGTCGACTAAAATAGATGCGCCATTATGAAGCTCGAATTCACAATCCCGCTGAGTATACGAATGGCCATTTTCAAGAATGGATCGAAATTCATTAAATAGTGTGTGTTCGTACTGTGTAAACAGTCGACTTAACTTACTTGATAAAATTCGTTTATGGCTTGATTGCAATAACATGGCTGCAGAGGGATTGGCATAACATACTTTAAGGTCTTCATTTAAGAGAAATACCGCTGTAGATAGGTTTTCCAGTATCCTGGTATGAAGTTCATGACTGACATTTTTTGAATTCATGATCTGTGAATAAGCTCTCTAAGTTGCATGATGGGTCAAGTGATTGTCTTTTGAACTGTTTATTAAGGTGCAGAAATTGGATGTAGATATATCCGTATTAAAAGCTTAAAGCAAGAAGTAAACCAATTTACTTAATCATCTTAAGATGAGTTGCTAAATTGACTCTTTAACGCTTTTTTAGCGGCTATTTTGTATTGAATGAGCAAAATAGTGCTTGATATGGATTCTAAAAAGGTCACTTTTTCGAATGTCTTAGGAGAGTGTAGAGCCTAAACAGGTTTTGCGCACCAAAATGATGCGCTTATTGCGATGTGTTTGGCTTGTTATGCTCTAAAAGGAGGCGCGATGATCGCTTAGTTGCGTATGCTTGGTTTATGAACCGTAAATGTTGATTGGCTTTCTTTCAGGGTATTGCCATCAGAAGAGAGTAACTTAACCTTTAACGTGTGCGTTCCTCTATCCACTAAAGGTAAACGCACTTGGAGCTGTCTATCTGTCTGTACTAGTTTGTTATCTAAATAAAACTCTAGTTTATCTTCTCTAAGCAAGGCGGGTTTTACATCAACAATGACATCGACATCACCCGATGCAGAATAAAATGCACTATCATTTGCAGGTGCCAAGATCAAAAGGGATGAATAACTATCAAGCTCTGTACGAGGGCTCAGGATCTGTGGGGCTGATCGTACTGTGTCTGGGTCGATAGCTGGGATAGTAATAATAGGTGGTACCAAAAGTGTCTCAGATTGAGCATTGGGTTGATCAGAAAAAGAAACGCTGCCATCGTCACCAATGACTTTATATACTTTCGTGAATGACTCTGTTTTGGCTTCGTTTGCCAGTAAATTACCTGACAAGGTGTAGCAGAGTAATACTGTAAGACTTAGCCATGCTGCTGAAAATATTGAATGATTGCGCATAAACTGTTTATAAAACATAAGGCTTACCTTTAATAAAATAAGGAAAGTAGAAGGTGATAAAACCTGATTTTAAACTCGAAGCCACGCGCTAGATAAGTCTTCCGTAACGCGACCTAATTTGTAAATAGCTGCTATAGTTAAAAATTATATCTTGATATTAAACCTTAACGTAGCCCACTGTGAAAGGCGACTCTTTTGGATTAAGTTTTTGAAATATCGTTTAGATTTGTTAAATAAGTAATATTTATTCATCAGGCTATTTTGGAGTGGGGTAATCCGTTGTTAACGTTTTCTTCTTGGCTGTCGGAACAAGTGTATGTGTTGCGAAAAGTCTATCGCGATAGTTTAGTCGCCTCCCTGCTTATTAATATTTTTGCGCTTGCCAGCCCACTATTTGTGATGAATGTGTATGATCGAGTTGTACCAAATCAGGCATTTGAAACCTTATGGGTGCTTTCAAGTGGCATCATTATTATTTTATTGTTTGACTTGTTATGTAAATTCTTACGCCATAGCTTTATCGATCGCTCGGCTGCGCAGCTTGACCATGTCTTGTCGGAACGGCTTTTTGAACGCATATTAAAAACCCGTCTCGATTGTATTAATGGCTCTATTGGTGGTATGGCGAGCCAGCTAAAAGATTTTGATGCAATTAAGCAGTTTCTCACAGCGTCGACCATGGTGGCGTTGATCGACTTACCCTTTGCGCTGTTATTTCTATTCATCATTGCTTATATCGGTGGCTCTGTTGCCTTTGCGCCGTTGATCGCGATGCTGATATTGCTGGCTTACGGTATGCTCATGCATTTCCCCCTGAAGAAGCTGTCGGTCGAATTACAGTCAGCGTCTGCTGAAAAAAATGCAATTGCGGTTGAATCGCTTAGCACACTGGAAACCATAAAATCATTAAATGCTGAGTATCACCAGTTATCGCTTTGGCAAAAAAGCCTGCTTAAGATGATTGCTTTAAGCCTGAAATCTCGTCAATACGCTGACTCTATTGGTTTGGTGTCTACCTTTGTTATTCAAATGACGGTTGTATCGGTGATTATATTGGGTGTTTATCAAATCAATGCCCAGAATATGAGTTTGGGTGCCTTAATCGCGTGTGTGTTGCTGTCTAGTCGGGCGCTTGCACCGATGGTGCAGTTAGCCTCTCTTATTTCGCAATTCCACCAAGCAAAAGCAGCGTTAGTTAGTCTCGATGCCCTTAGCTCGCAAGCGGTTGATGTTGAACAAAATAGAACCTACCTGAATACAGACCGACTTCTTGGGAAAATTGAATTACGAGAGCTTTCCTATTCCGTGTCTCAGGGAACGATTTTGAATCAGTTATCATTGACGATTCAGGCGGGCGAGAAAGTAGCGCTTATTGGTAAAATTGGTGCCGGTAAAAGTACCCTGCTGAAACTGCTGATGGGGTTTATTCAGCCTGGCTCAGGGCAGGTCTTGATTGATGACATAGAACTTCAGCATTTAGATATGTCTCAACTGAGGTCGCATATTGCTTATGTTCCCCAGGAAATCTCGTTATTGCGAGGTAGCTTGCGTGACAATATTTTATTGAAGAATGCCTCTGCCTCCGTCGATGAACTGACGCAAGCACTTCATGTGGCATGCCTTGATGCCTTTGTTCAAGCGCATCCGATGGGCGTGGATATGCTGATTGGTGAGCAAGGGAAAGGTTTATCTGGCGGTCAAAAGCAGAGTGTTGCCATTGCCCGGGCGATGATCAATCAACCTGACCTGTTTTTATTCGATGAGTTGAGTGCCGCCATGGATAATCAAACCGAACAAGAGGTGATTCAGAATATTAAAACCCTGACGAAAGACAAAACAATGATTTTAAGTACCCACCGCTCTTCTTTGTTGTCGTTGGTTGACCGGGTTATTGTGATGGATGCTGGGAAAATTGTCGCAGACGGGCCCAAAGAAAAAGTATTAGATGCCTTAAAACGAGGCTTGATTCATACCTCAAATTCAGAGGTGAATAAGTGAGCGATTCTATTCCAGATGTTAGCACTTCGTCGAGGCGTATTATTCAGCTAGTTTTAGTCTTGCTCGGGGTATTCATCAGCTGGTCTTATTATGCCGAAGTCGATGAGTTGGTGCGCGGTCAAGGTAAAGTGATTCCTTCAAAACAGTTACAGCTGGTGCAGAATTTGGAAGGCGGTATTCTCTCTGGGTTATTTGTTGAAGAAGGGCAGCGGGTTAAGCAAGGGCAGGTGTTATTAAAACTGGATGATACCCAGTTCAACTCGTCTTTTCAGGAGCGACGACAAACATTATTTGCAGCCAAGGCAAATATCGCACGTTTACGAGCAGAATTATCTGGGGAGCCCACCATCGCTTTTTCAGAAAGTTTGTTAAATGATGCGCCAGACATTATTCAAGAACAGCACCGATTATTTTCACATCGACAGGCTCAAATTAATACTTCACAGCGTTTAATTGACTTACAGATCAAACAGCAAAAACAGGCTTTAGCTAAGGCAAACTTTGAACAAAAACAGGCCAAGCGTCAGCAGCGCCTTGCTGAAAAAGAACTCGCTATTTTACGACCACTATTAAAAGCGGGTGTTGTCTCCGAGATGGAAACGATACGTGCTGAAAAAGAAGCCTTGAAGGCTTCGGGTGACGCTGCGAGTCTTGAGTTTGCTATGCCGAGTATAGAAACCGCTATCGAAGAGCTGAAAAATAAAAAAAACCAGTTAAGGATGAACTTCAATACAGAGACCCAAACAGAGTTAAATCAGTATCTGGATCAATTGGCAAAAATTTCCCAGACAAGTGGTGCCTTGGAAGATCGTTTGGATAGAACGCAGGTGAGATCGCCGGTTAATGGAACGATTAAGCAGATTATGCTGAATACTTTGGGCGGGGTTGTTCAGCCAGGTATGGATCTAATTAGTATTGTGCCTTTAGAAGATAGTTTGTTAATTGAGACGAAAATCCGCCCTTCAGATATTGCACGGCTGTACCCAGGGCAAAAAGCAATGGTAAAATTCACCGCTTATGACTTTACCATCTATGGTGGGCTGGAAGCCGAACTGGTGCATATAAGTGCTGACTCCATTAGTCATGAAAACGATGAAAGTTTTTATCTGGTAAGAGTGAAAACCTATCAAAATAACTTGGGTAGCACCGATAATCCTTTACCGATTATTCCCGGTATGATCGCCGAGGTGGATATTTTGACGGGTAAGAAAACACTATTAAGTTATCTGCTTAAACCGATCTTAAAAGCAAAACAAGTTGCCTTGTCTGAGCCATAAGCAGGATGCAACATCATAATAAAGCAGTCAAAAGTACTCGTTTCCTCTTCGGGCTTTGAGTCGGCTGATAGAGGTTTAATACATGCACATTATATTAAAAGCGAACTTATGTTTTATTTTGATAAGTAGCTTTTTTCTCTCTTTTTGCCTAGCAACTGAAAAAGTAGAAGCTAACCCGGTTCGAAGCATCAGCCAAAGTGCGTACATCGCCTTGGAGTCCCACCCTAAAATACTGATTTCCAGAAACGATATATATTCGAGCCAGCAGCAATTAACAAAAGTTGAGTCAGCTTTATTGCCTAGTGTTTCGCTTAGTTTGGGCATTGGTCGTGAAGACAGTAATAATTCGTCGACCAAGGTGAAAGCAGGGTTTAGTTCACTTGATATGGAGCGAAGGGAGTCTGCCATTACGCTTTCTCAAATGATTTTTGATGGTTTTAATGCCGATAATTTAAGACGAAGCCAATTAGAGAAAATAACCGCAGAAGAGGCCGACTACTTCAATTTAGCGAGTGAGGTAGCGCTTAAAGCTATCGAAACGCATTTGGATGTGGCCACCAAAAATAAAATTTTAAACGATCACTTGGCCAACTTAAAAGTGCACGAGCAAATCGCAAAGGATATTGGTTTAAGGGTCCGCTCAGGCAAAGACAATAGAGCCCGGGTGAGTCAGATTAGTGCGCGCCTGTCGTTGGCATTGGCAAACCTGGAAACAGCGAAAACCCAAGTGTTATCAGCCAATGTGGATTACCTGAGGGATGTCGGAGAGATGCCTTCCCGGCAACTTAATTCCCTCGGCCAGTTGTTTAAAATGCCTGAAACAGAGTCGGGATTTTTAGAGGTGGTTATTCGGGACAACCCATTTCTTGATTCAAAAACCAAAGAAATAAATGCTCAAAAGTTTGTTGAAAAAGCCAGTCAGTCTAGTCGTTTGCCGAATGTTTATTTCGAGTCCGGTGCGTCATGGAATGATAACCTGGATGGAGTGAGCGGCAGAAACAGTGATGCATTTATTATGTTAAGAATGCGTTATAACCTTTATAAAGGTGGCTCAGATAGAGCTGAGGAACGTTTAGCAAAGTATCAAGCGCAATCTTTACGTTATGAACTTGATGACTTACGCCGAGAGTTTAAACGAGAGGCATCGCGTGCTTGGTTTAGTTATCAATCTAACGCTAAACGCGTGAGTTTTTTGCAAGATTATGTCGAGTCAGCCCAAACAACGAAAATCGCTTATGCTCAACAATTCAATATTGGTCAAAGAAGTTTAATTGATCTCTTGGATGCAGAAAATGAATTATTGAAAGCGAAAGGTCAGTTACATGAAGCGCAACAGGCTTTAAGTTTATCGAAATATCAAATTCTACATTTACAAGGAAAGCTACTTTCAACCCTTAGCCTTGATTCATTAGTGGTAATGTAAAATGCCTAAACATAAAAAACATGAGATTATTGATGCCTTAGCAGACTCAGATGCTGCTTTAGCGCGAGTCACCGAGGATCTAATCGGTTTACTGGTTAAGAAAGGGACGATTTTATTCACGGACCTTCCTGATGCCGTACAAGTGAAATTGCTCGAACGGGAAGAGCTCAGGCACAAGTTAGATGACACGAATGTGTCATTTTTATCAGAAGATGAAACGCTTTAAAATATGTTTGAACCGATACACTATTAACTTATAGGGATGTCACTCAAATTCTGGCTTAGCGGGTTTCCGAGGTTATTCGCATCGCCATTCATGTAGATGCTTGCTTCCAGCTGATAACTGCTTTCGCCCGTATTCTGGGGCGTTAGCTGAACATTGTTTTGTTCACTTTGTCCGTTTAATACGCTAGATAGGCTATCGTTATTATCTTGTCCATGTTCAGTGAGTAACTGGTTAAGCGCGAGGCTTTCTGAATCAGCGGTGCTGGTATTTGTTTGCGAATAAAGTGGCGTGTTGCTTCCTTGTATTGGGATATGAATTGTTTGGCTGGTGCCATCAAGGGTAAATACTTCAAAACTGTCGATACGCGTTTGCCCATCAGCAATGGGGTTTGAACTGGTGAACTCGCTGTCTAAAGCAAATGTCCAGTTTCCTTGTGAATCAATATCTGC
Source organism: uncultured Oleiphilus sp. (assembly GCA_963974595.1). Classification (GTDB taxonomy): domain Bacteria; phylum Pseudomonadota; class Gammaproteobacteria; order Pseudomonadales; family Oleiphilaceae; genus PZPK01. The sequence continues at coordinate 10,786 of CAXBDA010000011.1, read as the reverse complement.
TGAACCATAACCTAGTGAAGACTGGATGTTGGTGTATGCTTGAAATGCTGATTCGCCAAAGTCAGGGTCGTTTATAGTCAAGCTACCCTGTGTATTGAGCTCTGTTTCTAGGTCGAGAACGGCTACGTTTTTTCCACTCAAGAGTGGTTTGTCATCGACGCCTTGTATTGAAATCTGTATAAGCTGCTTACTACCGTCTAATGTTTTAACTGAAAAAAGGTCGAATATTTGTTCACCTGAACGCAAACCCTGAACAGCATCGCTGGTATTATTCAGGGTATAACTCCACTCCCCGAGTGCATTGATTTGTGCGCTACCAAAACTACCTTTTATATCGAAATTTGTGTCGAATCGAGCCTCTCCTGCATCAATGTCAGACACATTAAGTTTCCCGCTAACGCTTGGTTGAGTATTAGCAATGTCATTTAGTGGCAAGGCTTCAACGCTTGCTTGTTTTTGACCTGTGATAATAGCTTGATCATTGCTCCCATTAATGGTGATGGATAGTTCAATTCTGTCACCAGAGGTAGTTGTCAGCTTAATTGTATCTTCTACTGTACTGCCGGCAGATAAGGATTGAATGTCGCTTTGTTGATTATTCAGGGTGTAATCCCAGCTGCCATCGCCATTAGACACTAATTTGCCATATTGGGTGTCGACTGTTTGAGCTTTAACATTGTTAGCCTCGAATGAACCGCGAGTATTCGTGATAAAGTCTTCGCTCACATTGGATCGAATTTGATTGGTATCTGAGTTGATTGAATCATCTAAAAAAGGGTCGTCATTATTCGCATCGGGGCGAGAATCAAGATGGGTGTTTGCTGCGCTTTGGGTGTTATTCGCTTCATCATCGCTATTACTTTGGTATTGAATCAACAGGCTGTCTTCATTGAGAAGTATCGGCGAGGATGAGATGCTTTTATCATTGCTCATGTTCAGGTTTGTTTGGCCTGCAGCGGTTGCTTCTAGTGTTGTGAAGTCAAAGCTTTCATTGTTTGTCATGGCATCTTTAATCGCTTGGATTTCAGATAATAAATCTTGTGAGGCTGCTTCGCTAAGCGTTGGGGTGATGATGTCTGTAGGGTTAATGTTGGTTTCATGACTATTTGGAGAGCCAGGATTTTCAGCTTGATCGCTATTTAATATCAGGCTTGAAATAGTTGCCATGAGTGTTCTCCAAATAAATAGTCTGATGAATTATTCGTGTGCGACTGTCTTTACTTTGCACTAACAACCATTAACTATAAAAGTTTCTGTGGTCTATGTAAGTAAGTATTATGTCTGTTTTTGTCTTATAAATGTAAAAACCCCAAACAGTGTGCACTGTTTGGGGTTTTTTATATCAAGTTGAACGAAGCGACAATGCTGAGCTCAAGCCGATAGGGTTTATCATTTATAGAGAATAGTACATTTCAAACTCAAGTGGGTGAGTTGTCATGTTGATACGCTCAACATCGCCACGCTTAAGTTCAATAAAGGCTGCAATCATATCTTCAGAGAAAACGTTTCCACGTGTCAAGAATTCATGATCTGCTGCTAATGCATCCAATGCTTGCTCTAATGTTGCAGCAACCGTTGGAATGGCTTTTGCTTCTTCAGCTGGAAGATCATATAGATCTTTATCCGCAGGATCACCAGGGTGAATCTTATTTTGGATGCCATCAAGGCCAGCCATTAACATTGCTGAGAAAGCAAGGTAAGGGTTGGCTGTTGGATCAGGGAAGCGCGCTTCAAGACGACGTGCTTTCGGGCTGTTTACATAAGGAATACGTATAGAAGCTGAACGGTTACGTGCTGAATAAGCCAGCATAACAGGCGCTTCAAAACCAGGCACTAAACGTTTGTAAGAGTTAGTTGATGGGTTGGTGAAGGCATTTAGTGTGCGGGCATGTTTGATGATGCCGCCAATATAGTATAAACACTCGTCAGATAGACCCGCATAGCCGTCACCTGCCATGATGTTTACGCCGTCTTTAGCAAGAGACTGGTGAACATGCATGCCTGAGCCATTATCACCGACAACAGGCTTCGGCATAAATGTCGCTGTTTTGCCATATGCGTGTGCAACGTTATGTACACAATACTTAAGAATTTGAACTTCATCAGCTTTCTTAACAAGTGTGTTTGCGCCAACGCCGATTTCACATTGACCCGCAGTTGCCACTTCATGGTGATGAACTTCAATTTCTAAGCCCATTGCTTCCATTGCGCCGCACATAGCTGCGCGAAGTTCATGAAGTGAATCAACAGGAGGAACAGGGAAGTAACCGCCTTTCACAAATGGGCGATGGCCTGTGTTACCGCCTTCTATTGTTTTGCTGCTGCTCCAAGCTGCTTCTTCAGAGTCGATGGCATAACCAACACCGCTCATATCTGCATGCCATTTAACGTCATCAAAAACGAAAAATTCTGGTTCTGGGCCAAATAATGCTGAATCAGCAATACCTGTTGACTTTAAGTACTCTTCCGCGCGCAATGCAACAGAGCGAGGGTCGCGGTCATAACCTTGCATTGTTGAAGGCTCAACAATGTTACAGCGAATGATGACCGTACTTTCTTCAGTGAATGGGTCCATAACAGACGTGCTGTCGTCAGGCATCAGGATCATGTCTGAATCGTTAATGCCTTTCCAGCCGCTGATAGATGAGCCGTCGAACATTTTGCCTTCTTCGAAGAAATCTTCATCGACTAAGCCTGCAGGAATAGTCACGTGTTGTTCTTTACCAATGGTATCTGTAAAACGAAGGTCAGCCCAGATTGCATCGTTTTCTTTGATCAGGCCGAGAGTTTTCTCTGACATTCTAATTTCTCCATAGTGGATAAGTGTTGAAACAAATTCTTGTCTCATTTTACGAGAGCCCGGCCTGAAAAAGGTCGGTGCAATATTTTCGTAACAGGCGGTACTAGCGTGCTACTGATAGCCTGGAAATGCATCAGTCTTAAAGCTGATTGCTTAAATTATGACGATGAAGTCTTTTATAGCAGTGTCAGTAGTTTGCCTGTAAAGGGAAAAGGGCGAGAATAACATGACTTTCTCGAATATTCCCTAACTATTTTTTTTCATAAATGAACTGCAAAAAAGCACTATATTACGGCTTATAGCTAAAGCAAATTAATTGCCAACTTTTTAGTGTTTATAACTTGTTGTAAAATAAGATAATATTAAATGAACTTACTATCTCCAGATTATTTGGTGCATTAGTTTGGTGCGTTAAAGGTTGCTGGCGCACCGTATTAGTGCTTTTGTGGCTAATTAGTTATAAGGTGCAGAGCCGGGTGTTTTTAAAAACGCGCTTCTTTCTAAGGCGTTTTTGAAAAAAAGTGTAGTAATTTGCAAAATCTTTCGTAATTGCATTCTAAACTCTTTAGCTTCCTGTATAATTCGCGTCCACTTTTAATCCAGCTTTTCTTTTAATCCCTGCTTTATTTTGGGAAATAGGTAATCAGATTGTGATAGAAAATCTTAGAAATGTTGCCATTATCGCGCACGTTGATCATGGCAAAACCACCCTTGTTGATAAGTTATTAAGCCAATCTGGCACCTTAGACAGAAAAGATCAGGGTTCAGAGCGAGTTATGGACTCTAGTGATCAGGAAAGAGAGCGGGGTATTACTATCCTAGCTAAAAATACAGCGATTACTTGGAATGACTATCGTATAAATATTGTTGATACGCCTGGGCACGCCGACTTTGGTGGTGAAGTGGAACGTGTTTTGTCTATGGTTGACTCTGTTTTACTGTTGGTTGATGCCGTTGATGGGCCAATGCCTCAAACACGCTTCGTCACCTCTAAAGCATTTGAGAAAGGCTTAAACCCAATTGTTGTTATCAATAAAGTGGATCGTCCTGGTGCGCGGCCTGATTGGGTGGTGGATCAAGTTTTCGACCTTTTCGATCGTTTAGGAGCAACGGATGAACAGCTAGACTTCCCGATTATTTATGCCTCAGCGTTAAATGGCGTGGCGGGTATGGAAGCCGATGAGTTGGCAGAGGATATGACACCGCTATTTCAAATAATCATTGATAAAGTACCGGTGCCAAAAGTTGACCCGAACGGCCCTTTGCAAATGCAAGTCTCGGCTTTGGATTATGATAGTTATGTCGGTGTTATCGGTATTGGTCGAATCGTGCGCGGAACATTATCACCTAGCCAGCAGGTCATCATTAAAGATCTTCACGGTAAAGAACGTAAAGGTAGAGTGCTAAACGTTAAGGGCTATCATGGCCTTGAACGAATTGATACAGATAAAGCGTCAGCGGGCGACATCGTGTGTATTAATGGTATTGATGGTTTAAGTATCTCAGATACGCTATGTGACCCGGATCATGTAGAAGCCTTGCCCCCATTAACGGTTGACGAACCGACGGTAAGCATGAACTTTATGGTGAATGACTCGCCTTTTGCAGGTAAAGACGGTAAGTATGTCACCTCTCGAAATATCAAAGATCGTCTTGATCAAGAGTTAATTCACAATGTGGCGTTAAGAGTAGAGCAAGGTGATACGGCGGATAAGTTTAAAGTCTCGGGTCGTGGAGAGCTTCACTTATCAGTATTAATTGAAACAATGCGTCGTGAAGGTTATGAACTGGCGGTTTCTCGACCACAAGTTGTTGAGAAAATGGTGGGTGATGAGCTACAGGAACCCTATGAAAATGTGGTTATCGATATTGAAGAGGTTCATCAGGGTTCTGTCATGGAAGAGCTTGGTTTACGGAAAGCTGAGCTGACCAATATGGAGCCAGACGGGCGTGGTCGCGTTAAGTTAGAATTCAACATCCCTTCGCGTGGCTTGATTGGTTTTAGAGGCCACTTTTTAACGCTGACTTCTGGTAGTGGTATCATGACAAGCGTTTTTGATCGTTATGATGCCGTTAAAGCAGGTGAAGTTGTGTCTCGTCAAAATGGTGTTTTAATCTCCATGATGAAGGGTAAAACACTGGCTTACTCGCTGTTTACATTGCAAACCCGTGGTCGATTATTCTTAGGGCATGCGACAGAAGTATACGAAGGCCAGATTATCGGCATTCATGCTCGCTCAAACGATTTAACAGTTAACCCAACAAAAGCCAAGCAGCTCACCAATATACGTGCGGCAGGTACGGATGAAAACTTAGTTTTATCACCACCTATTAAGCAAACCTTGGAGCAGGCGCTTGAGTTTATCGAAGATGATGAATTGGTCGAAGTGACGCCAAATAATATACGTTTGCGTAAAAAACTTCTGACAGAAAATGAGCGAAAGCGCGGCGTGAAAAAATAGTGTCTAACTACGCTAAGCGAGCTTAGTAAAAAAACCAATTAACAATGTGTTGATTGGTTTTTTTTTGCCTTATGATTTCTTAGCTGAATTTTGGACGATGAAAAAATGAAAGTATTATTACAAAGAGTCAGTCAAGCCTCTGTCGAAGTCGCGGGCAAAGAACTGGGTGCAATTAAGTCTGGTCTTTTAGTTTTTCTTGGTGTCCACAAAGAAGATACCGAAGAAATTTGTCAGAAAATGCTAGAAAAAGTACTCGGCTATCGCATGTTTTCTGATAACGAAGGGAAAATGAACCTTAATGTGCAGCAAGTTTCAGGAGAGTTATTGATTATCTCTCAGTTTACCTTGGTGGCAGATACTCAGAAAGGCTTGAGGCCTGGTTTTTCAAGTGCAGGTCGCCCCAGTGAAAGTGAGCGATTGTACGAATTATTTATTACCATGGCTAAAAATAAGGGAGTGGTTGTGAGAACGGGCCAGTTTGGTGCAGACATGCGTGTGTCACTCATCAATGATGGCCCCGTCACTTTTTTATTAGAAATTTAGGTGCTAAATCAAGAATGTTCTATCGCTTACTGCGTATAATATTTAGCTCTTACACTGCATAAAAAGCAAACGGAGTAATTGTGGCGACTGAAGTTGAAATAAAATTAGCGTTTAAGGAAGGTCTAAGTGATTCACGGCTCGATGCTTTAGAGTCAGTGTTAAAAGATCTGGGATGTCATCATCGCTATGCTAAGAAAGAACTGAAAAATGCTTACTTCGATACACCAGACTTTAGTCTTCATCAACACAAAGTGGCCTTGCGAATCCGCCAATCCTTAAATGATCAAGGAAAGTTGAATTTTATCCAGACATTCAAAACCGCAGGGAAATCTGTCGATGGCTTGAGTCAACGCGGAGAGTGGGAATGGACGTTACCGGAACATAAATTAGATACTGAACAGCTCCAACAATGTGAAGCGTGGCCAACAGGCGTAACCATAGAAAAGCTGGTGACCTTATTCGAAACCAATTTTGTTCGTTATGTTTTCGATGTGAGGTGGCAAGACAGCCTGGTCGAGCTGGTGTTAGATTGGGGCGAGATTCTTTCAAATAACAAACACGAAAAAATTCATGAAATAGAGTTAGAGCTTAAGCAAGGCAATCAATATGATCTTAAGTCTTTAGCGCAAATTTTAACGGAAAAGCTGCCTTTGTATGCTTCTGATATGAGTAAGGCGGAAAGAGGCGTTAAGCTATTTCAAATGAGTAAATAGCTGAGGCTTTTGCAAGCGTAGTCGTCGGGTAAAGACCTCAGATACAGAGAAGGATGAACAAGCCAATGCCGCAAAAAAACACATTAGAATCTTTCATATCCAGATTTCCAGAATTTATTCGCACACCTATCGCTAATACTTATAATCAAATTGTTGAATATTTTGAAGCTCAGGGTGATGCCTTTAACAGCAATACTTATTCGCCCTGGTTTCCGGGAGAAAATAGTTTCGTTGAAGATATGCTCACTATTTGGTCTCGCAGTGATTATGTAAGAGAAAGCAGTGCTCGTTTTCCAGAAATACTTTACTCGTGGTCTCAAGGCAACTCTCCCCTATATCGTCAGCAAGGTGAATCATTTTATTTTCAGACCTTGCAAGAACATGTCTCCGGGCTTAATGATGAAGAAGGCTTAATGAGCACGCTGCGTCGTTTTCGCCGCGAAGAGATGATGCGTTTAATGGCTAGGGATGTACTTGGACGAGTCGATTTAAAAGAGACATTGGCGGATGTTTCTTCTCTGGCAGATGCATCAGTGGTGGTTTCTCTCAGTTTCTTATATGGCATGCTTGTCGAAAAATATGGTCGGCCGTTGTCTAGAGCCAAAGCAGGTAAGCCTGCTGAGCAGCAATATATGTTAGTGATGGCCATGGGTAAGCATGGTGCGAAAGAGCTAAATGTTTCATCCGATATCGATCTTATTTTTGCTTATCCAGAATCGGGCGAAACGGATCACCCCAAGAAACCGATTGAAAATCAGTTACTTTTCAACCGCCTAGGCCAAAAACTTATTCATGTCTTGGATCATATTAATGCAGATGGCTTTGTCTTTCGGGTAGATATGCGCCTTCGACCTTATGGCGAAAGTGGCGCTTTAGCTTTAAATTTCTCTTCATTTGAAGATTACTATTATACCCAAGGTCGTGAATGGGAACGCTATGCCATGATCAAGGCGCGTATTGTCAATGAGCATGAATACCCCGAACAATCGGCTCGTTTGATGAAACTGATACAACCTTTTGTTTACCGCAAATATACCGACTTTTCATCTATTCAGGCTTTGCGCGATATGAAACGTTTAATTATGTCTGAAGTGCATCGAAAAGGTGGTGCGCAAAATATAAAGCTTGGTCAGGGTGGTATTAGGGAAATAGAGTTTATTGCCCAGGCTTGCCAACTGATCCATGGAGGGCGTGATATTAGTCTGCAGCAAACCGGCTTAATGCCGGTTTACCCGCTTTTGAAAGAACGAGAGTATTTACCGACTGAATGGGTCGATAGTCTGATCGCCAGCTATAGCTTTTTGCGAAATCTTGAACATGCCATACAAAGTCTTGCCGATAAACAGACGCAACTTGTTCCTTCTACGGAAGAAGAGCGAGACCGGGTATCATGGTCGATGGGCTTTGAGTGCTGGCACCAGCTTGAGCCAATATTGCAACAGCATCGCGAAGCCGTAAATCAAATCTTCGAAGAATTTCTGGCAGATCCCGATGCTGATTCAAGTGAAGATGCTAACGCTGATGGCCCGGATATAGGCCGCCTTTGGAAATCACAAGCAGGCAAAGATGCATGGATTGACGTTCTCCAAAATCTGAACTTTAGTGAACCAGAATTAAGTTATAAGGATTTGATGAGTATAAAAGAGCACCGTATGTTCTCTTTAATGTCAGCAGAGGCGCGCCAGCGGTTCGATACCTTTTTACCTGTGCTCATTCAGTTTGTTGCGCAAACAAAAGCACCCTCGAAGACGTTAGAAAGAATGCTGGGCTTGGTTCGGGCTATTATGGGTCGAACCGTATATTTTGTGTTGCTTTATGAAAATCTGGGTGCCTTGAAGCAGCTGTGTTTTTTATGTTCAGAAAGCCCTTGGATCTCTGAACATATTGCAAAAAGTCCGGTTATTTTAGATGAATTGTTAGACCCTCGAACCTTATTTCATCCGCCCAATAAAGCCGAGTTGGAAGATGAGTTACGTCAGCAGCTACTGCGTATTCCTGAAGACGACCTAGAAGCTCAGATGAACTGCTTAAGAACATTTAAACAGTCTCATATGTTAAGGGTTGCAGCATCTGAAATAGGCGGGCAGCTTCCATTAATGAAAGTAAGTGATTACTTAACCTGGCTGGCAGAAAGCATTTTGGCGCAAGCGGTTAATATCGTTTGGCGTAACCTAGTACTTAAACATGGATTGCCTGCCAGTAAAAAAGTAGACACAGGTGAATCTGAAAGCATGAACAAACGTTTTGTTTCTCAGGGGCTTGTTGGGCAGGGTTTTGCGGTTATCGCTTATGGCAAGCTGGGGGGGATCGAGCTGGGATATGGTTCCGATCTCGATATGGTTTTCCTTTATGATGCAGATGATTATGGTATGACCCAGGGTGATAGGAGTATCAATAACCAGACCTTTTATATGCGCTTGGGCCAGAGAATTATTCATATTCTAAGTGCCCAGACCACGCAGGGTTCTTTGTATGAAACAGATATGCGCTTAAGGCCGTCGGGTAATTCAGGGATGTTGGTATCCTCCATTGCTGCGTTTGAAAAATACCAAAACCAAGATGCCTGGACTTGGGAGCATCAAGCGCTTGTTCGTGCGAGAGCCATTGTGGGTGATCCAGATTTGGTTGCCAAGTTTGATGAGATTCGTTTTAAAATTTTGACGCAGCCCAGAGAACGAGATCGATTACGTCAAGAAGTCAAAGCGATGCGTGACAAAATGAAGGCAAATGCTAAACAGTTGGATATTAAACAAGGTGATGGCGGGTTGATCGATATCGAGTTTATCAGCCAGTATGGCGTCTTGGCATTTTCTTCCACTCACCCTTTGCTGCACAAATGGACAGACAATATTCGAATACTGGAAGCACTGAGTATTGAAAAGTGTTTTTCTGATGTCGAGCTTAAGCCACTGGAATCAGCCTATCGAGCGCTGCGTTCTGCATTGCATCGTAATAGTCTGGCCGATGTTGATGATAAAATGGTGATTGAAGACTTTCCTACTATTACTGCTCAGGTTCAAGCAATATGGGATGAAATCTTTATCTAGTATTGGTGTGCAAATATTTATCTTGAGCATTGATAATCGATCGTTATATCTCTTGCTCAAAAACGATGTGCATGATTTCCTAAGCCAAGTGTATTTTTTGAAGAATCGATTTAAATAATAGTGTTAGAATGCGAAAAGTTTTTGTCTTGGTTTTTTTAGGAGCGAATTGCTATGTCCATGGCTGATAGAGATGGCCTGATCTGGTTTGACGGTGAAATGGTACCTTGGCGTGATGCCAAAGTTCATGTTTTAACACACACCTTGCATTATGGGATGGGTGTTTTTGAAGGTGTTCGTGCGTATGAAACGGACAAAGGTCCCGCTATTTTCAAGTTAAGGGAGCATACTGACAGGTTATTCCGTTCAGCGCATATTATGCGTATGCCGATGCCTTTTGATAAGGGTACGATTAACGAAGCCCAGAAAGCAGTCGTCAAAGCCAATAATCTTCATGAAGCGTATTTGCGTCCGATGGTGTTTTACGGTTCAGAAGGTATGGGTTTACGCGCTGATAATCTGCAAGCTCATGTGATTGTTGCTGCATGGTCATGGCCTTCATATATGTCACCAGAAGCGAAAGAGAAAGGTATTAAAGTCCGAACGTCTTCATATACCCGCCATCATGTTAATATCAGTATGTGTAAGGCAAAAGCCAATGGTCATTATATCAATTCGATGCTAGCGCTTCGTGAAGCCTTGGATAGTGGTTGTGAAGAAGCTTTGTTGCTCGATAACGAAGGGTATGTGGCAGAAGGCAGCGGAGAGAATATCTTTATTATTCGCGATGGTATTATGTATACCCCCGAGCTAACGTCTTGTTTAGACGGTATTACCCGTAAAACTATATTTGCGTTCGCTGAAGAATTAGGTGTTGAAATACGTGAAAAACGGATTACCCGCGATGAAGTGTATATCGCTGATGAGGCCTTCTTTACCGGTACCGCTGCCGAAGTGTTACCCATTAGAGAATTAGACGGTCGCGCTATCGGCACAGGGGTTCGTGGTGCTTTAACGGAAAAATTCCAAACAATGTACTTTGATACTGTAAAGGGTCGTCGACCAGAAAATAAAGAATGGTTAAGTCTGATTTAAACTGCGCTAATCAGATTTTTGGTTTATTGGTTATTTTTGATTCACTGATAAATTCTTCAAAATGCCGCACTCTTTTATGGTGCGGTTAATTGAACAGCTAGCTCGAAGCGACTTTAGTTGTTTTTGAAG
>CAXBDA010000010.1:0-60581 GCA_963974595.1 uncultured Oleiphilus sp. | reverse complement strand
TAACAAATAACAAGCCTGACTAAAAAACGAGAATGCCCTAAATGAAAATTAACGCCAAGCAGCTCACTTTTCTATATTTTTCGACCGTCGCGATTACGATTATCACCCTTCATGCCTCCGTTTTTATCTCGACAAGAGAAGACATAGAACGACTTTATGCTGAAAGCCGTCTAAATAAAACCAGCGAATTTTTAATGTCTTCCTTAGAAAGTCATCATATTCATAAACAAGGCCAGCTCTTACTGCAAACGCAAGGCAAAGCCAATTTTGACCCCTATATCAAGGTCATTTTTGACGAACAACAACTACCTGCTGAGTTAAATATTCCAGCAGACTTGCCTATTGGAATTGCGTTCGAAACAGAAGAGACACAAAACCATAAAGTCTATTTTGTCATTAAACAAAACTTTGGCCCCGGTTATGGCAATGCTTACTTATTATTGGATAACAGTTTTTATGAGCTGATAGAAGACGACCTACTCACGTCTAATGCGACACAACTGGTTTTTTCCTCTGCACTGTTAATCCTCAGTTTGCTTATTGTATTTAAGCTCTCTGCACGCCTGACACGCCCCATATCGCAGGTTGCCGAAGAATTATCTAACCGTGATGCGCATAACTTTAAACCCATTGAAGCCCCTGCGGGCATTATTCCTACAGAGCTAACACAATTGGTCACCAGCTTTAATGGGTTTCAACAACGTATTAATGACTTAGTAGAACGGGAGCGCTCTTTTAATCGTTATGCCAGCCATGAGTTGCGCACCCCGCTGATGGTGATGAAAGGCGCCATCAGTTTACTCGGCGAATCCAAAGAACCAGAGTTTGTCGAAAAACAACGCCTGCGGCTAGATAAGGCCACCAATGAAATGAATGAATTTATTCAAACATTGTTAAGCCTGACCAAACTCCCCTCAAGCAATAACAACGTAAAAAGCGAAATAAGCGAACAGAAATTACAGCAGATTGTAGATAATCATCGCTACTTGCTGGAAGGTAAAACCATTGACATTACAATCAAAATCAATAACACCTTATATATCAATATGCCCGAGGCAGCATTTAATATCCTGATTGGAAATTTAGTCAAAAATGCCTTTGCAAATACCTTTGAGGGCGCGATAGATATAATGATAGACCAGCAAACGTTTACGATATCCGATACGGGTGTAGGCTTACTTGACACAGATAAAACAAGCGAGGGTTTTGGTCTTGGCTTGCTGCTTGTTAAAGATATTTGCAAGCAATTTTCTTGTCAGTTTTCATTGAGACAAAATGAGATCAAGGGTTGCACTGCAAGCTTAGTGTTCGCGAATATCTCCTCTTCTTAATAAAGAAACATTCTTGCTGGTTTTCAGACATATTTTGGTATCTAAACGTTAAAGCGACTTAACACCTCGAAGTAGTGCTTTGAGCTTCATGCCACTTAAGAGCAACACTATAAAGTAGATTGCAACACCGGCAAGCACCAGCGCACTTAACCATCCGCAGCGCTGCCAAACAGACATGGCAAACCATTCAAGCGTGGTCGGGTTCATGTAATAGACCAACGCAAGCATAAAGCCATTGGCCAAGATGATTCTGAGTGAGAATAAACCCCAGCCTGCACTTCTCATGTAAACATTGCGTTTAATTAAGCCTGATAATAACCAAAGCGCATTCATCCAGGATGAGATCGCGGTGGCGAGCGCTAAGCCGGTATGTTGCAGAGGCCATATCAAGATCAAATTAAACACCATGTTGGCAGTCATCGCCCATATACCAATTTTTACCGGTGTTTTCATATCCTGGCGAGAAAAGTAACCCGGTGCGAGAATTTTGATCAACATGAAAGCGAGTAAGCCTAAGGCATAAGCTCGTAAACTCATGGCAGACATAAAGACATCGTGTTGAGTCAGTTCACCATAATAAAACAGTGCTGTGACCAGAGGCTCTGCCAGTATGATGAGTGCCAAAGCCGCTGGCACGCCCATTAGAATAACAATGCGTAAAGCCCAATCAATCGTATTTGAAAAAGCTTGTTTAGATTGGCTCGCATGCTGTCGAGATAAACTGGGCAGTATCACTGTTGCGATGGCAATACCAAAAATCCCTAAGGGCAATTCGGCTAGCCTGTCAGAATAATAAAGCCAAGAGACAGAACCCGTCTGGAGAAAGGAAGCTAGAATCGTATCCAGCAATAGATTAATTTGGCTAACAGACACCCCAAAAAGCGCCGGCACCATAAGCACAAAGATTCGCTTTACGCCTTCGTGTTTATAATCAAACCTTGGCCGGGGCAGTAGTCCCATTTTGAGCAAAAATGGAAACTGAAAAAATAATTGCAGCACACCTGCGATAAACACCCCCCATGCCAAACCAATAATGGGTGTTTCAAAAAATGGCGTCAGCCAAATCGCTGCTGAAATAAGCACTAAGTTCAATAACACCGGTGTAAAAGCCGGTATCGCAAAATAGCCATAACTATTCAAAATAGCGCCTGCAAAAGCAGTGAGAGAAATAAGAAACAGATAAGGAAAGGTAATACGCAACATGTCTGTTGCGAGCTCATACTTGCTAGGCTCATCTAGAAAACCCGGTGCAAAAAGAGCGGTAAGCCAAGGTGAGCCCATAATCGCCAGAAAGGTAATCGCGAATAGAATCCCGCCCAAAACACCGGCGACAGAATTAGCTAATTGTCTAACTTCTTTTTCGGTTTTTTGACTTCGATACTCCGAAAGCACAGGAATAAAGGCTTGTGAAAAGGCACCTTCTGCAAATAAGCGACGAAAGAAATTAGGGATTTTAAAGGCCACAAAAAATGCATCGGCACTCGCGGATGCACCAAAATATTGTGCAACGATCATATCCCGAATCAAACCAAAGACTCGAGAAAGCATCGTCATCAACCCCACAAGACCGCTCGACTGCAATAAACTGCGTGCTGCCTTCGCTTTTATTTGCTTCGGTTTAGCTGGAATTTGAGTTGTCTTGTTTTTTGGGTTTTCAGATTGTTGCGACAAGACAGAACCCCTTAAGAAGTGAACGATTTGTTTTGTGCGAAGTATACCAAGAAGCAAAGAGGCGCATAAACTATTCTCTAATGATTCACTACTTTTAGTGTCTTATAGATATATAAAAACATTCAGGCAAAAAAAAACAGAGCCGAAGCCCTGTTTTTTATACACAAATAAACCTAAAACGAATCGATTGCTTTATTCAAGGTCTCACTTGGTCTCATGGCTTTGGTCATTTTTTCACTGTCCGGGTGATAGTAGCCACCGATATCGACATGATGCCCTTGCGTGGTATTAAGTTCAGACAGTATTTTTTCTTCATTTTCAGCCAAATACTTAGCCAAAGATGAAAACTTCTCTTTCAATTCAGAGTCGTCATTTTGAGCAGCCAAGGCCTGCGCCCAATACATTGCCAAATAAAAGTGGCTACCACGATTATCTAATTCGCCAGATTTTCTTGAAGGTGATTTATCGTTTTCCAAGAAAACGGCTGTCGCCTCATCAAGCGTCTTCCCCAGTATTTTAGCTTTGTCATTGTGAGTCTTTTTACCCAAATCTTCCAGAGATACCGCGATGGCTAAAAACTCACCCAGTGAATCCCAACGTAAATGATTTTCTTCGACAAACTGCTGAACATGCTTGGGAGCTGAACCACCCGCACCCGTTTCAAACAGCCCACCACCTGCCATTAAGGGCACGATAGAGAGCATTTTTGCACTGGTGCCTAGTTCTAATATTGGAAATAAGTCTGTCAGATAATCACGCAATACGTTTCCGGTCACAGAAATGGTATCTCGACCACGAATCAAGCGCTCCATCGTAAAACGAATGGCTTGATCGGGTGACATGATTTGAATATCCAACCCCTCGGTATCGTGATCTTTTAAATAGGTATTTACCTTTTTAATCATTTGAGCATCATGAGCTCGTTCCGGGTCTAACCAGAAAATAGCGGGCATGCCGGTATCACGAGCACGTTCTACCGCTAGCTTAACCCAGTCTTGGATAGGCGCATCTTTTGTCTGACACATACGCCAGATATCACCCTTCTCTACTCGATGCTCCATGACTACCTTGCCGTCTTGATCAACAACTTTGACCACGCCATCAGCGCTCAGTTCAAAGGTTTTATCATGCGAGCCATATTCTTCTGCTTTTTGCGCCATTAACCCAACATTAGGCACAGTTCCCATTGTTGTTGGGTCAAAGGCATCGTGATGCTTACAGAAGTTGATCACTTCCTGATAAATCGTGGCATAGGTCCGCTCAGGAATCACTGCTTTAGTATCCTTTAACTTGCCATCCATACCCCACATTTTGCCGCCAACACGGATCATGGCAGGCATAGAGGCATCTACGATCACATCGCTGGGAGCGTGCAGATTGGTAATACCTTTTTCAGAATCAACCATCGCCATTTCTGGGCGATGCTCATAACAAGCGCGAATATCGGCTTCAATTTCAGCGCGCTGAGAATAAGGCAAGGACTCTACTTTTTGATAGACATTAGCTAAACCGTTATTAGGGTTAACACCCAGCTCAGCAAACTTTTCAGCATGTTTTTCAAATAAGTCTTTGAAATAAACCGTAACAGCATGACCAAATACAATGGGATGAGACACCTTCATCATGGTGGCTTTTACATGCAATGAGAACAGCAAATTGGCGTTACGCGCACCTTCCATTTCTTCTTCAAGAAAGTGACGCAAGGCCTTAGTGCTCATAAACATGCCATCGATCACTTCTTTTTCAAGTACTGGTGTTTTTTCTTTAAGAACCGTCACTTGGCCGCTATCTTCATGCAGCTCTATTTTAAGGCTGCCTGCTTTTTCAATAACCGTAGATTGCTCAACATCATAAAAGTCACCACTGCGCATGTGGGCAACATGGGTACGCGATGCCTGGCTCCACTTCCCCATTGAATGAGGGTGCTTTCGGGCATAGGCTTTAACGGCTGCCGGTGCACGCCTGTCGGAATTGCCTTCTCTTAAAACAGGGTTAACCGCACTGCCTAATATTTTAGCGTATCGGTTTTTAATGTCTTTTTGCGCATCATTTTCAGGCTCATCGGGATAATCAGGAAGGCTATAACCCTGAGACTGCAATTCAGCAATCGCAGTTTTTAACTGCGGGATCGAGGCACTCACATTAGGTAATTTAATGATATTGGCTTCAGGCTGAAGTGTTAACTCACCTAATTCAGCTAAGGCATCGGAAACTTTTTGCTCTTCAGTAAGGTCTTCAGGGAAACTAGCTAAAATACGTGCAGCTAGAGAAATATCACTCGATTCAACTGATATGCCTGCAGCAGAAGAAAATGCATTAAGAATTGGAAGCAGGGAGTAAGTTGCAAGTGCGGGTGCTTCATCGGTTTTCGTATAGATTATTTTGGATGTATCTGTAGTCATTTTTTCCCCAAACTGTACTGGTAGGATAACCAAAAGGAATTACGTGAGCGCATCATGAGCAAGAAGACTCGTGATCACTTACCTGAGGGCTCACCGTGTATCGCATTTATTCTAGCTAAAGATTACAAAAATTGCCTGCTTATCTTTAGTAAAACCTTAAAGTAAGTCGACAAACGCGAGTATAAAGAAGCTTAATGGCAGTATTTTATCAATAAATAACGTTTGATACTGACTTAAGTCTGATCTCAGTACATAACATCGCAAGGTCATGAAGGTTTATTCAAACGCACCTTGCTTGATCATGTCTTCAAATAAATCAGCGATGGATGTTTCTATCGCACGTGCTTCATCTTCTATTGTTACTGTACGCTGATAGTTATCAATCTCATTCGCACCGGCAACCACATTAATACGCCCTTTATTGGCAGAAAATGTAGCTAAGGAGGTCATTTCGTCACTAAGTTTTCCATACACCTCGGGACGATAAAATAACTCTGCGGTCACTTCAATACAATAACCATTTGTCGCTGGCAATACCCCTAAGGTTATCACTGAAAAGGTGAAGGTTAAGCCTTTATTAAACGAAGAAAGCCCTTCCAAGCAGGCGCCACCGTCAGGCTTAACATCAAGAACATTCAAACGATAAGCGGCTTGTTTTTCAGTCGTAATTTCAAAACCAAAACGCTTAGCAATATTAGTCAACATTTCCTTCACTTCTAAAGCATTGTGATGCAATTTAAAGAGACGTTCGTTTGCTTGAGACGCTAACACCACATTTTCACTATCAATAGCGAGTTTTACTGCCTTGAGATTAAGCTGGTCAATATGGCTCACTAATTCTGAAGCATCATATTGCGTTGAAGAACAACCAAGAAGAGTGGCCGCTAAGCCTAAAATAAAAAAGTGTTTCATTAACTGTTTCACTAAAAACGATCCTAAAAATAACGCTTATTTTCGAAACAAGGATTCTACCATAAAGACCTGAGAGATTTAGGACTCACATCATATACAAATAAAATGCTTAAGCCTGCGAAGATTTGAAACCAAACAGCAGAACTAGGCATTGTAATATGACAAATGGAATCGCCAGCAGTACGAGCATGTCCCAGCCTAAGCTATAAATAATAACGCCACTAGACAAAGAAGCACAGGCTTGACTACCAAAAACAAAAAAATCATGGAAGCCCTGAGCCTTAAATCGCTCTTTTTCTTGATAGGTTGTCGTTAATAACAGCGTCCCTGAAACAAATAGAAAGTTCCAACCTAATCCCAGCAGAACCAAACCGCCCCAAAAATGCAAAACACTACTGCCAGATAGAGTAAGCGCGATACACACACCGTAAAAGACAAGACCGATAAACATAAGCAACTTTATGCCAATTTTATTTGCAAGATAACCGCTAAATAAAGAAGGTAAAAACATCGCCAGTATATGGCTTTGGATAACCCACTTAGTGTCTTCTAAATCATGTCCGATCATCACATGCATACTCACGGGTGTGGCTGTCATGATATAGCTCATCACCGCGTAGCCAATTGTAGAAGACATGATAGCCACCCAAAACAATTTGTTCCGAAATAAACCAGACAAGGAGCGTGATTCAGTCACAGCATGTTGAACAGCCATGGGCTTGGCCTGATAAAAGCTCAAGAAAAGAGCCCCAACTAACGATGTTAATGCCAGTAGACAAAAAGACCCGACATAATCGCGATCAAAAAAGCCTTTGCCGAGGGTAGCTAACTCTGGCCCTAACACTGCAGCAATTAAGCCCCCGAGAATCACAAATGACGCGGCTTGGGCAACCTTATCAGCACCAACACTTTCCATCGCAGCAAACCGGTACTGTTGTAAAACAGCCAGTGCTGCCCCCAAGCACGCTACAGATATCGTAAAACCCCAAAAACTTTGGTAAAAAATAGAACACGCGACGAATAAAGCCACGAGCGCACTATAAATAGCCGATGCAATAAATACCGTTTTGCGTCCATATCGAGACATTAAACTAGAAACAGGTATCACAGCCAAGGCCGTACCGATGACAATGGCTGCCACGGGTAAGGTCGACAAATGCTCACTAGGTGCTAATTCTGTACCCACCAAAGCACCAATAAACACAACCATCGGCGCAATACATAAACCAAATGCGCCAGCCAACATCAATATCAAGACATTTTTATTAAGCCACATTTGTTTATTCCTGTGAATTGCTGATTTTGAAGCCGAAGATAAAGCGATTTTGCCCGAAAAGCGAGTATTCAATCATGCATTACTATTGAAAATACCTCAGCTTACTTTGCCTTGCGTCGAGAGGGCTGGTTATAATGCCGCCACATTTTTCAATATGGCGCACTTATGACTAAAATCGAGGGGTTTTTATTATGCATCGTTATCACGTTTATGGTTTAGGCGCAGCGTTAGTAGATACTGAAATTGAAGTGGATGATGATTTTTTAAAACATGCAAATATTGAAAAAGGTTTAATGACCTTGGTCGATGAAACTCGTCAAGCCGAATTGCTCGACTTAATGCAAGACCATCTCGTCGGCAGCAAACGAGCCAGCGGTGGCTCTGCTTGTAACTCCATTATTGCAGCTAGTTATTTTGGAGCTAAAACATTTTACTCCTGCAAAGTTGCAGACGATGATAATGGTCGTTTCTTTCAAGAAGACACCCAGGTAGCAGGTGTGGCGACACCTGATTTAGCATTACCAAGTGGCACAACCGGTAAATGTCTGGTCATGATCACCCCCGATGCTGAACGAACGATGAATACATTTTTAGGCATCAGTGAAACACTCAGTGAAAATGAATTAGATGAAGCGGCCATTGCAAACTCCGATTTCGTTTACCTAGAAGGTTACCTCGTCACCTCACCCAGCGGTAAAGCTGCTGCCATTAAAGCCAGAGAAATTGCTGAACAGAAGAATGTAAAGACGGCTTTATCACTCTCTGACCCTGGCATGGTTCAGTTTTTTAAAGAGGGTTTGCAAGAAATGATTGGCCAGCAAGTAGACTTAATGTTCTGCAACAAAGATGAGGCTTTAAGCTGGACAGAAACAAACAATATAGACGCTGCCGCTGAAGCACTAAAATCCAGCGCTCGAACATTTGCCATCACCTTGGGCGCTGAAGGCGCCTTAGTATTTGATGGTTTAAATATGTCGAAAGTACCCGGCTCAACCACTAACGCAATTGATACCAATGGTGCAGGCGACATGTTTGCCGGTGCATTTTTATATGGTATCACCCACGGTCAAGACTTCCAAACAGCGGCTAAGTTAGCCAATCATGCCGCTGCTCAAGTCGTAAGCCAATATGGGCCTCGTTTAAGACCTGAACAACATGCAGAACTTAAGTCGGTGATTTAAGGTTTAACGCGTTACTATTAAGACAATTTTGAAGAGGATAAACCTGTGCGTTTAGTTTCCTGGAATGTGAATGGTGTTCGCGCTATTATGAAAAAAGACTTTCTGGCTTCGTTTGCCACAATGAAAGCCGATGTGCTCTGTCTGCAAGAAACAAAAGCGCAGGATGAGCAAGTGCTCGAAGCCCTCAGCGATATCAGTGACTATTTCATCTACACCAACTCTGCTGAAAAGAAAGGCTATTCTGGCACAGCCATTATCAGCAAAACAAAACCTCTTAGCGTCGAATATAACTTAGGTATTGAAGAACATGACCAGGAAGGCCGAGTCATTGCCGCTGAATATGATGCGTTTATTCTTGTGACCGTATATACACCAAACTCAGGCAGCGAATTAAAACGCCTAGCGTACCGGCAGTCTTGGGATAAGGAATTTCACGACTACCTAAAACAACTTGAAACACGTAAACCCCTTATTGTCTGTGGTGACTTAAATGTGGCGCATCAAGATATTGACCTAGCCCGCCCCAAACCAAACTACAATAAAAGCGCTGGCTATATGCAAGAAGAAATAGACGGTATTCAGCGTTATATTGATCACGGTTTTATCGACTCATTTCGGTTAACCCACCCCACGACAGAAAAATATAGCTGGTGGAGCTATAGAGCCGGTGCCCGGGCAAGGAATGTTGGCTGGAGGATTGATTACTTTCTGCTTTCAGAGAGCCTAAAAAACAAGCTCAAAGGGGCCGATATTTTAACGGAGGTGATGGGCTCAGATCACTGCCCTGTTCAATTAGACTTGAGTTAACATAAACATTGCCACATCAGTAACAGTTTGATACTTAGCAAGCCGTGACATTCGATACTTAACGCCTATACTTATAGTAGTTATAACTTAGGTGACTAGTAGTTATAACTTAGGTGACTAGTAGTTATAACTTAGGTGACTAGTAGTTATAACTTAGGTGACTATGTTTGAATTT
This sequence comes from uncultured Oleiphilus sp., assembly GCA_963974595.1. Classification (GTDB taxonomy): domain Bacteria; phylum Pseudomonadota; class Gammaproteobacteria; order Pseudomonadales; family Oleiphilaceae; genus PZPK01. Next base: position 50,826 of record CAXBDA010000010.1, on the reverse strand, counting down.
TCTATCATGGAGTTAAGCTTGCTCAGTGCAAATTGATAACATTCCGCGCGCGATTATGTCGCTGATCACCTTGTTATGTCTATTTTTTGCTACGCATATCAGCTTAGCAGCAGATATAAGAGCGCAAACAGCGCCCTCACTTGAGCCTCAAACACCGGTTATTCCATTTTATCCGACTAAAACGTCTAGTTATTTTATTAATTCTGAAATGCTCTATATCGAAGACCCAGAGCACCTTGAATCTATCGAGACCATTCAAAACAACCGACATATATGGCAAGAGATCAAGCGTAATTCACCAAATTTCGGTTTCACCTCAACCGCCTATTGGTTCAAATTTAATATCAATAATATCAGCGATAAGCCGCAATCTATTTATTTAGAGCTTCCTATTCCTTTTTTAGATAGCATTCAACTATACCAAACCTCAAATAAAGTGATAATTAAACGTCACGATGTCGGTGATCAATATCCTTTTGAACACCGGCCTATTATTCATCAGAATTTTGTGCTGCCTTTTGATTTGATTCCCGGCACTAATGAAATGTACATGCGAGTTTCTTCAGCAGGAACGGTAGAAGCCCCCTTAACGTTATGGACACCCGCAGCGCATGCCCGTTCTTCAGCAGACACCAACCTGATACAGGGTATTTGGATGGGCATTCTGGGCATCATGGTAGTTTATAACTTCTTATTATTTTTATCGATTAGAGACAGAAGTTACTTATATTACGTCTTTTTCGCGATTGGTTATCTATTCTTCCAGGTTAGCCTTAAAGGTTATGGCTTCGCTTACTTATGGCCAAACCAACTTCACTTTAACAGTTATGCCATCTCCACATTTATCGCCTTAAGCAACTTCAGTGTCATTATGTTGGTGATTAAGTTTCTAGAGTTAAAAGCGAGGTACCCTCGCATTCATCTAGCAATGTTAAGCTTGGCTCTTATTTCTGGCTTATTACTCATTTCTACCTTCTTCGCTGACTATAGCTTTACCGTTCGAGCAACCAGCGTCATGACCATGTTTACCTGTTCATTGTCACTCGTCTTAGGCTACATGGCGCTTTATAACGGCTACCGGGAAGCAAAGTACTATTGCCTTGCATGGACGGCCACCTTCATCGGTATTGGTTTTTTAGGCGCGGTTAAATTCGGTTTAGTTACCGCAAATTTCTGGACAAATAATGCTGGCCAAATTGGCGTTATGATTCTTGTTTCCTTGCTTTCGTTTGCCCTTGCAAACCGAATAAATAGAGAAAAAGAAATGCGCCTTTATGCTCAAAATAAAGCCTTATTAAACGAGAAATTAGTCCGGCAATCTCAAGCTGAACTTCTTAAAACACAAACGGATGCCAATAGCCAACTGGAAATAAACGTTAAAGAACGCACCCGTTCAATGCAAAAAGCCTTGGATGAATTAGAACATGTCAATAGCCGCTTGGAATTAGCATCGATAACGGATTCTCTAACCACCTTATTTAATCGAGGTCACTTTGAAAACAGGCTAGCCATTGAGCATAAAAGAGCCACAAGACACCACAGAGAGCTTTCAATCATTTTATGCGATATTGATAATTTCAAAGCCATCAATGATAATTTTGGACATAAAGCGGGTGATGACTGCCTTCGACATGTTTCCCTCATCCTTAAAAATACGATCACTCGTTCAGGAGATATCATTGCGCGTTTTGGTGGTGAAGAATTTATTATTTTACTTGTCGATACACCGATTCAAGAAGCCACGAGACTTGCCCAAGCACTGTGCAATTCACTGAGAACAACCTCAATTGATGCAAAGAATCAGCACATTCGCTTCACAGCCAGCTTTGGGGTTTCAAGCCTTAAGCAAGTCACCATCAGTGATACAGACATGTTGGTGAATCATGCTGATGAGGCTTTATACAAAGCAAAAAATAATGGCAGAAACCAAGTGTGTGTCTGGCAACCTAGTCAGTAAGATAAGTAAACCCTATGGAAACTTCACCGAACAGCAAGTCACTTTTTAATTACTACAATGCCTATAAAACCATTCTTGGGCTGTTGTTATATTCCTTAGCCTTATCTGAATACTCTTTTCTGCAACAATTTCGCTATCTTGCTGGTTTCGAAGACCTAACGCTCAGCTATCTTATCTTGAATATAACGAGCCTGATATTATTCTGGTTTTTTGTAAAGGTCAGTCCAAAACAAATCTTCGCTGTCATTCTTATCGATATCATTTTTTTGCATGCGATCTTTTTCTGCGGATCAGGCATTGCCCAAGGTTTAGGTAATTTACTGATTATTAGCGTTGCCGCTGGCAATATTATTATCCGGGGTCGTATTGGTTTATTCTTTGCAGCGCTGGCTGCTATTTTAAGCTTACTCATTGAAATTGAACGTTTTCTAAGCGGGCTCAATCAAGCCAATGATATAGCCCAAAGTGGCTTGATTGGCATCATGTACTTTGCCAGCGCTTATATCCTGCAACACTTATCCATTCGAATTAATGAAAATGAATCACTACTTAGAAAACAAAAACAAGACCTGATTGAACTTGAAAAACTAAACCATCAAATCATTCAAAGTATGCGAACCGGCATTATTGTCTGTTCCGAAAACCAAGAAGTAAAACTCATTAATGAAGCCTGTAAAGACTTACTTAACTTACAAAGCAAACAAGCATTACCCAGATCACTGGAAGAATGCTTCAATCAGTGGAAAAAAGATCCAAATACCAGAACAAGCACTTTCAGAGTCAGTGCCGACATGCCGGTAGTTCAAGCCAACTTTTCCAAATTACAAACACACAGTAATTCTGATGTACTTATCTTTATTGAAGATACGCGTAAAATGACCCAACAGGCACAACAGCTTAAGTTAGCTTCGTTAGGACGATTAACCGCTAGTATTGCCCATGAAGTGCGTAACCCTCTTGGTGCAATCAGTCATGCAACCCAACTACTTGCCGAGTCTGAAAATCTTGACTTCGCGGATATTAAAATGACTGACATCATTCAACGTCATTCAAATAGGGTAAACCAAATCATTGAAAATACCCTGCAATTAAGTCGTCGCTCCGAGCCATTAATTGATAACATATTGATTACCCCCTGGCTTGAGAAAATCGTCTATGATTTCGAAGTTCAAAATCATGGTAATGCAAGCACACCACGAATCATTGTGATAGCCAAAAGTACAGAGTTGTCGGCCAGGTTTGATGCCAACCAAATGGAACAAGTCATTATTAACCTTATTGATAACGCCCTTCATCACGGTCGCAAACATTATGACGATGCCCGTGTTTTCATTGTCATTAATGAAACCAAAGATAAAAACCAGGTATTTATCGATGTGCTTGATCAAGGTTCTGGCATAAACACTAGCAACAGTGAACATCTTTTTGAGCCTTTTTTTACAACCGAATCACAAGGCACCGGTTTAGGTCTATATTTATCGCGCGAGATATGTGAAGCAAATCAGGCTCAATTAGACTACCTTGAACCCTATGCAAACTATGCTCAATGGCAAACTGAACCATCAACACAAGACCATGAAATACAATCCTTATCGGAAAACCGAAAACTGGGTGCTTGCTTCAGGCTTATATTTGCACACCACAAACGAATTCTTTAGGCTCAAAACTAAATTAAACACATAGGAATAAGACTATGAACCGGCCTAGGGCTCTGATTATTGATGACGAACCAGACATTCGAGAACTCCTTGAAATTACGTTAATCAGAATGGGGATTGACACAGCCAGTGCCGAATCGGTAAGTGATGCTCACCGAGCGCTATCAGAACATACCTTTGATCTTTGTTTGACAGATATGAACCTCCCTGACGGCAATGGCATCGACTTAGTCAGCTTCATACAAGAGCATTATCCGGATTTACCGGTTGCCATGATCACCGCCTATGGCAATGTTGAAACAGCTATTAGCGCGCTCAAAGCCGGGGCTTTTGACTTCATTTCGAAACCCGTTGACCTAAAGCATCTGCGCGATTTAGTCACTGCGGCATTAAACCTTTCTGAAAACTTATCTGGAAAAAGGACATCTAATAAGGATACTGCCGCCACAACAAAGCATAAAATTCTGGGTAAAACCCAAACAATACAAAACCTCAACGACCAAATTCGTAAATTAGCCAGAAGCCAGGCCCCCATTTATATTTCTGGCGAATCAGGCAGTGGCAAAGAGCTGGTGGCACGACTCATTCATGAGCAAAGCCATCGTTCAAAGTCTGGTGATTTCATTGCCGTCAACTGTGGCGCTATACCTGGTGAACTCGTAGAAAGTGAGTTTTTTGGCCATAAGAAAGGTAGTTTTAGCGGTGCTATTGAGGATAAATCAGGCTTGTTTCGTGCAGCCGAGGGCGGCACACTTTTTTTGGATGAGGTCGCAGATCTTCCCCTCCCAATGCAAGTAAAATTATTAAGGGCGATTCAGGAAAAAAGCATACGACCTGTTGGTGAGCAACAAGAAGTCAAAGTAGATATTCGCCTGCTTAGCGCGACACATAAAGATTTATCTAACTTAGTTCAGCAAGGCCTATTTAGAGAAGATTTATTTTATCGCATCAATGTGATTAAGCTTGATGTGCCCTCGCTCAGAGAACGTAAAGAAGACATTCCTTTATTAGCTCAGCATTTTCTAACGAAAATAGCATTAAAAAATAATGCCTCTCCAGCGCTAATTCATTCAGATGCGATGCAAACCTTAAAAGAGTATCACTACCCGGGAAATGTCAGAGAATTAGAGAATACCATCGAACGCGCCTTTACTTTATGTGATGGCAACACGATCACAGCAGATGACTTACAATTCAGTTCAGCTGGCCACATAAAACCAGCCAGCTCGGCACCCACCTTTCAAATACTTAATGAAGCTTCATCAGAGCCAAAAATTATTAAACAATCTCATGCGGTTTCTAGTGCATCAGGTAATGGGGCTATAGATAGTTGTGCTATAAACAGTAGCGCTGTCGATAACTCCAACTTACACACTTCAAACACACAGATGATTGGACCTCGCCCAGCCGATCAATCTTTAGAAGACTACCTTGAACAAATAGAGCGCAAAGAAATTGAACAGGCTCTTCTCGACACAAAATGGAATAGAACTGCAGCGGCTAAACGCTTGGGTATCAGTTTTCGAGCGCTTAGATACAAGCTCAAGAAACTTGAACTTGATTAAAATCAGCTAAATTCTTTGGATTCTAGGGTCGTAAGGTGAGACATCTATCTGACATATTTCACCACTCATTATTGATGTTAACACGTGAACAGAAGCAGGAGCCAAGACTAAACCATTCCTGAAATGACCAGTATTAACAAAGACATTATCAAACTCAGGATGATGACCAATGTAAGGAATGCCGTCAGAGGTTCCTGGCCTTAAACCTGCCCAGTGATGACTTATCTGGCATCCGGCCAAATCTGGAAATAAGTCTATCGCCATATCTGCCAATTCATCTTTAGCTTCATTGGTCGTGGCCCTATCAAAACCACAATATTCAAGTGTACTACCAGCAACAACCATTCCATCTCGCCTTGGGATGACATATTTACCATTATTCAATACAACTCTATTTACCAAGCCCGGTTTAGCATCAAATACCAGCATTTGACCCTTGACAGGGTTCACTTTAATGTTCTCGCTTGCACAGATCTGCTCGCTCCAAGCCCCTGTACTCAGGACATAAGAATCAGCTTCCAGTAAGCCATGGGTACTGGTGTCCAAACCGGCTATTTTTGATCCTGAGCGCTTTAATTCTAAGACCTGACAAGCTTCGATAATTGAAATACCAGGATGCAGATCTAACCATGCCCGAAGTGACTTCAATAATCTGGGGTTTCGGACACTGGCAACATGTGGCATCCATAAGCCAGTATTCAGACCAGAACGTAAGTGAGGTTCTAGCTGATAGACCTTTTCGGCATCAATCTTTTCTAGCCAAGCGGTATTAGATTCAGACCAAGCCAAAGCTTCTGTTTCATCATCTACACTAAGCATCAACAAACCATGGCGTGTCAGTTCTGGGTCTATATCGCTTTCAGCTTCTAAACATTGCACGAGATTTGGATAATATGCCTGCGACCAGGATGCTAATGCGGTCACTGGAGGTGAATAACGCCAAGGGTACAGAGGAGAAACAATGCCACCCCCTGCCCAGCTCGCTTCGTTTCCACAAAGTCCTTTTTCGACTAACAGTACATCCATCCCTTTTAAAGCAAGCTCTCTTGCTTGCAGCATACCCATTACACCACCACCAACGATAATTACTTTCAAAATACCACCTTAGGGTTCATATCACTCAGGTATAACACACCGTAATAAAACAACTCATTTAGCCTTGCATTCTATGTTATTACAGTAAAAAATACTTTAGACATTCGGCATAATTATCAAGGATCGATAATGAAAAACTCAAAACCTAATACGATAAAACCACTATTAACTCTCAAACTACCTAATCAGGGCTTCACATTATTCGAGCTACTTATTGTGATCTCCATAACAGCCATTTTAATATTGCTCACTACCCCGAGTTTCAAGGCCTATTCTGCACAGTCGACATCAAAAGCAATCATTCAAAAACTGTCAGGTCTCGTTAGGCTGGCCAGAAACAATGCCATATACCACCAGCACCCAACGATCCTTTGCCCTAGCAAAGATGGCATACAATGCAGCCAAAGCTGGCAAGATGGTGCGCTTATTCTTGAGGATAATAACAATAATCAGAAAGTGGATAACACCGAAGCTGTCATCCACTTTCAATCACCATTAATTGAACAGGGGGAACTGCGCTGGACGGCACTTAGGAACTACCTTTCGTTTTCGGGGCAAGGCCTAAGCGGTAGCTCTGCAGGTAGCTTTATTTACTGCCCTGAAGCAAATAAACCCAACTATGCTCAGGCCTTAATCGTGAGTTTTTCCGGGAAAATCCGCATCGCTGAAGATGCCAATAATGATGGTATTCGCGAATCGGGCAATGCCAAAAACATTGTCTGCTTATAGTGTTTGGGGGGAGACTGCGAGGGCTAGGGTTTCTGGGATGACAACACTTAAGCTAGCGCCATTCACCACGGGCCTTCTTTATTGCCGTTTGAATGCAAACTTAACTCTTCGCGCTGATCACGACTACTGTGTGTCGCCGTGATTAAGTAACAACGATTTACAGGGCAGCTTTGACTGGCGTTTTCCAAACTCACTTGATAATACTTGTTTTCTGAATCAACGAGATCCGTTTGATAGCTCTTTAATTTCGCAAGGCCACTAGGATAATATTGATTATTAAAATAATAACGTTCCATTTGACTCTGTATCTCTAGCAGAAGCGCTTGCCCCTCAGCTCTTTGGCCTTTTCGGGTCACTGAGTGATATGAAGGTAAAGCGATGGACACCAGTATCGACAAGATGGCTAACACCAGCATTAATTCAACCAAGGTGAAGGCCTTTAATCGTTTCATACTTACAGTTTGCAGGGTATTATTTTTCAATAAGGCTTTCATAATTCCCGCCAACTTATTTCTGCGCTCACCGGAACATGACGATCTGCTTCCTGCGTCGTTTGAGTCTTACCATTTTTAGACGATTGAAGCTGTCGTATGTTCGCCCCCTGTCGATGCAATAAAATAGAGCTCACCATATCCGAGCCATCAGAAGGCATTTTTGTATCCTGCAAGCGCCCTGTTTTTTTATTGTTTTTATCAGTTTGAACCTGCTTGGTATACCATGCGGTTCCTGTTGTAAAACGCAGGCGATGTATCGATGCTTCATTGGATAGCTGGCAATTTAAATACGCAGACTGATAGGTCGCCTGGGTTAATATTCCACCAAATAACTTACTCGTGCTATTTGGAATTTCATATTTATCTAATCGGCGTAACCATCCAGAAGTATAGGTTTTTGATTCAGAAAAATTCAGCAAACGCTGTTCTAAAGCGAATACTGTTGGTTCAGCTAATTTAGGCTGCAAATTCCAGGCACCACTTAATTCACCATCATCAGAACTCACTAAAATATCAGACACATCTAATAAATCACTTTCAGCAACAAGACCGCTTCGACCTGAAGGCGATTCAACCAAGAATTGACCCACTACATTACGCGGCTCTTTTATACCGATGATTTTATTATCTGCCATTATTAAAGTATTTCCTTTCGCACTTTGACTGGTAGCAAGATATATCCAACGATTATCTAACATGTCTAAACTCAGTTGAGGTCTAGCACTGAGCGCTAATGTCGTTTCGAATATTTTTTCTGCCTTCATCTCAAGCTGCTGTGAAAGCTTATTCCGGATATTGATTCGATATAAACGACCACGTTGCTGAGCGGTATTCTTTTGGCTGTTTTTGTTGCTAGCGATATTAATGTAAAGCGCATCGGTTTCTCCATTCAAATCCCAATCGGCAGAGGCAATGCCCGACACATAAGAAGAAGGTGCTTTCAAGTCAATATATGTTGGTAAAAACACTGACGGCTTTGCTGCTAGATTTTTTAAGTTATAGCTATAGATACCAGATGATCGAGTGGAATTTTTCTGCTTCACTGACTGAGGGTCAAGATTCGTTCCCGAACCGATAACTAAGCGCCACTCAATGTCACCTTGTTGATTTCTTTGCGTCATCACACTGGGCAAACTAATGGCACTGCCCATATTAGGCGCTTTAATGGATGCCAAGAACTTAGGTGCCTGCTCCGCATCGGTAATATCGAAGACTAAATATGAAGGCTGAAAAGAACCTGTTTCACTACCCCCCAAGCCAGCCCCGACCACCATAAGCGTGCCCCACCCTCCTGGATGAGTTTCACCGCTAACTTGATTGCCACCTTCATAGTAAAACGCTCTATCTGGCTGCCCTTTTAGCGCATTCTTCCCAAAGACTTTAGCGTCGAATATGTAGGGCTTTTGAGTAAATAACCTTAAATGATGCTCTGGAGATATACCATAAAATTTATCTCTTTGCTCATTCAGGTAAGGCAAAACAGAATAGGGAACAAATGCCCAGATTTCTTGACCTAACTCCCATGCTGATGCATATTTTGGTGTAATATTTAACTGTTGTTTCTTGGCATCATACCAACCAGCGTTAAAGCTATGCAGCATACCGTCATTACTGCCAACAAAAACACGTGAGCGCCTATACTGGTATTGTTTCAGAAAAATTTGATAGCTGTAATCGCCATATAATAGATGATAGTTAGCCGTCGGCTTTCCCACCACCACAGGGGCGCTGCGAAGCGTATCACCCAGAAGAAAACGGGATTTATCTATGTGCCGCTCTCTGGCCTTGTCTTGGTCTTCACCACGGACATAGTTAACCAAATTATCAAACTCTTTTTCCGCGCTCATATCTAACCATTCCGGCTTAAGCGGATAACTCGACCCTGCCACAAAATCGAACTCCTCCTGGTCGATATGTGTACGAATATACCGCTGGTTACCGCGACTCTGAAATGGTAATCGTTGTCTAGAAATATCATCTTCAAGCACATTATTTAATACATCAGCTGCTCGCCAAAGGTAACCCACATCATCCTCTAAATACGGGTAATTTAAACTATTGCACTTAGCCTCGGGGGCATGCTTGCTTAAAAAGCGAAAGCGAAGCTGCTTATCTCTTCCATCAAAACACGAAAATACTAATGGGTCTTCACTGACTGAACCCAGTTTTTTATCACCATTATCACTGCGTAAACGACCTTGTTTATCTATCAGTAAGGCGCTTAAATCGCCGAGCCAATTTATTTTTTCAGATCCATTATCTAATGAATATCGTGATAGCGATTGATACAACACCGCAACGCCATCTGAAAATGTGTCTATGTCAGCACCGCTTACTTGATAGGCCTTACTTTGGCTCTCATAAAATAAGCGATGAAACATAGCTTTTAGCAATCTGTCCTTTTCTGAGTATGCGAATTTAGAACGCTGGCTATACCTACGTTGAGCATTATTTTCTGCTTCTGCTAGATGTGACCATTGAAAACTTGTTAATGCTTGCTTTTCCTTTATTTTAGCTTGGCAGTCTGTCAGGAATTCATCCTTAAAGGTTAATGTATTATAAATTGAATGAGGCATGTCTAAGTGCACATAGCGCTGACACAAAATCTCACTCTTATTCTTCAACGTTAATGTTTTGATATTTTCAAGCGCGCGTTGAAGTGAATTAAAGTAGGCTGCGTGATATTGCTGCTTACTCAGTTTTTCTTGGTTTGGGCTCCACTGCGTTAAAAACATAGTGAGTTCATCAGACTGACCAAAAGTGAATTTTTGCTTCCCTGCAAGGTTTAGTGTTTTATGCGCATAAAAATATAATTGAATGTTAGGTGTCAGCAGGTTGACTAAACCTTTCTCTGCTCGGGTTTCTTTTATACGAAGTTGCAGCGTTTTCCCTTGATACTCAAGCTTTCCATTATTGATAGTAATCGGTATAAAACCTGGTATTGGGGAGTAACGCCGGCTTTGAGGGTCTCGAATAATCTTTGTTTCAATAGAATAGGTATTGCTTGCAAGCTTGACTGGATCACTATTTTTTTGAGCATGTAAACCTAGCAATAGAAGATGAGCCATATCAAGTTTACGCATGAGCAGCCAGTTTAAAAACTGGCCATCCCAGGCATCTTTTTGACCGCGTTTTAAGGCATTATCGTATTCAAAATATTGCTCTTTATGACGATATCGATATTGCTTCGTTGCATCAAAATAGCCTATATGACCATCGGTACTATCTTTGTCAAAAACAGGTGTCGAATAGGCTCTTTCGAGCATGTCATAAGATTGGTCAATATGTACCAGAATGATTTTTTGACTGCTATTTTCAGCAAGAAATGGACGAGAAAAATAATCACTTGCTTGATAAGCACTCACTTCACCACTATCTGCAGCTATCACCGTGAAACTGACAAACCAGAGAAATATGAAACACATTGGAAATATAAAAGAAATTGAGTTTATTAAACGACAACTAAGACGAACGATAAGATAGAAAAAATACATATTTTAAGACCTCCTTGTCTTAAATTTATTAGTTGTTAATAGCTTCGTTACTGAGGGATAAACCTAAAATCAGACGCTGTCCAGACCTCGACATCGTTTCCTTTATCAAGTACGACACCCTGTGCCCTCAGCTCGTAATGTGTTGAAAAACTCCCCAGACTCCCCAAACCACTGCCGACGCCTGAATACCCCATATTCTGAGCCAATGATGTACCATTCTTAAGCATTTTCGTGGCTAAGGCTTGTAAGAAAACCTCTGCTTTAGCATTGCCATCATTCAAACTTAATAAATGTTTTAAACCATCGTTCTTAAACCGATCAGCAACTTGATTTGAGTATTGCTGATGAATAGTCTGGTTTTTGTCAGCCAGTAAAAATTCAAGTTGCTGAAGCCCTGCTAAACGGCCATCTTCTGATATCTGCCTTGCCTTCATTTGCGCAACACGCGCATGGTTTATTTTATAACTAAGCTGGCTCTGCTCAACCGCAACAAAGGCCGAAACACTCAAGATACTGAGCAATAATAAAATGCTCATGAGGACAAAACCTGCCTGAGTGTTAGCATCTGATTCAACTGTTATTTTTAGCCTGATGTTCATTACTTTTTCCTCCATGAAACAACTTAGTTGACAAGTCTATTTCTAAGCGCAACTTCACTTTGATAAAGCCTTCTGGGGTAATACCGAGCGTTTTCAGGGACTTTATAACTATTGGCTGCTTGTCCCCCAGAACTATTCATCACATAGGTTTTGTCTTTTTCGTCCATCGTTTTATCTTTAAGGCTATTTCGTACTAAAAGATAAATTTTTACACTTAACACTCTATGCCATTGCGTTACCTTGTTAGCGACTACATAGCGATCAACCAAGGTATCGTTATTGTCATCGACGCCATATTCGAAGTGCATCTGTTCGATGCCTTCAACCAGCGCTTCCTGAATATATCGGTCACCCATCAGAACTAAGCGTGTTAAAACCGCATCCCCTTCAACGCAAACATTTGATGCCGTTAAACAAGGGCGAAGAAAAAACAAACTACTCTGAAACCGCATATTGTAGTGAAAACCCTCATCTGGAAGCTGTTGAATTGCTTGAGCAAGCTGCTTGCCTTGAAACAGCACACCTGACTTCCCGGACTGAGACCTCAAGAAATAGTGCTTTTGATAGCGTTTATTATCTATTTCACTTTCGTAAAAGAAATCATGACTGTCAGCAAAGCGAAGCGCGAGCAGATCGGAGTGTGCAAGGTAGTGTTTACTCTTTAAACAGTTTTTTGGCAAACCGGCTAGCTGAGTCACTGAAGCTTTCCCTTCTACGCCATAAATACCTTTTGAGGTATCAAACACCCAACTCGAATGACACGCGCCTGGAGCCGCACTCAAGCTACCCTGAATATGTCGTACTTGCTGAGACGTCACGCCTCCCCAATGATCGGCCATTCGAATACCATCAGACAATATTTTCATCGCAAGTTGGGCATTATCTTCTCTGTCATTTAATGATGAAATCAACCTAAAACTACTCTGCTGTAAGTCGAATACTTTATAAACGCCCACCATTAATAAAAGCGATAAACTCATGGCGATCATGAGTTCAATCAAGCTAAAACCTTTTTGTTTTTTCCCTATTAATAACAACGATTTCTTTAAGTTTTTTTGCATAAAAAGGCTTTCCTATTCCTTTAGCGATTCTTTAGGTATGCCTTTGGCATTATTCATTCAGCCGAAATTTAACTTCATAGTGTTGGTTATTCGAGGGATCTTCTGAATGCTGGCTTTCCTGCCACTGTAATTTCAGTTGATATTGGCTGCCTTGTTTAGTTAGCGCAAGGTTGCCATTGGGTAATTCCTTAGAGATGAGGGTCTTCCACTGAGAAAGGTCAAAAGTATTGCCCTTGACCCTAAGTTGATCAACCAAAGAACTAGAAAGCGAGACAGCGGACGCTTGTAAAACACTGTCATGGGTCATTTTAAAGCTTAGATTCTGCAAAGCAGCCAAACCTAAAAAGCCAATAGCAAAGATAAGCAAACTGATTAATAACTCTAAGAAGGAAAAACCACTTTGATTCGCAGGTAGAGGGTACCTTGGGCTTGAAAGACAACGCGACAGGCAGGCCCGCTTAAAATGATGAGAAACCATGAGTATCAGATCCTTTGATACGAAAATTCAATGTAATCATTCCTTGATTACAGATCGTGAGTCAATCATCCGATTCACTCAGCAATATACTAGCTTATTTAAACGACAAGAAACAATCTATGGCTATTGCAAGCTTTGCGCAAAGCAAGCAGTTAAACATTTTTAGCGGAAATTCTCAAAGCCTTTGGCATAGAAAAAACAATGCTTTCAGTTCGCCCATCGGCTTCTTCAACACTTTTGGCGCCCAATTCTTTCAAACGGTCAACCACTTGCTGAACAAGAATTTCTGGTGCAGAAGCGCCTGCTGTAACAGATATTGATTTAGCCTTGTCTAACCATCTTGCTTGAATCTGAGTATAGTCATCAATTAAGTAAGCTGGCGTTCCCATTCGTTCTGCCAGCTCTCGAAGACGGTTGGAGTTAGAGCTATTTGGCGAACCCACAACAAGCATTAAATCAGAGCCATCTGCCAGGCTTTTCACTGCATCCTGGCGATTTTGAGTGGCATAACAAATATCGTCTTTTCTTGGACCTTCTATATTTGGAAACGTTTGGCGCAGCGCATCAATCACTTTGGCGGCATCATCCACAGACAGTGTCGTTTGTGTGACATAAGTAAGACTACTCGGATCTTTGACGACAAGTTTTCCAACATCAATCTCATCTTCAACCAAATATATTTTACCGCCAAACCTGGTGTCGTACTGCCCCATTGTGCCTTCAACTTCAGGGTGCCCTTCATGACCAATCAGAATACATTCGCGACCTTCCTTACTGTACTTCATCACCTCAAGGTGGACTTTTGTGACCAAGGGGCACGTTGCATCAAATACATTCAATACTCGAAACTTTGCTTCTTCCTGAACGGCTTTTGAGACGCCATGCGCACTAAAAATAACCAGCGAATCATCTGGCACCTCATCAAGCTCATCAACAAAAATTGCCCCGCGCTGTTTTAGGTCATCCACCACAAATTTATTGTGAACAACTTCATGACGAACATAGACGGGCGCGCCAAAAACTTCCAATGCTCGATTCACAATTTCAATCGCACGATCCACGCCAGCGCAGAATCCTCTAGGATTTGCTAACTTGATTTTCATACTTCAATCTGACCATTCTGATAGAACATAAATATTTTTATACAGCCTCTACAGACTGAATTTCAACGACAAACTTGAGCGTCTCTCCAGCCAAAGGGTGATTAAAGTCAATAATCACTTCATCATCATTAAAATCTTTCACCACACCAGGTAATTCAGACTTATTGGCATCCGCAAATGAAATCATTAAGCCTTCAGCTAATGCCATATCAGCAGGAAAATCAGTACGTTTCATGGTTTGTTGATTATTTGGGTTAGGCATTCCGAAGGATTTTTCTGGCGGGACCATGAACGCTTCTTTGTCACCCGCAACGAGCCCCACTAAAAAACCCTGAAAACCATCAGGTAATTGACCATCACCAAATTCAAAACTTGCAGGTGCTTTATCAAAGGTTGAATCGACAATAGAACCGTCATTTAAGCTCAAGGAAAAGTGCAAGCTCACCTTGGTATTTTTATCTATTTTAATCAAACTACTACCTGCCACACCAAATACCACGCTAATAAATTAATACAACACTTAAGCGAGTTTGTCTTTTAAGAGTCACTTGCCGTTTCTGAGCTTTGTTTTTTACTGCCTCTGAAGATATCTAATATCATCAAACCGGCACCGATGCTAATTGCAGTGTCAGCGATATTAAAAGCAGGAAAGTGATAGTTCCCCCAATAGAAGTGAAGAAAATCAACCACATATCCTAAGGTGATTCTGTCGTATAAATTACCGATTGCGCCACCTAAAATAAGGGCCACAGCAAGTGCTACCCATTTATCATCACGTAGTTTAGTTAGCCAAACACTCAGCCCAATACTCACAAAAAATGCAAGTGCGATAAAAAACCAGCGCTGCCAGCCTGACTCAGTCGCCAAAAAGCTAAAAGCGGCGCCTGTATTGTGCAGCAAGGTCAGGTTAAACCCGGTTAAAGAGTCAAAGAGTGTGTAAACCGGAACAGGCACCGCATAGTCAAGATTTTCAGTTGCAGACGATTTAGTCCATAAATCAAGAATAAAGATCACTAAACTAATACCAAAATACACCACTAAGTGCTTCGCCATACTACTTTGCTTATAAACATTGTTCATTGTCATTATGCAAATACTCTCTGTTCGCCGTCGCCTTCGATATTTTCAATACAACGACCACACAGGTCAGGGTGAGCAGCATGCTGACCAACATCTTCACGATGATGCCAACAGCGATCACACTTAGCATTATCTGAAGCATGCACTTCCAAGAGCAAGCCTTCCAAATCACTTGGGCTAGCATTGGTATCTTCAGCGGCTGAAACAGGCAAGACATTGGCACCCGAGGTAATTAACACGAAACGTAATTCATCGCCTAAGGATAAAAGTGCATCGTATAAATCATCGCCGCAGTAAAGACTCACCTCAGTGGCTAATCCACCTTTAATATTGCCCGCATTTCGCTCCTCTTCAATTCGCTTATTGACCGCATTCTTAACAGCCAATATTTCCAGCCAAAATGCGCGGCCTTTTTGATCATCATCATTCAAAGCTTCAAGACCTTCGTACCACGTGCTCACAAAAACACTAATTTCCCTATCTGCGGCTTTAGGTTTTGGTAATGTTGCCCAGATTTCATCGGCCGTAAAACTCAACACAGGTGCTATCCAGCGAGTCATGGCTTCTAATATATGGTACATAGCTGTTTGACAAGAACGCCTTGCAAGACTGTCTGATGCGGTGGTGTACTGCCGATCCTTAATAATATCCAGGTAGAAACCTCCTAGATCTACACCACAAAACTGTACAACTTTTTGGAATACTGTTAAGAAGCTATAGTCGTGATAGGCAGCTTTTAATTCATTCTGAAGTTGCAAGGCGCGATCGACGGCCCAACGATCGATCTCGACCATATTAGCGTTTTCTACCATATCGGTTTCTGGGTTAAAGCCATTGATGTTCGATAACAGAAAACGCGCGGTATTTCTGACACGCCGATAAGAATCGGCTGCGCGATTTAAAATCTCATCAGAAACCGTCATCTCGCCCGTATAATCGGTCGCTGAGACCCATAAACGAAGAATATCTGCCCCCAAGCGGTTCATCACTTCTTGTGGCGCAACCACGTTACCCACCGACTTAGACATTTTTTTGCCGTTGGCATCAACCGTAAAGCCATGCGTCAAGACTTGTTTGTAAGGTGCTTGGTTATTGATCGCTATTCCGGTTTTAAGCGAAGACTGGAACCAACCCCGGTGTTGATCTGAGCCTTCCAAATATAAGTCTGCTGGATATTGGCCTAATTCTTCACGCTGACGCAAAACGGCTGAATGGGTCACACCTGAATCAAACCAAACATCCAAAGTATCGGTCACTTTGCTATATTGATCAGCTTGCTCACCGAGCAAGGTAGCCGCATCCAGCTCAAACCAGGCATCAATACCTTTATCTTCAACTAAAGCAGCCACTTTTTCGATAAGTGCTTCGGTATCAGGGTGCAATGCCTGGGTTTCTTTATGAACAAATAAAGTGATCGGCACGCCCCAAGTACGCTGGCGAGAAATACACCAATCCGGGCTTTGTTCTAACATGCCTTCTATACGATTTTGACCCCATTCAGGAATCCACTGAACACCTTTCACTGCGTCTAACGCTGAATCTTTAAGGCCATTTTGGTTCATGCTAACAAACCACTGAGGCGTAGCACGGTAGATCAAGGGTGTTTTGGTACGCCAGCAATGTGGGTAGCTATGCGTAAATACTTTCTTAGTAACTAATTTACCTTCAGCTTCGAGTGCTTCAATAACAGCCGCATCGGCCTTATACACATGCAGACCTGCAAACTTTTCAACATCTGTGCGAAAAACGCCGCCATCATCTACGTAATTAAGCGTGCCTAGACCATACTTTTTACCAACACTGAAATCATCAACACCGTGATCTGGTGCTGTATGCACCGCCCCCGTACCCGCATCAGTAGTGACATGTTCACCCAAAATAACAGGGACATATTTGTTGCGATATACAGGATGGATTAGTTGCTGATGCTCAAGAGATTGACCTAAACAACGCGCCAATACTTCATGATTTTCTACGCCATAACGTTCCATATTTTCAGCAACCAGAGCATCCGCCATAATGACTAATTCTGGCCCGGCACCTACATCACACTTCACCAAGGCATATTCGAGATCAGCATTAAGTGAAACAGCTTGGTTTGATGGAATAGTCCAAGGCGTGGTTGTCCAGATAACAATTGAAGCTGGATCATCCAACGAAGCTAAGCCAAAGGCTTTTGCTACGGCTGAAGAGTCTGCCACATCAAAACGCACATCAATGGCTGTTGATTGCTTTTCCTGATATTCAACTTCAGCTTCGGCCAGCGCTGAACCACCGACGACACTCCAATAAACCGGTTTAAAGCCTTTTTGAAGATGGCCGTTTTCAATGATTTTGCCTAAAGCGCGAATGATGTCGGCTTCAAACTTGAAATCCATGGTGAGATAGGGTTTTTCCCAATCACCCAGAACGCCCAAACGAATGAAGTCCGCTTTTTGCCCTGCCACTTGTTTTGCCGCATATTCTCGACAGGCTTTTCGAAAGGCTGAATATTCAACTTTAACGCCAGCTTTACCTAGTTTCTTTTCGACATTATGCTCTATTGGCAAGCCGTGACAGTCCCAACCCGGGATGTAAGGTGAGTCATAACCACTCAAACCTTTCGATTTAATGATAATGTCTTTAAGAATTTTATTCACCGCATGACCGATATGAATATTACCGTTTGCATACGGTGGGCCATCATGAAGAATGAACTTTTCAGCACCGGCTCTTGCCTGTCGAATTTGACCGTACAAATCAATCTCATTCCAATGTTTCAACATGGCGGGCTCGCGCTGTGCAAGATTGCCTCTCATTGGAAAATCTGTGTCAGGTAAATTAAGGGTGTGCTTATAGTCACTCATAGTATGTTCACTTTGCCTGTATCAATCTAAGGATCAATTAAATTATCAAAAATTACTGACTCTCTTTGCTCGCAAAAAATGCCCGCGCTGCCTGGCTATCTCTTTCTATTTGCTCTTTAAGTTGCTCAATGCCAGAAAATTTCTGCTCATCGCGCAACTTGTGGTGAAATTGCACTTCGACATATTCACCATAAATATCTTGAATGAAATCAAACAAATGTACTTCTAAAGAAGACTTAAACTGACCCACTGTCGGTTTACAACCCACATTTGCCACACCTGAAAACAGGGTATGTTCAGATTTCAAAAATACGCTGACGGCATAGACACCCGAAAGCGGCGACGACACTCTTTTCAAATTAATATTTGCTGTTGGAAAACCTAGCTGCCGGCCTAACTTTTCCCCATGAGCGACTCTGCCGCAGAATGAGTATGGCCGGCCTAAGAGCTGCTCGACTTTAGAAAATTCACCCAGCGATAAGAGCTCTCTAATAAAGGTACTGCTTGCTCTTTGTGAAAAGTCAGTTTCGTCTAATGGACATTCTGTACTATTGGCATCACACGATTCTTTCGCTAACACTGTTTGGGTATTTTCTACCGTAAACCCAAGCTCTTTAGACAAAGAGCATAAAAGTTTATAATCACCTTGCCTGTCACCGCCAAAACGAAAGTCATCCCCTATAACCAAATGATCTACATTTAAATGCGAGACTAACACCCTCTGCACAAATTCTTTGGCCGTTAATTGGCTTAGTTTTGCATCAAACTTCAAACAAAAGACATAGTCTAAGTCGAAAGCAGATAATGCGTGGTATTTTTCACGAAAGCGCATCAACCTGGCTGGCGCATCATTACCTTTGAAAAATTCCATAGGCTGTGGTTCAAAGATGATAATCAAGGCGGGCAGCTTGCGTTTCTTCGCTTCTGAAATCACCTGCTGAATAATCGCTTGATGCCCCAAATGCACACCATCAAAATTCCCGATCGTCGCCACACACTTTGTATTCGCTACCCCGGATTCCCCTAGACCAGGATTATGGAGCCCTCTGAGTAAATGCATCGCCACCACGTTTTACGCCATCAAAAATTAGAACTGCAAAAATAGCCAGAGATTATACTGGTGGTAGCCCTAAAGATTCAATGCGGATAAGGATTACTGAGGCGTATATGGCAAAAAAACCACCAATCTGGGAAGAGAGGTGGCTTTTTAGGTTTTGATCTAGCTGTTTTACTAATAAATTCGAAAACGATTATTCCCACCAGCCAATCAGGTTCATATAAATAATAGTCGCTGGCGCAAGCACTAAAGTAAGAATACCGATGGTTTCATCGGTAGACTCTACATTGTTTTCATTGACACGAAAACCGTTTGCCTTACCTGATGTATAGTAGGTACGGCCATCCTGCTGGGCAAGGAACTTATTGGGGTCTTCAAGTTTATAACGCCCTTCATTTTGATATGCGGGCACGAACTCGTCGGCATCAGCAAAAACGTCGACAGATATAAATGCCACAAAAAGACTAAGCAGCAATATTTGAACTTTGGTTTGAACTTTGGTTTGAATTCTGATTTGAATTTTTTTCATCATTAACTCCTCTGCTAAAGCCATTTTTTATCGCGAATTTAGTTGTTTGGGCCTTTTAACAAAAAAAGCTGCGAGCAACACAATAAAATAACGAATGGTCTTTGGGCAATTTTCACACAATCCATTAGAAAACACTCAACACCGAAAATAAAGCGATTTAACAAACAATGACAAATTAATTAACGCAGGCGCGACAGAGTTATCAATTTCACCTTAAGCAAGGTAAAATATTGCTCTCTTTTAGACCACGCTCATTTGCAAGAAGAACACTATGCTAAGTTATCGACACGCCTTTCATGCAGGCAATCATGCTGATGTTATCAAACATCTTACACTTGTTCTTTGTTGCGAACATCTTTGTAAAAAAGACAAGGGCTTTTCATATATCGATACCCATGCTGGCGCAGGCATGTATGACCTTAAAAGTGTGAGTGCCAGTAAAAATAATGAACACCTAGAAGGAGTCACGGCATTATCTAAACTACCAAGATTACCTAAGGTATTCAGTCGTTATTTAACGCTTATTGAACAAGCCAAAAAACAAAGGGCATCGGCCTACCCTGGCTCACCGTGGTTTGCATCCAAAATGCTTAGACCGCAGGACCAAGCATCTTTATTTGAAATGCACCCAAAAGACTTTAGCTTGTTATCCTCCTTATTTGCAGCTAACAGGCACATAAAAGTGAATCAATCTGATGGCTACCAGTGCCTAAAAAGCTTGTTCCCACCACCCTCTCGCCGCGCGATTACCTTAATAGACCCACCTTATGAGCAGGAAAAAGAGTATCAAGCGGTCATCCAAACCTTAAAAGAAGGTCTTTCTCGCTTTAATTCAGGCACCTATATCGTTTGGTATCCTTTAATCAACCGTCAACATTCGTCGAAAGATAAAGCGTCTGAAAAAATGCTCCGCCAGATAAAAAACCTTTTCAGCCAAGAGCAACTACATATTCAATTTATCTTAGATAAAGATCAAAAAGGCATGTATGGCAGTGGGTTAGCCATTATCAACCCACCTTGGGGGCTTAAAGAGCAGCTTAATGAAGCACTGACATATTTATGTTCTATCGGGGATACAAAAACAAGACAGTTTAAAATTGAAGCGCTAGACGTAAATCAGAACAGCTCAAAACAATAACCAACGACAGCAATTGAGTATAAATACTAAGGTGTCACAGAGTTTTACTCTCACATAATAAGCCATTAACCGCCTGAGCAAATTCAACACCGGAGTCTTCTTGCAGAAAGTGCCCACCTTTTAATGTTATATGGGGCTGACTCTTAGCTCCAGGCACTAACTTCTGCATATGTTTGTCGCCTCCTCGCATAATAGGGTCGCCATTGCTGAATGCAGTCAAGAATGGTTTTTCCCATTTTTTGAGGGTTTCCCAAGCCGCTTTATTGGCTGCAGAAGCAGGATTATCAGGCGAAACGGGAACTAATGCTGGAAAAGCGCGCGTACCTGCTTTAAATTTTGCTGAAGGAAATGGCGCGTCATACGCTGCCCGCTCATCTTTACTAAAGTTTTTAAAGCTCCCAAACTCGACAATACGACTAATTGGAAACCAGGGGCTATTCAAAGCAAAAGCCTTCCATACTTTAAAGGCTGCGGGTATTTTTTCTTCACCCGTGGGCAACATACCGTTACCCACCACGATTGCTTTAAAGCGCGTTTCATTTTCGGCTGCTAAACGCAAACCAAGAAGTGAGCCCCAATCCTGACAAACCAAAGTAATATTTTTCAAATCGAGTTGATCAATAAATGCCTGCAACCAATCCATATGGCGCTGATATGAGTAGTCTTTTATGTTCGTTGGCTTATCTGACTTACCAAAGCCAATTAAATCTGGCGCAATCACTCTATGCCCGGCAGCTGCACACACTGGAATCATATATCGATAGAGATAAGACCAGCTTGGCTCACCATGCAACATCAGTATAGGATCAGCATCTTGAAGACCTTCATCCACATAATGCATACGCAGACCATCAGCGCCATCACTGATCAAGGCCTCACTTTTTAAATCTAGATAACGTGATTCAAATGGGTAATGTGTAAGCCGCTTAAAACGACTGTCTGGCGTGCGCACGAAAGAAATCATTACTTATGCCCCTATTCTTATTGTTAATCGTCTATATAGTTTAGATAAATTCCAATACGCAAAGATAGCAACAATATTAGGACAGTGTGTTTTATTTTTATGAATGATTACGTATTTTATGAATGAGTAAATAACAGGCAAGAAAAAGCCCAGCTAAAAGCTGGGCAAACAACTACAACTACAACTACAACTCTAGGGACTAACTTAAAAAACTGAATCACATAATTTAAATGTTGTTTCCGAAAAAGCGGGCCTGAATCGCTGTTCCGTACTGCAATGATGTTATAATAGCGACCCGCTCTCAAATAGTCTGTTGTATAAGTTTTTCAAAATGTAACATTTCATTAACGAGAAGCAGCTCACACTTTAAAAACACACTAATTGTACTTAAAACATGCCCCTTAATAACTTAAAGCAAAAAAACTCAGCAAAAAACCTATTAAAAAAGCATCCCGGCCTGATCCATTCAGAAGCCAAAAAAGTAAGTTCGCATACACAACGACAAGATAATGAATGGCTTATCAACACCATAATGCTACAAGGCCATGACACACCGTTTAGATTTAAACGCAAAAAGCCATACCAGAACTTAAAAGGTGCGCAGGTGAATTTGACTTACTACCCAAGCATCGAAACTCTAGCCGGGATAGAATTTGAAGTAATGAACGTGGTACGCATCAGAAAAACATAATTCAAAAAAACTACTCAAAAACAGTTCAAACACTAAAGCAACTTATCTTTTTGGTGTACTTTTTGGTTCATTTGATGCGCTACTCTCACTAAACTATCTGACACTACCGACAACGAGGAGGTCGAATCGATAAGTTCTTGCGATAAGGCCTCATTCTTTAAAATTAGCTTTTCCGCACTTTGGCTTGAAGCAACAACACCTTGAATATCCTGTTGCTGCTGCATCGCAATCGATGCTGATTCATTTATCTTTGCGGCAATATTCCGTACAGATTCAACCGCTCGATTCAACCGCTCGCCCGAGTCATCAACCACCTTTGAACCATCTTCGATGCCTTTTGTCGCTGAATCTAAAATTTCACGAATAGCTTGAGCTGACTCATTACTTCTTACAGACAGGGTTCTCACTTCGTCGGCAACAACAGCGAAACCCCGCCCTTGGTCACCCGCACGCGCAGCCTCAATGGCCGCATTCAGTGCCAATAGATTTGTTTGATTAGCAATATCACTAATAATATTCATTGCATGCAGGATAGAATCATTTCCTTGTCTAATCTGGGTCATATACTCAATTGCTATTGCCATAGATTTAGCACTATCAGAGACATCTCTTTCAGCGCTCTCGGCCTCTTGCTTAACATCTCGCATAATAGAGGAAGCGCTATTGACAGAGTCAGCCACTGACCCCAGCGTCTGATTCATTTGCGCTGTAGAGGTCACCTGATGCTCAATACTTTGTTTGATGGTACTGCTATTTTGCACCATGGTATGCATCGTTTTCGACAGTTCTTCAGAAGATCCAAGCAAAGTATCTGCACTGTCTGAAGCCTCTCTTAATATATCTCCCAACTGAGAACTCACTTCAGTTGATCGATCTAAATGCGATTTAGCATCAGCGGTTGCTTGCTCTGAAAGCGCCTGTGCTTCATGGCGAATTTTATTACTGAACCATAAGGTGACACCTATGACAATAATCGGCAACAAATACCCTGAGTAAATATTTATTTTGGCCTGCTTTGCATCCAGCTCGAAATGAGGCAGCGGGTAAGCTTGCTGATCTAGAACCACCAAAAACAAAGTAAACCCCGTCATGACTGCAAACCACATAAAACCATAGACATTATTAGTAATCAGGTAAGCGAACACCATAATCCCAACTACCCAGAAAATATGTGCCGAGCGAATACCATCAAGATGATAAATCAGTGAACAACAATAAATGACCATTAACAAAACACTAAAATTAGCCATTAGCATCAACGGCAATACTTTATATTTATTCAGCATGGCTAATACAGGGCCACCCACAACAAGCAGCCAAGCCCAATTCGCTAAATCGTAATAACCCAATTTAGACCACTTTATCAGACTGTAGAAGGCGGCAAGAAAAGACATGATACATGCAAAAGCAATAATTTTTTGACGAATCAAAGTGGCAGGATCAATTGACCCTTCAGGCATCAAGAAATTAAAAAATACAACAAACGGATTATTCAAAACGATACCTTTTTTAAGCGCGGCCTTAACCATCAACGATCAGACTTTATTATTAGCATTAATTAAAGTGCTCGTTTACAGAACTGTAAAGAAAAAACTATTAAAAACACCTTCTAAATAAGCATAACGAAGTATTCCATTTCTCAACAATAGAGCTTATACTCTAAATTAGAGTATAAGCTCTATTAATTATTAACAGGTAACTAAATAGCCGCTTATCGAAACAATTATCAAAATGAGAGTAATTATGCTATTTCCAATCAAAGTCCAATACTATAAAGGCCTCGCTAAAGCATTAAAAATTGCAGCCGCTGTCATTCCTATGCCAAAACCAACCTTATTCACTGGCGCAGGCTCCTCATTAGAATTATGCTCAGCAATTAGCCAGCTCGGCATGAAGAAAGTATTGATCGTGACAGATAAAGTCTTGGTTGAGATTGGCCTTTTAAAAGCAATTGAAGCGCGCCTCAAAAAAGAAGGGGTAGATTTCGTTATTTATGATGGCATTCTACCTGACCCAACTTATGACCAAATAGAAGCAGGGCTGGACATTCTGAAAAACAATCAATGTGAAGCTATTCTTGCTGTCGGCGGCGGCTCACCCATTGATGCCAGCAAAGCCATTGCGGCCAGAGCAACGAATGATAAACCATTAGAAAAAATGGCCGGTTTATTTAAACTTCGAAGAACACCCTTACCTTTATTTGCCATTCCTACAACAGCAGGAACAGGCTCTGAAGTCACAATTGTATCGGTTGTTTCGGATCCAGCCAATCACCAGAAAACACCTATTATTGACCCTAAGCTCGTACCAATGATGGCAGCCCTAGATGGATCTTTAATGCTTGGCTTACCACCTATGGTAACCGCAGCAACAGGTATGGACGCCCTAACCCACGCAATAGAATCGTATATTTCAGTCAACGCGACAGCTGAAACAAATTCTTATGGCTTAGCGGCAACGCGCTTAATCATGGAAAACCTTGAAACCGCATTCCATGATGGGAAAAATTTTGAGGCACGCCAAAATATGGCAATGGCTTCTTATTATGCAGGCTTAGCGTTTACCAAAGCGAGCGTAGGTTACGTTCATGCTATCGCACATAATTTTGGTGCATATTATGCCACCCCTCACGGCCTAGCGAATTCGATTGTACTACCCTACATACTGGATTACTCGAAAGATGAGATTGTCGACAAGTTAGCTGAATTGGCAGAAGTAAGCGGCTTGAAAAAAGGCAATGAAAACAACCAGCAATTAGCTGATAAATTCATTAAAAAAGTTCGCGATATGCTCATATCGTTCAAAATCCCCAGACATTTAGGCGATTTAAAAGTATCGGATATCCCAAGCATCGCCAAATCGGCTCTTGAAGAGGCACATTTAAATTACCCTGTTCCAAAGTACATGAATCAAAATACCTGTGAAAACCTGCTAAACAAAATGGTTGCTTAACTACCACTATACATACAAAAGGAAAAGCACTTTACTCAGACTCTAAATAACTTAAACAATTAATGATGTTATTTAGAGTCAACAAAATATCTCGCTTGACAATTTCCAATTAAAACGGCATAGTCTCGCGTCATTTTTACATCGACAGCGATAATTCAGAAAATATTGTATTTGAAGTATTACATATTGTATTTAAAGTATTATTGTCTGCCAAACTTACAGTAATTCGCGAAATTTAGGAGCAATACGGTGGCAAACTCCCCATCTTCAAAAAAGCGCGCGCGTCAGTCAGAAAAACGCCGCCAGCAAAACGCTAGCCAACGTTCAATGGTTAGAACTTACATCAAGAAAGTAGACTCAGCAGTTGCTTCAGGCAACTATGACGAAGCTCAATCAGCTTTCGTAACAGCTAAGCCAATTATTGACAGCATGGTTAACAAAGGGATCTTTCCTAAAAACCGTGCAGCTCGCATTAAGAGCACATTAAATGGACAAGTTAAAGCACTTAAAGCTTAAGCTTGGCTTAATATAAAAAAACCGGCTTCTGCCGGTTTTTTTATATCTTTATAAGAACGAATTCTACTATTAAATCAAAACAAGATTATCCCTATGAATGAGCTCAGATTCATGACAATAACCCAAGACTGATAAAATTTGATCGCTCGGCAGGCGCTTAATTTTTTGAACATCAAACGCATCGTAATTCACCAAACCTCTTGCCACTTCATTACCTTTTTGATTTTCACACGACACCATATCACCGCGACGAAAATCACCCGAGACAGACAAAACACCAACAGACAAAAGGCTTTTGCCACCCCGTTGCAAAACCAACACCGCACCATCATCTAAAACAAGTCGGCCGGCAGTCTGCAGGTGCCCTGCAAGCCACTGCTTACGCGCAGCCTGACGCGTTTGATCGGGTAACATCAAGGTTCCCAGCAACTCAGCACTACGCAGCCTCAGCAAGACACACTCTATTTTACCCCCAACAACAACCGTAAAGGCGCCAGATCGTGCCGCTAGCCGAGCAGCACGCACCTTGGTCATCATACCACCACGACCTAGTGCACCCGCACCACCTGCAGCCATAGCATCCAAAGACAGATCACTAGCCTGCACCTGAGAAAGCAACTGAGCATCTGCATTTCCTCGAGGATCTTTATCAAACATGCCCTGCTGGTCAGTTAAGATAATCAAGCCATCAGCATCAACCAAATTAGCCACCAACGCACCAAGCGTATCATTATCTCCGAAACGTATTTCGTCAGTGGCGACCGTATCATTTTCATTAATAATAGGAATAGCACCCAGATCAATAATAGACCTCAGGGTACTTCTGGCATTCAAATATCGCTTACGATTAGATAAATCATCATGCGTCAGTAAAACCTGAGCCGTATGCAGATTATGCCGCTGAAAGGCCTCCTCATAAGCTTGAACAAGCCCCATCTGACCCACCGCTGCAGCAGCCTGCAGCAAATGCAAAGCCTCTGGTCGCTCCTTTAGACCCAAGCGAGACATTCCCTCCGCAACAGACCCAGAAGAAACCAGAATAATTTCTAAACCATTGCGACGCAACTCTGCCAACTGATCAACCCAATCAATAATAGACTTTCGCGCCAGACCCTTGCCATCATCAGTCAATAAAGCACTACCGATTTTTACAACCCAACGTCCAGAGCTCGACAAACTGTCACGCGTTATAGTCATGGTAATCACTCTTCAAACTAAGAATATAGTAAAGAATGCAACGAAAAATAAACCTTAAGGCGCATAAAAAACCTCCGCCTCATCATCGTCATCTTCATCATCAAAATCTTCATCATCAACGCCTTCTCCTGCTTCACGAGCCGCTCGCTGAGCTGCTTTGAAGGCCTGCAGATTTTCTCGCGCCTCTTGCTGCATCCTTTGCTTCAACAGCAACTCCTGATCAGCCAACTCTTGATCAGCCGCTTCCGCTTCATTTTTCTCATCAATCCAGGTCATTATATCGCGACACAAGACATCTAAACCTTCTGACTTAATGGCCGAAATATTATAAACAGGCCCTACCCAAGCCAATGAATCAACAAGACGAGCGCAAACATCTTCGCGCTGATCTTCAGGCAATAAATCTAACTTATTCAAGACCAACCAACGATCTCGACTGGCCAATGTAGGGCTAAACTTTTCAAGCTCTCCAACAATCGCCCTCACCGAAGCTTCTGGATCTGTTTCGTCAAAAGGCGCCATATCCACAACATGTAATAGCAACCTAGTTCTCACCAAATGCTTTAGGAAACGAATACCTAAACCCGCCCCCTCAGCCGCACCCTCTATTAGCCCGGGTATATCCGCAACAACAAAACTTTTATGCTCTTGAACCCGAACAACACCCAAGTTTGGCACCAGCGTTGTAAAAGGATAATTTGCTACTTTCGGCTTCGCGGCTGAAATTGAACGAATAAGCGTTGATTTGCCTGCATTAGGCATACCCAAAAGCCCAACATCAGCAAGCACCTTAAGCTCAAACCTTAGTGTTCTGGTTTCACCTTCCCCACCCTTAGTCGTTTGCCTTGGAGAGCGATTGACACTTGACTTAAACCGAGTATTGCCCAAACCATGAAAACCAGCCTGAGCAACGATCAGTCGCTGACCAATAGACGTCAAATCACCCAGCACTTCTTCGGTATCTACATCAATAACAGACGTACCAACAGGAACCTGAAGAACCAACTCCTCACCTTTGGCACCCGTGCACTGCCGACCCCGCCCCGCCTCACCAGACTGAGCTCGATAATGGCGAACATAACGGTAATCGATCAGGGTATTTATAGAATCATTAGCTTCGAGAACAACAGAACCACCGTCACCCCCATCACCACCGTCAGGACCACCTTTTGGGATATATTTTTCACGGCGAAAACTAAGGCAACCATTACCCCCCTTCCCCGCTTCAACCGATATCGTAGCTTCATCTACAAATTTCATTGTTATCCCAACCTTCAATCATGACTTTGCAAAAAAAAAGCCCCGCACTGCGGAGCCTTTTATAAACAGAACTACCTGTTTACTCCGCTGCTTCAACCGTAACATACTTACGATTTAGCGGACCTTTAGTTACGAATTTAACCACACCTGTCGCTGTTGCAAACAACGTATGATCTTTTCCACAACCCACACCTGTACCTGCGTGAAAACGTGTACCGCGCTGACGAACAAGAATATTACCTGCTAGAACAGCTTCGCCACCGAAACGCTTAACACCTAAGCGTTTGGACTGAGAATCGCGACCATTACGGGTACTACCACCCGCTTTCTTGTGAGCCATTGTCTTACTCCCATTAAATTTGTATTACTTCACCTTGAACCTAATTAAATAGCATTTTCAAGAGAAGACTTCAATATTAAGCATTAATGCCGGTGATTTTCACTTCAGTAAACCACTGACGGTGGCCCATTCTTTTCATGTGATGTTTACGGCGTTTAAACTTCAAAATTCTTACTTTTTCATGACGGCCATGTGCAACAACTTCAGCGGTTACTTTAGCGCCATCCACTGTAGGTGCGCCAATTTTAACATCATCACCATTTACAACAAGCAATACTCTGTCAAAATCTATTGACCCGCCGGTTTCAACTTCAATCTTTTCTAATTTAAGCACTTCACCTTCGGTGACACGATGCTGCTTACCACCGCTTACAATTACTGCGTACATACACTTTCTCCAAACGATCTATCAAGCTTGACGACGCTAAATAACCACGCCAAACCATTTCCTCACCTAACCGCGCTTTAGTTACTATCTAAACAAAAAGTTACTATTTAAACTAACAGAAGCACAGAAAATGCCGAAAAATACGACTTCGACACCCCAGATTATTACTTAGTAAACAAGGATAAGATTATCTATCCCTGACTCTCTCGAGTTAATCAGTTTCTAAAGGAAGCACTTTGGCAACCCTATCACCGAGAACAACCTAGACTTTGAGGGCGCGTGATTTTATTGAATTACAACACTATTTGCAAGCCCTACTGAAAAATAGATCAAATATTGAGCTTTTTTTCATTTACCAAAACCCATTCCCAAAACAAGCTCAAAGAAAGCATACACCTGAGCTAGTTTCCTTGACAGGAGACTTATCTAGACCTAGCATATGGGCGTTTTTTAGCCAGCATCTCAAGAAGTTAATCATGCAAATTGAAGCCATATACCAATGCGTTGAAAACGAGTTTTTAGCCGTCAACAGCCTTATCAAGACCCAACTATCTTCTGACGTCCCTCTCGTTGAAAAAATCGCTCAATACATTGTTGAAAGTGGCGGAAAAAGAATGCGTCCGCTTTTAGTATTGCTTTGCACAAAAGCGCTATTAGCAGGAAAAACAGAACATACCTCCACTAAAGAAACCTTAACCGATGCCAATTTCTGCAAGTTAGCCGCCATCATTGAATTCCTCCACACAGCCACCTTACTTCATGATGATGTGGTTGACACGTCAAATATGCGGCGTGGCCGCTCTACTGCTAACGCAAAATGGGGCAATGCTCCCAGCGTACTTGTTGGGGATTTTTTATATTCTCGCGCCTTTCAAATGATGGTAGAAATTGGCAGCGTACCCGTCATGCATGTGCTATCCGACGCGACCAATGTGATTGCTGAGGGCGAAGTATTCCAACTAATGAATTGCAAAAACCCTGATGTTAGTGAAGCGGCATATTTTGAAGTCATCAAAAACAAAACAGCTATGCTCTTTCAAGCCGCCTCACAGTCAGCATCTATATTGGCAAATGCCAGCGCTGAAGAGTCCAAGGCACTTAAAATATTCGGATTAGAACTTGGGCTTTCGTTTCAGCTAGTCGATGATATGCTCGACTATATGGGGGATGCTGACACCATGGGCAAGAATATCGGCGATGACCTAGCTGAAGGCAAGCCAACCTTACCGCTCATTTATGCCATGCAAAACGGCACTCAAGAAGAACGAGAATTAATTCGAAAATCTATCCGTAATGGCGATACATCTCATCTAGAGGATATCTGCAAAGCGGTTATTAGATCTGGCGCACTGGCTTACACAGAAAATGCTGCCAAAAACTGCTACGATAAAGCCTGCCATAGCTTGGAAGCACTACCTAATTCGGAATACAAAGACGCATTACTCGGTTTGGCGAAGCTCGCAATATATAGGAATAAATAAGCGAATTCTTACTCTCCGTAAGCTATACTTATCAGATCAGCATAAGACCCTAGATGAGTTAACTAAATGCTTCAGCTTTCAGAACTTGATTCCTCTTTTTTATATCTTGAGACAGAGACAACCCCGCTACATGTCGGCGGTGTATTTGTATTTAAGCGTTCAGATAAAAGCAACAACCTTGACTACGGCCGCTTCCATAAAATTATAGAATCGATACTGGGCAATGAACCTTTTTTCCGAAAACGCTTAGTTGAATCCCCTCTTAATCTTGACTTGCCAGTATGGGTAGATGACCCAGAATTTGATATTGATAAACATATCACTCACATACGACTAAACAAAGCCTCAGGCTCACTACTTGGATTAGCTTCCGAGTATTTTAGCGAGCCTCTCGACCGCACTCGACCATTATGGCAAGCTCAGTTTATTGAAGACCTTGAAAGCGACACTGAGCAAGATTTTTCAAAAGCACACTTTGCACTTTTCCTAAAAGTTCATATAACCGCAATTGATGGCATCAGCGGAGAAGATATCCTTAGCCAACTACTTCATGTCAGCCCGGAAGAAAGAGAGTTAGAAAACATTCAAGAAGAATGGCATCCAAAACCATTGCCCGATACCGGCAGCTGGATTGGCGCGGCTTATAACAATGTTTTGAATATCCCAAGCAAGCTCACCCTATTGGCAAAAGAGACCGCCGCGTCTGCTTTTTACTCAGTTCTTTATGAAAAACTTGAAACGTTGAATTTGCCAGCGAGTTTAATGAAAGTAGCCAGCACACCCATCAATCAGAAAGTGACCGCTAAGCGACAAATAGAAAATATTGAAATTCCCTTGGCTGACGTACGCAAAATCAAACAACAGCTTAATGGCGTAACAACTAATGATGTCATGATGGGAATCTGCGCTGAAGCACTGTCAAACTATTTAAAGGGCATGGCCGCGCAGCCCAAACAAGACCTGATCGCCCTTGCCCCTATATCTGTCAGGTCAACTAGCCTGGATATCAAATCAGGTAACAAGCTGGCTTCTACGCTTTTTTCCCTCGCGAGTACCGAAGAAGACCCGATAATACGTATTCGAAAAATCCATGAGGCCGCCACATCCTCACGCAGCTATGATGAAGCGATTGCTGCCAACCATCTAACAGAGCTAGTACCATCATGCACAGCAGGCTTGTCAGCCCGAGTTTATTCAGAGTTTTTACTCGCCCAAAAACATAAACCTATGTTTAACCTTCCTATCATAAACATCCCTGGCCCACAGTTTCCCTTATATTTTGAAGAAGCAGAACTGGAAAAATTTATTAGCACCACCCCGCTGTTTGACGGCATCGGCTTAGCACTGATGATCGTGAGCTATAATGGCCATTACAGTATCACTTGCACATACAACCCAGATATAATGCCGCTTAAGAAAGGCTTTAAACAGTATGTAAAAGAAGCGTTTGAAGCGATCAACACCAGCGACTTGAGCAAAGATGAATATCAAGTTGCAACAATAGCTGGACATGAAAAAACCGGTTTCATACAAGATGTCACAGGGCTCGTCAGTAATCTATTTTCTAGCGCCAGATAAAACAACAAGATACAATAAAAATAAAGCTATTAAATTAAGCTGAATACACATAAAACCCTTTACTACCAACTTAGTAAAAGCCACTTACGCTGTGCTGATATAATTTTCAGCTATCAACAAATTGCTTTCTTTGTTTTTTGTTGTACAGTTAAAAGAAAACAATAAAAACAATAAGAGGTTAATAGTCATGGAAAGTTCAATCTCTCATTTTCCGCGCCACAATGAATATGGCAATATTCCCTTTAGAACAGATCGTTTTTTTTGTGTCGGTAATAAGTGGTATTTCTCGACAAGGGAAGGCTTTGATAGCGGCCCTTATGCTAATAAAGAACGAGCAAAGAATAGTTTGGAGCGTTTCATCAACATTGCAAGCAAACTCCCCGCTAGCGAAACACTCCATTAAGCTATTTTACTGGAGACAGTTTAGCTGAATCTGCTTTGGCCTAAAAAATGACGTAAAGTATTTGCATCACGGCCAGAGCATAAAGACCAGCGACAACGTCGTCTAGCATAATACCGAAGCCCCCTTCGACCTTTTCATCGAGGTATTTAATGGGTTGCGGCTTCCATATATCAAACACCCTGAACAAGCAGAAACCGATCAAGAGCCACTGCCAACCACTTGGTGCAGCGATCATGGTAATCCAAAATCCTACAAATTCATCCCAAACGATACCACCATGATCATGAACCCCTAAAGCTTGAGATGCCTTTTCACAGAAATAAATACCAACGATAAAGCTCAGCAATATAAATATTAAAAAAGCACTTATCGACATAGCCGGCAGTAAACAGTAAATCAGGAGCCCTACCAGCGTACCAAATGTACCAGGTGCCTTGGGCGCACAACCACTACCAAAACCAAAGGCAAAAAAGTGAATGGGATGTTTTAAAAAACCTTTAGGTAAGTCAGTCAAAGTGTTGAAATCCTTTTTTTAATTGGTCGGTATTGCAGCCATCCAGATAAACGCCAGAACCGGCTTTAATGCAGCCAATCCGATGCACCAAGCCCGCTGGAATCGACGCTGTAAAAGCATGCCAACCACTCTCTGGCATAGTAAATAAGAGCTCGTAGTCATCTCCCGCAGATAAGGCCAGAACTTTCGCCTTATCTTTCCCTTTAAAGTCAATTAGCTGACAGGACAAGGGTATTAAAGAAGAATCAATTTCTACGCTCACAGAAGACTTCTCACTAATATGAGCCGCTTCTGCCAATAATCCATCAGATATATCAATACAGGCACTTGCATAAGAAAGCATTGATTCACCCAATTCTATTCTAGGCGAAGGCTGATAATATCGACTTAATAGATATGTATCCCTTGGGCTCAAGCCCTCATGAAAGCGCGGCAATAAATCCAACGCCGCCCCCGCATCCCCCAAGGTACCACTCACCGCGATGACATCACCCTCTTTCGCCCCTGAACGCTGTAATGCCGGCTTATTCAATAAGCCATGAACCTGAATTGAAATACTTAGCGGCCCTCTTGTGGTATCTCCACCTAATAAAGGAAATTGATATTTATCGGCCAGCGTTTTTAAACCTCCGGCAAATAGTTCAAGCCATTCAGGGTCTGTTTTGGGAAGGGTCAAGGCAAGCGTAAAGAAGAAAGGACTTGCCCCCATCGCCGCGAGGTCACTCATGGCAACAGCTAAGGCACGATACGCCAACTCAAATGGCGGTGCATCAGGTGGAAAGTGAACACCTTCAACCAGAGTATCAATAGAAAAACATAAGTCTTTTCCATGAGGTGGGGAGATGACACCACAATCATCTCCAGAACCCAATAAAACGGCGCCATTATCAGAAGCAGAAAGGGGGGAAAAATATCTCTTTATGAGCTCAAACTCTGATAAACCAGCCATTCTAAACTCAATTTTCAATCATAGTTACACTGTCAGCCACGCTTGTTTCGCGTTTCTGCCGCCCTCAATCTAAGACTTAATTTATCCAGAATACTGTTAATATATTTATGACCATCGGTCCCACCAAATAACTTAGCTAATTCAATAGCTTCATTGATAACAACCCGGTACGGCACATCTATACGGTGCTTAAACTCAAACACTCCGATTCGAAGTAAATTCATTTCAATAGGATCAACATCTGATACAGCCCTATCGAGAAAAGGCTCTATTTCACGATCTATCTCAGTGACAGACTTAGGTATTTCACGGAATACACTTTTAAAATATTCAGCATCAATTTTATCAAAATCATTATCAGCCCTAAATTCAGCTTCTACCTGAGCCGTACTCGAGCCTGATATTTGCCACTGATACAGGGCTTGTAAAATAAGCTTTCTGGCTTTTTTACGCTGTGCAGTGCCTGTTTTTTTGGGTGCCTGCGGGCTAGATTCGCTCACTTATATACCTGCACTTTTGAAAAGGTTAACCATTTCTAAAACAGACATGGCAGCTTCTGCACCTTTATTTCCTGCTTTAGTGCCTGAACGCTCAATAGCCTGCTCTATGGTATCAACCGTTAATACACCAAACGCAACGGGTAAACCATACTCTAAGGAAACCACACCTAAACCTTTCGTACATTCTCCAGCAACGTATTCAAAGTGGGGCGTACCACCACGGATGACAGCACCAAGCGCAATGATAGCATCATATTTTTTAGTGGCTGCCACACGCTTAACGGCTAATGGAATTTCAAATGCACCCGGCACGCGATAAATTTCAATATCAGACTCTGCGATACCTTGCCTAACCAGAGCATCAATTGCCCCCTCTAATAAACTTTCAACAACGAAGCTGTTAAATCGACCCACTACGATCGCGAAGCGACCAGAAACTTCTCTAAAATCACCTTCATAGGTTTTGATGTTATACATAACAAGCTCTCTTTCTTATTAAAAAATTAAATGTTGACCTTAACCTTCGTAAGGTAAAAATTCGATAACTTCAAGATCAAAACCGGACAAGGCCGAAAACTTCATCGGTGCATTAAGCAATCTCATTTTAGTGACACCCAGATCTCTTAATATCTGTGAGCCCGTCCCAATGGTTAAATAGGCACCTGAAGTTGATTGCCCGGCAGCCGGTGTATTTTTAAAGAACTCAGACAGTCGCGTTTCAAGCTCTACAGGCTCGTAGCCACCCAAAACCACTAAAATCCCTTCACCTTCTTCCGCTATTTTTTCTAAAGACTTTTGTACAGACCAGCTTTGTGAGCCTTCTTTTTTGAGCCCCAAGGTGTCACGCAAAAAGTCTGGAGATTGCACTCTTACAACCGGCAATTCTGCTTTCTCTAAATCTCCGAGTACAAACGCTAAGTGTGTTTCCTCTTGAAGACGGTCTTTATACGTAATCAACTTAAACGCACCAAACTCAGTATCAACTTGATGCTCTTCCTGACGTTCCACTGTTTGCTCGTTTAGCGCACGATAGTGAATCATATCGGCAATCGTACCGATTTTTAAACCATGTTCTTTGGCAAATATTTCCAAGTCAGGGCGACGCGCCATTGAACCATCTTCGTTCATAATTTCTACGATGGCAGCGGCGGGTTCAAAACCAGCCATTCTAGCCAGATCACAACCGGCTTCAGTATGACCCGCTCGACTCAACACCCCCCCCACTTGTGCTGTGATAGGAAAAATATGCCCCGGCTGAACAATTTCATGAGGCTTAGTTGAGCGACCCACAGCGGTTCTAATTGTATGAGCACGATCTGCCGCAGAAATACCGGTCGTAACACCTTCAGCCGCTTCGATTGACACTGTAAAGTTTGTTTGGAATTGGGCATTATTGGCATGTGCCATGGGTGGTAAGCCTAAAAACTCACAACGCTGTTTAGTCAAAGTCAGGCAAATAAGGCCTCGTGCATACTTAGCCATAAAATTAATATCTTCAGGCCGCACCTGCTCGGCTGCGATCACTAAATCGCCTTCATTCTCGCGGTCTTCATCGTCCATCAAAATAACCATCTTACCTTGACGAATATCGTCCACTAATTCTTCTACCGTATTAAGCTCCATTGAGGCTCCACTTGTTTAAATAACCATGCCTGCCGATATATCAACATAATCGACATAGCAAAAAAATTTATCACTATATATAACAGTTTAAAGCCTTGCTCAAAAAAAACACAACAAAACTAAACCCGACTAATAACCAAAAAATTTTACTTTAGAAAACCGTGCTCCGCTAAAAAAGACTGATCCAAGCTTTGCTTTTGAGTCTCTGAACCCGTAGAAAAGGTTAACAACCTTTCTGCATATCTCGCCATTAAGTCAACTTCAATATGAACTTTATGCCCAATTCCGTACATTTGAATAGCTGTTTCGGCTATCGTATGCGGGACAATATTTAACATGAAGCTTTCAGCACCGACACCCGTCACCGTAAGGCTCGCACCATCAATCGTCACAGAGCCTTTATTGACAATATACTTTAATAGCTCTTGCGGACAAGACAGCTCATAGCGCCACGCCCGCCCTTCTTGATAAAAACCAAGAACCTCACCTAAACCATCAACATGACCACTCACGAGATGACCACCCAAACGAGTAGACAAGGTTAGGGCCTTTTCAAGATTAACTAAAGTACCTCGCTGATAATTCATCATATCAGTATGGACAAGTGACTCTGCTGACACATCTGCCGAAAAGCTGTTTGGCCCTAGGGATATAACCGTCAGGCAAACACCATTCACAGCGATGCTATCGCCCAGCTTAACATCCGATAAATCCAATAAGCCTGTCTCTATGGTCACCACTAGGTCTTTTGACTTTGACGTTATATGCTGAACGTTGCCTAATGCTTCGATAATACCTGTAAACATGAATCCCCCGTTATACTGCCGCGTCGTGCTCATCGGCTGGTTGATATATCAAGCGAATATCATCACCAAACTGTCGAATATCTTTTAGCGACAAAGGCGTCGCACTGTGCATGTTATCGATCGGCAAGTTTAATAATGGCCTAGCCTTACTACCCATAAACTTTGGCGCCATATAAACGATCAGTTCATCCCATAAACCAGCCTCTACAAAAGACCCGGCCAATGTAGATCCAGCCTCAACTAACACCTCATTACAAGCTAAAGAAGCCAAGTGCGTTAACACCTGATTCAGCGATTCTGGAGAAGAAAGGTCTGGCAAAGACAATACCTCAACATAGTCTAAATCGGCTATTTTTTTCTGGCTTTCGCTAGTTATTGCCCCCCCAGACACAACCCATAAGACAGGGCTTTTCATTTCGAGCAGGCGAGAATTAATCGACATTCTGGCTTTTGAGTCCATTACCACACGAAGTGGTTGATGCTGTAAAATTTCATCAAGTAAAACACCATCGCCCCCTGCATCAGCACTGAGACACATATCCTCAGAAAAACGTTTAACATCAAATTGTGCCGCTCTTACCGTTAAAGCAGCATCATCATGCAACAAAGTCCCAATTCCCGTTAAAACCGCCGAACACTCAGCCCTTAAGCGCTGAACGTCTGCCCTAGCTTGAGGCCCTGTTATCCACTGACTTTCTCCTGAATCCATCGCCGTTCTACCATCTAGGCTCATGGCCATTTTAATAGAAAGCCAAGGTAAACCGGACTCCATCCGCTTCATAAAACCCTTATTTAACGTTCTAGCCTGTTCCGCCAAGACGCCGACCTGAACCTCTATACCGTTTGCTTTCAGCCTAGCCAGACCCGTTCCTGCTACACTCGGGTTTGGGTCTTGCATTGCAGTAACCACTCTTGCGACACCCGCTTCAATTAATGCATTGGCACATGGTGGTGTTTTCCCAAAATGACTGCATGGTTCGAGTGTTACATAAGCAGTTGCCCCTTTTGCCAAGAGTCCTGCCTGTTTAATCGCATACACCTCAGCATGCGGTTCGCCCGCTTTTCGATGCCAGCCTCGACCAATAACTTCGTCATTTTTCACCAACACACAACCCACTCGTGGATTAGGCTGTGCCGTAAAAACCCCCTTCTTAGCCAAGCGCAAAGCCTCTGACATGTACAGGTGATCTTTTGCATCCTGACTTAAATTTGTCATGAAAGCAGGCTTCAATTCAAGAGGCGACATCATCAGTTAATCCGGCTTGTTGTGATCTGATAGAGAATGATCTGATCGGGGGGCTGACCGAGAAAGCCGCTCGACTTCCTCTTTAAATTCATTGATATCTTGAAAGCTGCGATACACTGAAGCGAAACGCACATAGGCGACTTCATCTAAGCGCCTGAGCTCGTGCATCACTTCTTCACCGATTTTGATCGCTTCCAGCTCACGCTCACCTGTCGCACGAAGCCGAGCTTTAATATTATTAATAGCGGTTTCAATTGCTTCAATACTCACTGGCCGTTTTTCAAGGGCACGACTAAAACCACGCAAAAGCTTATCTTCATCGAAAGGCTGTCGGGTGCCATCTTGCTTGACTACTCGTGGCATCACCAATTCAGCAGATTCGAACGTCGTAAAGCGCTCTTTACACGATAGGCACTCCCGTCTTCGACGAACCTGCCCACCGTCGGCAACCAGACGGGAGTCAATTACTTTGGTGTCTGTTGTGCTACAAAATGGACAATGCATCACATAGCCTTTAACAACGAATGGATAATAAGTTACCAGCTAAGCTGGCAACCAATAATGAACAATAAATAGGGACTATGCGTAAACCGGGAAGCGCGCACATAGAGCCAACACCTCACCTTTAACACGGTTAATAACGTCTTTATTTTCTGAATCAGAGACCAAAGCGTCTAAAACATCACACATCCAAGCCGCTAAGAGCTGACATTCTTCAGTTTTAAAACCTCTTCTGGTCACCGCAGGTGTGCCGATACGTAAACCGCTGGTGATAAAAGGTGAGCGAGGGTCATTTGGTACAGCATTTTTATTCACAGTAATATTGGCTTCTCCTAACGCAGCATCGGCTGCCTTACCTGTCACATCTTTACTGATTAGATCCAACAAGAAGAGGTGATCGTCTGTACCATTTGAAACAATATCAAAGCCACGACTCTGGAAAACCGAGACCATCGCTTGAGCATTACTCACTACTTGCTTTTGATAGACAACGAATTCATCTGACATTGCTTCTTTAAAGCATATGGCTTTTGCAGCAATCACATGCATCAAAGGGCCGCCCTGACTTTCAGGAAAGACCGCAAAATTTAATTTCTTTTCCAGTTCCGGGTTAGACTTGGCAAGGATTAAACCACCACGAGGGCCGCCCAGGGTTTTATGCGTTGTCGTTGTCGTAACATCTGCAATTTGTACGGGGTTAGGGTAAGCACCACCAGCCACCAAACCCGCAACGTGCGCCATATCGACAAACAAATAAGCACCGACTTCGTCAGCTATATTTCTGAAACGCTGCCAATCAACAATACGAGAATATGCAGAGAAGCCTGCGATGATCATACGGGGTTTATGCTCACGTGCTAATGCTTCTACCTGTTCATAATCAATTTCACCAGTTTGATCATTCAAACCATACTGAATAGCATTATAAATTCGACCAGAGAAGCTTACTGTTGCGCCATGAGTCAAATGACCACCATGCGCCAAACTCATACCTAAAACCGTATCACCAGGCTTACATAAGGCCATGTAGACTGCCGCATTGGCTTGCGAACCCGAGTGTGGCTGAACATTGGCATAATCTGCACCAAATAATTCTTTAGCACGATCTATGGCTAACTGTTCGATAACATCAACATGTTCGCAACCACCATAGTAGCGCTTACCGGGATAACCTTCGGCATACTTATTGGTTAATACAGAACCTTGCGCTTCCATCACCCTTGGGCTTGTGTAGTTTTCAGAGGCGATGAGCTCTATGTGCTCTTCCTGCCTCTTGGCTTCTGCCTCAATGGCTTGGGCTACATCATCATCAAAACCAGCTATCGTCATATCACGAGTAAACATACACCGCCTCACATCTAGTAGTAAATTAATCTATTGACCTATTCCAGCGACACTCGTCACATATGACATCGGTCAAAAAACGCGCCATTTTATACGATTATTGTGTGAACTTCATCAACAATTAATCAGTTTTGATGTATCTGTTGAACAACACTGGAAGGAGGCTTAATCAAACAAAAAGCAGAGGAGGTAAAGGGATGATAAAAAACACTGCGGATATAAACAACCCTGGATAATAAAGGCACCTTTAAAAAGAGACGGTTATCAAATTAATTAATACTGTTGATGGGCGACATATCGATTTCGACCCTCTTCTTTGGCTTTATATAAACACCGATCCACCAGTTCAAGCATATCTAACTTTAATACATCAGTACTCTGAAGAGAGATCAAACCAATACTGACACTCAAAAAACCATATTCCGATGCAGTATTTGGAATTTTTAAGTTTTCGATAGCACGCATGATTTTTTTTGAAACATACTCAGCACCTGCTAAATCAGTATCTGGCAAAATAACAACAAATTCTTCTCCACCATACCTAGCAACAAAATCACTCGGGCGCTCCAGCGACCTAGAAACCACTTTTGAGACAGATCGCAGCGCATCATCACCCGCAATATGCCCATAGCTATCATTAAAGTTTTTGAAATAATCGATATCCAATAATAGCATTGATAGCGGAAGGTCTTGTCGAAAACTTAACTTCCTTAGCTTTTCATAATGCTCATCAAAATACCGTCGATTGTAGACACCGGTTAAACCATCCGAATAGGCCAATTTAAGCAGAATATCTTTCTGAAACTTTAATTCGAGGTGCGACCTAACCCTATTCTTTAATGTATACGGGTTGAAAGGTTTTGAAATAAAATCTACTCCGCCACTCTCCCAGCACTCATTTTCATCTTTTTCACCCGAGACGGTGGTAATAAAAATAATCGGAATTTCTGCGGTTAATTCATTGGCCTTGAGCAACAAACAAGCCTCTTTTCCACTCATGCCTGGCATAACAACATCCATCAAAATCAAGTCTGGAAACTGTTGTTCAGCGACTTTTAGCGCATCTTCGCCATTCGTTGCCACTAAGACCGTGTAGTCATCAGAAAGAAGAGCGTTGACAGCTTGAATGTTAATCACCTGATCATCAACCACCAATACCTTGGCAGAGCTAAGGTTTAAACCGCTATCGTTAAACAGACTAATCATTAATAAACTCCGAATACTGCTGCTCTAACTTATCTAACAAACCCAATGCTGATTTAAAGTCAAGCTTAGAGATATAGCCTTCTAACATGCTTGCAGAATCAGGAGAAATAATAGAAATATCCTCTTGTAAGGCTGCATAAAGTTCAACTGCTTTCATATTTGATTTTTTTAATTGTTCTCGTAATTTTTGTAACTTAGCCGCATCCAAGCGAGTTATTTTTTCTTCACCCGTCACCCTGTGAGCGTCATAGTTTTGTTCGAAAATCTCTTCAATCAAAGATTTCATGTTACACATCATCTGAATCAAGGATGCCAAAGGTTCCACCTGAATACCTTTGGCCACTAACATCGAAGCCAACTGATCACATTCCATCGCTAGATTAGCTAAATCTTTAAATCCCAATAGACCGGATGTGCCTTTGAGTGTATGAAATATAGGTTTTACCACTTCAAAGGTTAATTCATTATCTAAATCTGTCAATGCTTGCGTATAATTTTCGAGGTCTTTCACAAACAGATTAAGCGACTGAATATACAGTTCTTCTGAACCTGAAAATCGCTTCAGACTCCCCTCTATATCCACACCCAACTTATCTTTTAACAAAACAAGAACCGAACTTTCCACAGTGGAAAACATGATATTTGAATCATCACCACTTTCTGATCGGAGAGCTTTTTTGGTCGCTATTCGATGCCTTAGTAATAATTTGGGTTTGCGAGCAAGACTGAGTATTTCTTGCACTAATTGCGTTAGCTCAAAAGGTTTACCTATATGGCCATTCATACCCACATCAAAGCATTTTCTTTTATCTGAGGCTAATACATTGGCTGTCATGGCTAAAATGGGTAAATCATTAAAACGACCATCTTCACGAATTTCTTTGGTTGCCCGGTAGCCATCCCAACCTGGCATTTGAATATCCATTAACACAATATCAAACCTGCCGGGCTGTTCATTTAAAATCTGCCAAGCCTCTTCTCCCTCAGATGCAACGGTAACAATGGCACCTTGGCTTTGCAGTAAATTCTTGGCAATAAACTGATTTGTCTGGTTATCTTCGACGAGCAGAACCCTAAAACCTGCCAGTTTTAATTGCCTTGAGCCAAGCACTCCGAGCTCTTGCCTGTCTGGCCCTAATACACTTTTAACCAAATCAACCAGCATGGTTCGTGTCACCGGTTTGGTTAGAAAAGCACTTAACAGACTTTCAACACCTCTATTATCAAGCTGAGAGAGCATTTTGCGTGTATACGCTGTGACCATAACCAAAATAGGCATATCTTTAGGATTAAACTGCTTACGAATATCCTTTACTAAGTCGAGGCCAGACTTTTCAGGCATATTCCAATCTATCAGCGCCAAATCAAATCCATCGTCGTTGCTTAAAGCTTCCTCAAGTTTTAGGACCGCTGCCGCAGCTCCCGTTGCTGTGGTTACCTGCCAGCCGAGCTGCTCTATTAATCGTGATAATA
Organism: uncultured Oleiphilus sp.; assembly: GCA_963974595.1. Lineage (GTDB taxonomy): Bacteria > Pseudomonadota > Gammaproteobacteria > Pseudomonadales > Oleiphilaceae > PZPK01. The sequence continues at coordinate 8,011 of CAXBDA010000010.1, read as the reverse complement.
CCGATAAAGATATTTCATTATCATCCACAACCAGTATTTTTAAAGACGGCACTTCTTGCAAAACAGTATCTTGTGAGCTCTGTTTATCAACTTTACCTACAAAAATAGTAAAGCTAAATGTAGTGCCCATACCGACGTCGCTTTTACATGAAATATGCCCCGACATCAGCTCTATAATCGTTTTAGTAATCGTCAAACCTAAACCCAAACCACCAAAACTTCTATCTGCCCCCATTTCCGCTTGCGAAAATAGCTCGAAAATCTCAGTCTGCTTTTCTTCACTGATGCCAACACCGCTATCTATGACCTCAAAACCCAGTTCATATTGATTCGACAACTCATTAAGCAAAGTACAGCGCAAAATAATATCACCTTCAAAGGTAAACTTGACGGCATTATTTATTAAACACATGAGTAATTGGTAAAGCCTGTGAGCATCACTTCTAATGAAGTGCGGTACATCATCTGCAAGATCAAAATGCACTTCAATATTTTTATCTTCAGCAATGATTGAAGAGGATTGGCCCACTGAATTAAACACGTCGAGCAGATCAACCTGTTCTTCATACAAGGTGAGTTTATTTCGAATAATCTCACTACAGTCGAGCACATCGTCAATTGACTGAGTTAATGATCGAACAGATTTTTTGGCTTGAGATAAGTAGTCAACCTGAACTGAGGATAAATCAGTCAATTGCATTAGCTGTAAACTACCATTAACCTCATTTAGAGGGGTTCTTAATTCATGCCCCATATTGGCAAGAAATTGATCTTTAGACAGGTTTGCTTGTGCTGCTAGGTTTAAGGCTTCTTCCAGGGCTCGCTCTTTTGTCAGGCGATCTGAAATATCTTTCGCGGATAAAAATAAAAATGCATCACCGCTAATAGTAAATTTGGATAGGGTTATTAAACACGGTATTTCTTTGCCACTGCGCGAATTAACACGTTTCTCGGTCGTGATACTCGATGCTGTTTGTAACGCTGCAAGCTGACTCTGCCAGGAATCATGAAAGTCAGAGGGTAAAATATCAGATATATTTAAACGTTTTAATTCATATTCAGAATACTCAAGCGCTGTTCTAGCAAAAGGATTACTATTGCAAACGGCACCACGTTCATCGAGCCATAACAAAATATCTTCAGAGTTGTGAATAGCAGAATTCACCAGTTCTAAATCGAACTTAAGGGCTTTTTGAAGACGTATATCATCCGCAATAAATAAATACCCCAAGACATTTCCATCAACATCGGTAATTGCCGATGTTGTCAACTGCAGCTCTACCTGATTACCCCCTTTATGGATAAACAGACTTTCTGAGACCACCCTTGATTGATGTTTAAGCGGATAGACCAAACAATCAAACAGATTGCGGCTCACATACTGAAACGTCAGAAAGATATTAGAGTTCAAGGATGATAAGTACTTAGGCTCCAATACACGGGTAATCGGCTCTCCCAGCATTTCTTCTTGTGTATATTCTAAAACTTCTTCTAACTTTCGATTTGTTGAGGTAATAAGGCCTTGTAAATCTGTTGTGATAATTAAAAAATCTGCACCTTGCAACAAACTATCATGCAAGCTTGTTGATTGTTTTAATTTATCATCCTGATGATCTAGCTTAATGCTCAATAGCTGGTTTTTTTCTTCTAACAAGTTTTGCAAAGAACGCACTTCACTTAAATCAACCATACTGACATTGGCACCCAGAAAAAGACCTTCTTGCAAAATTGGCTGAAAGTTTAAACTTAAATATTTATCATCACCCGAGGACGAATCTGAAGCATTTAACTTAACGTCAAAATGTTTAACTGAACTCCCCTGTGAAACACGCTTAAAAAGATCGATCAAATAATCAGCACTGTAGGCGCCTATCAGCCAATCTAAAAAAGGTGCCCCAAGGCTGGCAGCATTAAAACCAAACAATTCTTTTGCAGAATCATTCCAATACTTCAAACAAAATTGTTCATCTAAACCAATGGTTCCTTCGATACCATTTTCAACCACGGCGGCAAGCTCACTTTTCTGGCTTAAACTTAAAAAACGCCTATGCAGTAAGTAAAATATATTGCTCAGAAACAAAGCAATAAGAATTAAGGTGCTTAACACCTGATAATAAATTTTCGTTGGTGACGCTAAAGACAACGAATTGATAAATAATGCTTTAGGCGATGCAGTCACTTCCCAAACCCGACCAAACAAATTTATGCGAGCAGTCCGGCTAGACTTGCCCATAGACAGGTTTTTTTGATCGACTTTACCGTGGAAAAACTCAACATTATTAGCTGCTGTCACGTCAGATATACTTAGATGTAGATTACTTTTTTTCTGCTGAATAGCTAACAGCATTTCATCTATCAGCAAAGGTGCATAAACCCAGCCAAGTACACTTGAAATATCTTCTTTATTGATAAGACCATCCCCCTCAAAAACCGGCAACAATAGCAAGAAACCATGTTTTGCTTTTGAATTCTCTTGCACCAAGGTAATGGGGGCTGTCAGCGTTGGCGCATTTTGATGCGCTGCCGTTAATGCAGCATTTCGCCTGTTAATTTCTGAACCGATATCTAAGCCAATCGCCTGCTGGTTTTTATTTTCAGGTTCAATATATTGAATGATAAAGCGGCTATTTATATGGTCTGATAAGAATGATATGTTAAATTTTTCATCACGGTCTTGAGAGGCCGATTCTAAGAAAGATACTAGGTCTTGAGCCTCGACATGGCGGATAAAACCAAAACCACGCGCGCCGGGGTAATTCTTTTGAAAGTCATTATATGTGGCGTAATCGCGAAATAATGAATGGGATAAGTTATCTAACTTGGCGCTATAAATAAAAGAGCGCAAATGATTCAATGCTAAAGAATAAACATCTAGTGATTGAGCTATCTCACGAGACAACTCGGATAACGATAAAGCTACATTTTTAGCCAGATGCGCTTCATTTTCTTGTATTTGTTTATTTTCAAAATAGCTTGCTGCCCAAAAGGCAAACAATAAACTGAGACACAAAAATAATGACAAGCGCAGTCTCAGTTTATATTTATAATTTTTGGTCAAACCGTACACAAGCCAGCACTCCTTTTCTCTGCGGTAAGCCGCATAGAATCCATACGTTTTCTGAATGATTAGTTTCAATAAACGCCTCGATATCCTTGCTAGTCTTTAGCATACTACTAGAATTAGAGAAGTCGATAGCGATTCTGCGAATACAATAAAATTTCCGCTATATTACTTGTTTTAGATCAATGGAATTCGAATGCCAACGTTAATTTCGGAAAGCCGGAACAAGCAACTTCAAAAGCAAGTCGCTATATCGCTACTTATAATTAGTGCGCTACTGGCTGCATTACTCTTTTATTATGAATCCAAGCGTGAAGAGCATGCCTATGAAGAAACCTATAAATCGATTCAACAATCATCGCTTAATTCAGTTAATAAACTCACGACAGATATCAATATCTTTAAAAAAAACATCCAGCTTCTTAGCGAGCTACCCAGTATTCAAAAGTTTCTTGAGTTGAATGGCGAAACACACAACACGAAAAACACAACAGTAGAAAGTGACATTTCATCAGCATTTCAAGCATTACTAAGGCAAGAAGATAATATTCGCCAAGCTCGCTTGATTCTGAATAATGGCAATGAGTATGTCCGAGTAGACCGTAATGAGCTTAACATTACGGTTACACCTTCAAAGTTATTACAATCAAAAGAAGGGAGGGATTACTTTAAAACTGGTATCGCCTTGTCCAGTGATGAACTGTTTATCTCTGAAATTTCACCTAACTATGAGCATGGCAAGATTGAGATCCCACTTTGGCCAACATACAGGATCATTAAATCTTTAAGAAACGTGAATAATGAAGTTTCCGGATTATTGGTACTGAATATTGATGCCTCTACATCCCTTAGCGCACTCAATACCGCCACTGCTTCTCTTTCAAATACAACACAGTTTGAGTATTTTTTAATCGACTCAAATGGGTTTTATGTTGCAGCCCCCGATAAATCCTTGTTGTTTGGCAAAGATCTTGGAAACACGGATATGAACTGGTTTGTTCATACAGAGAAGAATATACCCTTGTCGAGTAATTCCAGAATTCAAACTCGTTTTATGGGGAAACTCTACCTTTTTTCCTCACAAGAGCTCGTACTGTCAAACAACCAACAAAGCGGCCATTACTTTCTAGTTGTAGGCACGCCGATAGATAGAGTGAATAACTTCATTCAAGAGCAACGCAAAGAACTGTTTATCTCAATTATCGGTTTCGCTTTTATCATTCTCATTATCGTCTATTTATCATTAAGGCATATTAATAACCTAGAAGGCCTTTACCTGAATCAGTCTCGATTCAAAGCCATTATTTCTAACTCTTCAGATTCGATATTAAGCATTAATCATAATGGAGAAATTCAAAGTTGGAATTATGCATCCTCGCTATTATTTGGTTTAAAAGAAGAAGACGCTATTGGACAGTCTTTTTTTCATTTAGTCGCTGAAAGTGAACATTTTAGCCCTGCCAGCTTAATTAAGCTTCTTCAGTCAAACACTAACGAACGAATAGAAGTCCCCCTTAAAAACAACTTAAACCAGAAGCGCACTTTATTATTAACCTTGTGTCCCATTCAGAAAAAAGATGGCGATAGTGAATCCATAGCGCTCATTATTCGGGATATTACTTTCCAAAAAGAAAATCAGGAAAAGCTTGAAGCTGCCAACCAGAATCTTGATTCCGAAGTTAAGAAACGAACGAAGCAGCTAGAAACCGAGAAACAAAAAGCAATCAAGGCAAATGAAATCAAGAGCATGTTCGTGGCCAATATTAGCCATGAAATTCGAACACCTTTAAATGGCATCAGCGGCCTACTAAGCCTTGCGCGGGACAAAACAAATAGCGATAAGCAAGATGACTACCTAAAAATGGCACAAGATAGCGCTCAGACTTTAAATATTTTGATTAATGATTTATTAGATTTATCAAAGATTGAATCTGGCAAGCTTGAACTTTCACCGACACCGACAAATTTAAAATTATTACTTGAAAGCATCACCGCTTCGGTCTTTTTCCTTATTAAGGATAAAAATATAGAACTCATTTTAGATACCAGCAGAGTTCAAATAAACCACCTAATTCTAGACGACAATAGAATAAAGCAAGTCCTTACAAATTTATTAAGCAATGCCATTAAATTCACAACAGAAGGAGAAGTCATCTTAACCGCATCGACTTTTTATCATTCTGACGCCAACGATAAAGTCGTATGCGAGTTTCAAATATGCGATACCGGGGTGGGCATTTCCCAAAAACAACAATCAAAGTTATTTAAGCCTTTTGTGCAAGCCAGTTCTGGCATTTCTAATAAATATGGCGGCACCGGTTTGGGCTTATCTATCTCGAAACAATTATGTGAAATAATGGGCGGCAACATAACACTTGAAAGCCAAAGCGGAGAAGGTTCAACTTTTAAAGCGAGTATTTTTGCGTCCAAAGTAGACGATACTCAGATCGATCAAAGCACTAATATAGTGGCCGATTGCGAAGGTAAAAAAATAGTACTTATGGTGAAGAATGACCAATTACGACGCATTTTACGAAACACCTTAAATGACTGGAAAGCCACTATAGTATTAGCCCATGATCTAGATGAACTGAAGATAATCTCGAAGAAGACGAAACCAGCTGCACTATTTTTGGATTCTGAATATTTTGATTCAAAATTAGACCAAGCGCTAAGCATACAAAACGTGAATGTAATATACCTATGCACAAACAATGAGCTTGACAATAAAGTGCCCAATACGCGCATTTTGAACCGACCTTTTCTTCCATCCATTCTTGCCAAGCATTTATCTACAGACACAGAACAAGAAATTAATATCGACCCCTCATCCATCGCTGTAGAAAAAACAAAGATGCTATCTAATACACAAACAGTTTTTATTGTAGATGATAATGACATTAATCAAATTGTTGCCAAAGGCATCTTAAGCGCCCTCAATTTAAATATTGACACTGCCATTAATGGCAAAGATATTATTGAGAAACTTCAGCATATAAAACAAAGTAATGTATTGCCGGTCGTATTAATGGACTGTCAAATGCCCATCATGAATGGCTACGAAGCAACACGCTTAATTCGAGAAGGTAAAGCCGGAGAGTGGTTAAAATCCATCCCCATTATAGCCCTGACGGCAGATGCAATGGATCAAAATTTAGAAGAATGCAAGGCTGCAGGAATGAATGATTTTCTTGGTAAACCATTTGATCCAGAAGTTTTAAAAGAAATGGTTTTACACTGGGCGTTTAAAAACACAGCCTAACCCCCCCCTTGGCAAGGGAGGGTAGATCAATATTAAGCTGCTATTTCCTTTTGGATCATTTGAAACAATTGATCCTTCAATTGCAGGCGCCTTTTCTTTCGCTGCTCAAGATAATCATCAGCCGTAGTTTCAACACCTGTCTCAATTCGATGTACTTCGTGATCGGTGCTATGGTATTCATCGAACAAACGCGAAAAGTGATTATTTTTCATTTTTAATTCGTGAATTGTTTCTTTGTGCTCGGGTAATTCATGTACCAAATCATGTTTTTCATTTAGCATTTTTATCGTTCTCCATCGCTAAGTATTTAGTGGTTTTTTCTTTTCTCTAAAACCACTTTAAATGAAGCGCTATCTATTAGGGATGACCCAGATCAAGATCAAGATCAAGATTATTTTTAAACACCAGAATAAAAATCCCCCCACCATGCTAATTGTTAACCATTGTCAAACCTCCCCCTCAAAAATTGTAACAAGCCAAAAAACGCTTACACTTACTTTAAATACATATCGTTAATAATATAACTTTAGTAGGTAACATGATGTATCGAAGTATTCGTGGCCTCGGTTTGTTTACCCTTTTATCACTCGGCATTTCCCTTGGTGCTCAGGCAGCGCTAGTTGCTCCCACAAACTCTATTGATGGGCTTAATCTCAACTGGAGTAAGTCGGAATCAAACACACTTCAAGCGTTTGATGAAAACCAAAATATATCGATTAAAAGCGATAGCATTAATGTTGACTACCTAATGGGTGAAAACCTAAATGTTGGCCAATCATTTACAGGCGTTAATCGTTCAAATAGTGGCTTATACCTGAAAGAAGGTACTTATAGCTCTCAACTATTGCATTTTGATCCGCTGGGAACAAAACGTGGTCAAATACAGAATGCACGGTTCGAATTTACAGACAGCATTGTCGCGATCATTTTAGGCGGTGAATATTTACGCCTTTCTGATTATTTACTAGGCAATGCAAATACCCTATATGACACATCTTCATCACGAAGAATGGAAACGAATGACTTTTTCACACTTGAAAGCTCAAATACCTTGTTAGTTGATAAAGTGTCAGTTGGCCGTTACTGGACAGATGATGTGCGGATCATTACCCAAAAAGTATCTGAGCCAAGTTCTTGGGCAATTTTCGGCTTAGGTCTTTTAGGCCTAGTCGGTGCCCGAAAAATAGCTAAACAATAATATAATCTTATTCCTTCCTGGCAAGGCCGCTTGAAATTAACTTTTCCTGGTCTTGCATAAAATACTTTTCAAAGCCTTTGTGAAAACATTGCCTTCCTTGTTTTTTTTAGCTAAGTTCTGCTCATTTATCATCAACAAGCAAAATAAGTTTACAAGGTAAGCACTATGGCTCAATCTACCTATCTACCCCATTGATTTTTCGTTACGTTTTACTGGGTGGGTGGGTAAGCCAGTAAAATCAAGTCTAAAGCACTCCTTACTCTTCTGAAAACCTTTCACCTTTACAACATATCAACAGATTTCGTTAACTTTTGCTGTTTTTGACCAAGTTTAGGAATCAAAACTTAACTTTTTTCGCAATTTAAGCATTAGTCTTTCGGGGATATTTTGCGATGCAAAATTGAGGCAAATTAACCTTTCTAGTGAGGTAACTTTGTGCCAGTTCTAGTCACTGAGAGTTCGCCAGTTAAGAGGCAGGAATTCATCCGAA
>CAXBDA010000009.1:0-62987 GCA_963974595.1 uncultured Oleiphilus sp. | reverse complement strand
TGGGAAAAGTTTAGCGTGATTAAGTGATGAATTATTTCATTGTTTAAAGTCTAAAGAGAAAGGGTGGATTAATTATTCGCCCTTTTTAGTCAATAAAAGGTTCGGTTGGTTATAAATTGAACTTTTTTCTATTTAGTTATATTTCATAACAAAACTAACATAGACAGATTGAAATAATCTGCTAAAAATTAATAGCATGGCTAATCTTTTTGAAATGATTTGAAAGATTGCTTACGCAAGTTAAAAGTAAGTTTAGATGCTTGCTTTGAATTATTAACGGCTATATGGGGTTTCGTTAATAGTATTCCAAATTAGAGATGATTCAAATTAGATGTGTTTCAAGGTATTCATATGACCAACAAGTCTGTTCTGCTATGTAGTGTATTTGCACTCGTTTTCGGTGCTTTTAATGCCAGTGCCAAAGTTTCCAAGGAAGAGGTCAATAAGTTAGGGAAGTCATTAACCCCGTTTGGCTCGATAAAGTCAGGCAATAAAAGCAAGACCATACCCGCTTGGACGGGTGGTTTAACCAAAGCGCCTAAGGGCTATACTGGCTCTGGCATGCATCATATCGACCCTTTCGCTGATGATGCTATTAAATTTTCAATTGATAAAAGTAACTATGAAGGCTTCAAGAAATACCTGACACCTGGTCAGTATTCTATGTTTGAAACATACCCGGATACGTTTAAGTTAAATGTTTATCCAACACATCGTTCACATGCTATGCCAGATTGGGTGCTTGAGAATACCCGGAAAAATGCGCTGACATCATCACTGACTAATGGTGGTGTGGGTATTAAAGATGCGTTCGGAGGTATTCCCTTTCCTATTCTTCATGGAAAAAATGAAGAAAAAGCGCTACAAACCATGTGGAATCACTTAACACGTTGGAGAGGTGTTTATCTCACCTCTCGCTACACTGAATTACCTGTTCAGCGTGATGGTTCATTTTCACCCATTACCAAGCAGCAAGAAGTATTTTTTAACTTCCATAACCCGGAAGGTAATTTTAAAAAGCTAAATAATATTTTATTTTATTTTTTAACCTTCAATATAGCGCCAGCGCGTTTGGCGGGTGGTGCTTTATTGATTCATGAGACGCTTGACCAGATTAAAGACAAGCGTGGTGCTTGGGATTATAACTCCGGTCAGCGAAGAGTCAGGCGCGCACCGAATATAGCATACGACTCACCTATTGCTTCTTCTGATAATACCCGTACGGCAGATGATACCGATATGTATAACGGTGCACCTGATCGTTATAGCTGGGATTATAAAGGCGTTAAAGAGTTTTTTATTCCTTATAACAATTACATGATTGGTAAGTCAGGTCTTGAATATGACGATATAGTGATGCTAGGCCACTTGAATCCAGACTATTTACGTTGGGAGCTGCATAGAGTGCATGTCGTTGAAGCCAACCTGAAAGATGGTGAGCGGCATATCTATAAAAAGCGTGTTTACTATATTGATGAAGATAGTTGGGGTATTGCAATGGTTGATCAATATGATAACCGTGGTGAACTATGGCGTGTGAGCATGGCGTTGCTTAAAAATTATTACGAATTGCCAGGTACGTGGTCGGGTGGTGATATTTATCATGACTTGCAAGCGAGAAGATATAGCGTAAATGGCTTGTACTCAGAAGAGAAAATAGCACCTGTGTTTGAAACTAAGGTGCCAAGTAGTCGCTACTTTAAACCCGCTTCCTTAAGGCGTTTAGGTCGATAAGCTTAAGTGTTAAAGGTGCTGCTTCTGCTTCCTGATTTAATGTGAAGCAGGGAGTCGGCTTATTAGTACATACATATTATTTCAGATCAGGTATTCCTTGATCATCGTAATAAAAGGTCAATTCATGAAAATTTTATCGAATAAGTTTAAGGCGGGTTTAATCGGTGTCGTAGGCGCAGGTTTAATTCATGTACCTGCTTATGCAGTGGAGGATGTTTTAAATACGCCTTCAATGCAAACTGAGCTTGCTCCCGGGAACTTGTTATTAGATATAACTAAAGCCGGTGACCGGCTTGTGTCGGTCGGGTACCGTGGTCATATTATTTATTCTGATGATACTGGAAAGAGCTGGAAGCAGGCGATTGTTCCGGTTTCAGTGTTGTTGAATTCTGTAAGTTTTGTTGATGATAGTTATGGTTGGGCTGTCGGCCACTCAGGTATTATTTTGCATACATCGGATGGTGGGAAAACGTGGGCAACTCAGTTTGACGGTAATCAGGCGAATAAGATGATTATTACTCAGGCAGAAAATCGTTTAGAGAGGGCGTTGGCGGACGTTGATCAAGCAGTTGAAGATGAAGTCGCTGATTTAGAATATGCAGCTGAAGATGCTGAATTTGCACTCGAAGATGCTAGGCTCGATGCAGAAGTGGGTGCAAGTAAGCCTTTTCTGGATGTGTTATTTAGTAGTCGAACCGAGGGTTTTGCCGTTGGTGCTTATGGCTATTTCTTTAAAACCAAAGATGGTGGCACTACGTGGCATAACTATGGTGGCCGTATACAGAACCCTGACCGTTTTCATTTAAATTCAATCAATAAAATCAAAGGTGGCGCTTTGTTCATTGTGGGTGAGGCTGGCATTGTCTTTAGGTCTCAGGATGGTGGAGAAAACTGGGAAACTATCGATAGCCCATATTCAGGTTCATTCTTTGGTGTGACAGGCACCCATGAAAGAGATGTCGTCATTGCCTTTGGCTTGCGTGGTCACTTGTATCGATCTCAAGATGCGGGTAGTTCATGGACAAGAATAGATGCAAAAAGTGAAGGTACCTTAATGTCAGCTTCTGTCAGTCAAGATGGTGATATTTCTGTTGTGGGAAATTCTGGGACGGTATTGTTTAGTGAGGATGGTGGGCGATCATTTACGGAAGTCATTCGAGAGGATCGTCTGAGTAATACCTCAGCAGTATTTATTGAGTCTGACAAGCTCGCGTTGGTGGGTGAAAATGGTGTAAATATAGCCAAACCAACGGGCTCAAAATTTTAATATTGACGCTTACTAAGCAGCTAAACAAAAACTATAACGACTAGAATTAAGAGGGTTGATGGATGTCAAACTCAGAACAAGGCACTAACGAAAAACACCTGAAAGTGGTGGGTGCCGGATCAATAGCTGAAAGGCTAATATTTTCAAATAGAGCCGTAATACTTGCTCTGTTTGCCTTAATAACGGCTTTTCTTGGATATAATGCAGCGCAAATTAAGCCTGATGCATCTTTCGAGCGCTTAATACCGCTGGAACACCCCTTTATTGTCAATATGCTCGAAAATCGAAATGACCTAGAAAATCTTGGTAATGCGATTAGAGTGGCTGTTGCCGTCAAGGAAGGTGATGTATTCAATAAGTCATACATGGAAACCCTGAGTAAAATCACCGATGAGTTATTTTATTTACCTGGTGTTGATCGTTCTGGAATGAAATCCTTATGGACACCCAACGTAAGATGGGTAGAAGTAACAGAAGATGGTTTTCAAGGGGGGCCGGTTATTCCTGATGACTATGATGGTTCGAAAGCGTCATTAGATAAATTAAGGCAAAATATTCTAAAGTCAGGTCAGGTGGGTAGTTTGGTCGCAGATGACTTTAGATCAACAATTGTTTATATACCGCTTTTTGAAATAAATCCTGAAACGAATGAGCCTTTAGACTACAAAGACTTTTCACTTCAATTAGAGGAAAAAGTAAGAGAGCAATATCAAAGCCAGAATCCAAATGTGAGTATTCATATTATTGGCTTCGCTAAAAAAATTGGCGACTTAATTGAAGGTATTTCAGCAATAGCCATGTTTGCTTTAGTGACGATAGGTTTGACCTTAACCTTCTTGTTCGCTTATTCAAGATGTTTTGTAGGCACGCTTGTGCCGGTATTTACGTCTATTGTTGCAGTTGTCTGGCAGTTGGGAATTTTGAATTTGTTAGGCTATGGTTTGGATCCGTATTCGGTTCTGGTGCCGTTCTTGGTTTTTGCTATTGGTATTAGTCATGGCGTACAAATAGTTAACCAAATCGCTGTTGAGCAGGCGCATGGCCATAACCCAATGATGAGTTCACGTTTATCTTTTAGGGTGCTTGTTCGTCCTGGCATTTTAGCGCTTGTTTCTGATGCAATTGGCTTCTTAACGCTGCTCTTTATTCAAATTGATGTGATAAAAGACTTGGCTGTTGCTGCTGGTGTTGGTGTTGCTGTGATCATTGTCACAAACTTGGTTTTACACCCCGTTATTATTTCTTATATTGGTCTAAGTAAAGGCGGCTTGAGACATGCTAAATATGTTGAGGCATATGGCGATAAGAAATGGAGAATACTCTCTTTTATGGCTCACCCAAGTGTTGCACCAATATCTGTGTTAATTGCTATTCTTGGTTGTGGGATCGGCTTGTATTATCAGAAAGATTTAAAAATTGGTGATTTGGATAAAGGCGCGCCAGAGCTAAGACCAGACTCTCGTTATAATGTGGATAATGATTATATTATTAGCAATTACAGTACGAGCTCAGATATCTTGGTGGTCATGGTTAAAACACCCCAGGAAATGTGTTCTACCTATGAAGTGATGGATGTCATGGATAGGGTTCAGTGGCGACTCGAAAATACTGAAGGGGTTGAGTCAACAGTCTCTCTGGTAACGGTATCTAAACTTGTCACCAAGGCGCTCAATGAAGGTAGTTTGAAATGGTTCGAATTATCTAGAAATGAATCCATTATTAACTCTTCAATTCAGCGTGCTCCTTCAGGCTTGGTAAATTCTGACTGTAGTATGACGCCTCTTATTATTTATTTGACAGATCATGAAGCAGATACCTTAAATCGAGTCGTAGATACGGTGCAGGATTTGATAGAAGACTATCCTAGCGAAAATTATACTTTCTTATTGGGTGCGGGTAATGCGGGTGTTGAGGCAGCTACTAATGAGGTTATTTCAGAAGCTAAAAATGGCATGCTTATCGCTGTTTATTCTGTTGTCGCATTCTTATGTCTTATCACGTTCAGGTCTATTCCAGCAGTGATCTGTGTCATTACACCGCTCATGTTAACCTCGGTGCTGGCAGAGGCTTTAATGGCTCAGTTAGGTATAGGTATAAAAGTAGCAACCTTGCCGGTAATAGCCTTGGGTGTTGGTATTGGGGTGGATTATGGTATCTATATCTATAGCCAGCTTGAAACCAAGTTAAAAGAAGGGATGTCTTTACAGGAAGGTTATTTCCAAACATTACGTACTACAGGTAAAGCGGTTTGCTTTACTGGGATAACACTGGGTGTAGGTGTATTTACCTGGATTTTCTCGCCCATTAAATTCCAGGCAGATATGGGTATATTGTTATTCTTTATGTTCTTATGGAATATGGTAGGTAGTTTATGGTTGCTGCCTGCTCTAGCAAGATTCCTTATTCGTCCAGATAAAATAGCAGCAAAGGAAAGAGCGAAGCAGGCTGCTAATTCAAATTAATGTAGTTATATCGTAATCATTAAAAAGCCTTGGTATTTCCAAGGCTTTTTGGTTTCAGATCGCATAAATTCAAAAAATAAGATAATCAACTATAAATTTCATGGTGGATTGTATAAAATTTCGCGCTCGATTTATTGGCAATTAGTTTGTCGAACTTTTCTCACGTGATCTTTAGTGAGGATCACCACTGTAAACTGAGGTTTTTATGCCTGTTATTACTCTGCCTGATGGCAGTCAAAGAATATTCGAACAAGCCGTGACGGTATTGGATGTGGCTACGGATATTGGTCCCGGTCTCGCTAAAGCTACGATTGCTGGTAGAGTGAATGGTGACCTGATTGATGCGTGTGATCTGATTTCTGAAGATGCAACATTGAGCATCATTACGGCTAGAGATGATGAAGGCTTAGAAATTTTGCGGCACTCATGTGCCCACTTGATTGGGCATGCGCTTAAACAGCTTTATCCTGACGCAAAAATGGCCATTGGGCCAACGATAGAAAATGGCTTTTATTATGATGTTGATCTTGAACATCGTTTAACTGATGCGGATTTAGATGTCTTAGAAAAGCGCATGTTGGAATTGGCTAAAACTAGTTACCCCGTGATTAAGAAAACGGTTTCATGGCAAGAAGCCAGAGATGCTTTCGAGTCGCGTGGCGAAACCTACAAAATTGAAATCTTAGATCAGAATATTGCAAAAAACGATACACCAGGGCTTTATCATCATGAAGAATATGTTGATATGTGCCGAGGCCCTCATGTGCCTAATATGGCATTTTGCCAGCATTTTAAATTAATGAGTGTAAATGGTGCATTCTGGCGGGGTGACTCTAATAATAAGATGCTTCAGCGTATTTATGGCACGGCATGGCCGGATAAGAAACAACTTAAGTCCTATTTAAATAGGCTTCAGGAAGCAGAAAAAAGAGATCATAGAAAAATTGGTAAGAAGCTTGATCTGTTTCATATGCAAAACGAAGCACCGGGCATGGTGTTTTGGCACCCTAAAGGTTGGAGCATTTATCAAAATATTGAAAGTTATATGCGTAAAAAACAACGTCAATATGGCTATCAAGAGATCAAGACACCTCAGGTTGTAGAGCGATCTCTGTGGGAAAAGTCGGGCCATTGGGAAAAGTTTAGCGAGCAAATGTTCACCACGCATTCTGAGAGTTTTGATTTTGCTATTAAGCCAATGAACTGTCCTTGTCATATCCAGGTATTCAATCAGGGGCTGAAAAGCTATAAAGAATTACCTATTCGTTTGGCGGAATTTGGTTCTTGCCATCGAAATGAGGCGTCAGGCGCATTGCATGGTATTATGCGTGTTCGTGGTTTTGTGCAGGATGACGCGCATATCTTTTGTGCAGAAGAGAGCATTCAGGAAGAAGTTTCTGACTTTATAGATATGCTTCATGATGTTTATGCTGATTTTGGATTTACCGAAATTCTTTATAAGCTCTCTACTCGCCCAGAACAGCGTGTGGGGTCGGATGAAGTTTGGGATAAAGCGGAAGCAGCTCTAGAGCAATCTTTAAATGCAAAAAATTTGGATTGGCAGTTGTTACCTGGTGAAGGTGCTTTTTACGGCCCTAAGATTGAGTTTTCTTTGAAAGATTGCCTTGGCCGAGTTTGGCAGTGTGGAACTATTCAGGTCGACTTCTCTATGCCAGGTCGTCTGGGTGCACAATATGTGACAGAAGATCAAGAGCGGAAAGTTCCTGTCATGTTACACAGAGCTGTTTTAGGTTCTTTTGAGCGTTTTATCGGGATTTTAATAGAGCAGTATGAGGGGGCTTTTCCATTTTGGTTAGCACCAGAACAGGTCGCAATTCTCAATATTACCGATAAACAAGGCGAATATTGCAAAAAAATACATAAAAAACTCGAAGAAAATGGATATAGAGCACATCTGGACTTGAGAAACGAGAAGATCGGCTTTAAAATTCGCGAGCACACAATTAACAAGATTCCTTTCCTTCTCGTTGTAGGTGATAAGGAAGTAGAAAATAATACCGTGGCCATTCGAACTCGAAAGGGTGAAGATCTGGGTGTGATGTCTTTAGATGATGTATTAACTCTCTTTAAAGACACTCAAGATAAGAAAGGTCGTATAGCTAATTAATTGAAAATAGGCTCAGGTGCAGCCGATCAGTTAATTGCATTTTAATGTGGAGAAATAAACATTAAGCGTAATACACAAACTGCAAAATCAAAAAAAGCAATCATTAATGAAAACATTGAAGCAACTGAAGTTCGTTTAATAGATGAAAACGGAGAGCAGGTAGGTGTTGTTACAATCGATGATGCTTTAGCGCGAGCTACTCAAGCAAGCTTAGACCTGGTACAAATTGCAAGTAGTGATCCTATTGTGTGTAAGATCATGGATTACGGTAAGAAGGTCTTTGAAGAGAAAAAGCAAAAAGCAGCTCAAAAGAAAAAGCAAAAGCAGACTCAAGTAAAAGAAATGAAGTTAAGGCCAGGGACGGAAGAAGGGGATTATCAGGTCAAACTACGCAACCTGATACGTTTCCTTGAAGGTGGGGACAAAGCCAAGGTGACGATTCGTTACCGCGGTAGAGAAATGGCTCATCAGGAAATCGGCATGAAGCTACTTGAACGAGTTGAAAAAGACTTGGAAGAGTACGGAGTGGTTGAGCAGCGGCCAAAAATGGAAGGTCGGCAAATGATGATGGTATTGGCCCCGAAAAAGAGAAAATAGCGCGGTTGCTATTTTCGTTAATTTTTCCAATGCGGAGTGAGATATTATGCCAAAAATGAAAGCAAAAAGCGGAGCTACAAAACGCTTTAAAAAGACAGCTAATGGATTCAAACATAAGCAATCTTTCACTAGTCATATTTTGACTAAAAAATCGACTAAGCGTAAGCGTCAATTACGTGGTTGCAAATTAGTTGCAGCTTCTGATCACGCTACAATCAAACGCATGTTGCGTATCTGATTCCAGTTAATTTTTTAGAGATTGAAAAATAGTCTAGTAGGAGACACTTATGCCTCGCGTCAAACGTGGTGTTACGGCTAATCGCCGACATAAAAAAGTACTAAAACAAGCTAAAGGTTACTATGGTGCTCGTAGCCGTATATACCGTGTAGCTAAGCAAGCAGTCATCAAAGCGGGTCAATATGCTTACCGTGACCGTCGACAAAGAAAACGTCAATTCCGTCGTTTATGGATTGCGCGTATCAATGCTGGCGCTCGTTTAAATGGTTTGTCATATAGCCGTTTAATCGCAGGCTTGAAAAAAGCAAATGTTGAAATAGATCGTAAAGTGATGGCTGACCTGGCCATGAATGATTCAGCGGTATTTTCTGCAGTAGTAGAGAAAGCTAAATCAGCACTAGCGAGCTAAGACTCAATTTTACATCAAGTTAAATATTGAGTTAGTTAGAATGTTGAGCTAGATAGATAGGGGGTGAGTTTTCTCGTCCCCTATTTTTATTTTTGGAGCACAGTAATGGAAAACCTTGAGCAACTTGTTCAGCGCGCTATTGATGCTGTTGAAGCCGCGGATAAGATCTCTGAGCTAGATCAGGTTCGAGTAGATTATTTAGGAAAGAAAGGCGAAATTACGCAGTTACTCAAAACATTGGGTAAGCTGGATGCCTCCGAGCGCCCTGCTGCAGGTGCAAAAATTAATGAAGCAAAAGAAGATGTGTTAACTAAGCTACTAGCTAAAAAAGGTGCATTAGAGGACGCTGAACTTTCACAAAAGCTTTTGAGTGAAGCAGTCGATGTGACGCTCCCAGGGCGAGCAACAGAGTGGGGTGGCCTGCATCCAGTCACCAAAACCATGCGGCGTATCCAAGAGTTTTTCTCGAAAGCGGGTTATTCAATTGAGGTCGGGCCAGAAATAGAAGATGACTATCATAATTTCGAGGCACTAAATATACCTAGTCATCATCCAGCGCGTGCTATGCATGATACCTTCTACTTTGATGCTAACACTCTCCTTCGAACACATACTTCTCCAGTTCAGGTGAGAACAATGGAAGTGGGTAAGCCTCCTTTTAGAATGATCTGTCCGGGACGTGTTTATCGTTGTGATTCAGATCAAACCCATACTCCCATGTTTCATCAGGTCGAAGGTCTTCTAGTTGAAGAGAATATAAGTTTTGCTGACCTCAAAACAACCATTGAGAGCTTTTTGCAGGTTTTTTTCGAGCGTGACTTAGCTGTTCGTTTTAGGCCTTCTTACTTTCCGTTTACTGAGCCCTCAGCCGAGGTTGATATTGAATGGGGTAAAGATGCAGATGGTAATATCAAATGGTTAGAAGTGATGGGCTGTGGGATGGTTCACCCCAAGGTATTCGAGTCCAGTGGAATAGACCCTGAAAAGTATAGTGGTTTTGCATTTGGCTTGGGCGTAGAGCGTTTAGCCATGCTGCGTTATGGTGTAAATGACCTCAGAATGTTCTTTGAAAACGATCTGCGTTTTTTAAAGCAATTTAATTAAGCAAGTATAAATAAGTGGAAGTGCGATGAAATTTAGCGAACAGTGGCTAAGAGAATGGGTTAACCCATCAATTGATTCTGATGCTTTAGTAGCACAAATCACCATGGCAGGTTTAGAAGTTGATGACCTTGACTCAGTTGCCGGTGAATTTTCGGGTGTTGTCGTTGGCGAAGTACTGAGCTTAGAGTCACATCCAGATGCTGATAAATTGAATGTCTGTCAGGTGAGTGATGGTCAGGAAACGTTTCAAGTAGTTTGCGGTGCATCAAATGTAAAAGCGGGGGTGAAAGTACCTTTCGCTAAAATATCTGCCGTACTTCCGGGTAATTTTAAAATTAAGAAAGCAAAGCTACGTGGTGTTGAGTCATTTGGAATGTTGTGCGCAGAGGCAGAGTTAGGCTTGGCCGAGCAATCAGATGGTTTGATGATATTGCCTGTTGATGCGCCCGTTGGTCAAAATATTCGCGACTATTTAATACTCGATGACAAGTGCATAGATGTTGATTTGACTCCTAACAGAAGTGATTGTCTATCCATAGCGGGTCTTGCTAGAGAAGTGGGTGTCTTGAATAAAGAGAGAGTGACATCGCCATCGTTCGAATTGGTTTCAATTGGACACACTGAGACCTTTCCTGTGCAGGTTGACAGCAGTGATGCTTGCCCAAAATATTTAGGGCGAATCATTAAAAATGTCGACTTAAGTAAGTCTAGCCCGCTTTGGTTGCAGGAAAAATTAAGACGCTCGGGGATACGTAGTATTGATCCTGCAGTCGATGTGACAAATTTTGTATTGCTTGAATTAGGTCAGCCGATGCATGCCTTTGACCAGGATTGTTTGAAAGGCGCAATTAATGTCAGACATGCCCAAAAAGAAGAAGGGCTAACCTTATTAGGTGGTCAAGAAATAGTGTTGCGAGATGACACGCTAGTGATTGCAGATGAATCTGGTTCACTTGCTATTGCCGGTGTAATGGGAGGACATACGTCTGGTGTTAGTGAGACAACAAAAAATATCTTTTTGGAGTGTGCCTTTTTTACACCGCTGGCGCTTGCTGGAAAAGCTCGTTCATACGGCCTTCATACCGACTCATCACATCGCTTTGAAAGAGGCGTTGATTATAAACTTCAACATCAAGCGATGGAAAGAGCAACCCGCTTATTGGTAGATATTGTAGGTGGTGACGCAGGCCCTGTCTCAGAAGTTATTTCTGAAGAGCACTTACCTAAAACAACGACTGTGAAGTTGAGAGAAGCAAAAGTTGCTTCATTGCTAGGTTTAAAAATTGATTCGGTTGAAATCGAAGATATATTGACTCGCTTAGGTTTGACGTTGATTTCAAAAGAAACGGACGGCTGGATCTTCGAAGTGCCTAGCTATCGATTTGATATTGAGATCGAGCCAGACTTAATAGAAGAGATTGGCCGAATTTATGGTTATGACAAATTACCGAAAACCTCAGCCTTAGGTGAGATTAAATTAAAAGAAGACAATGAGTCCTCTGTTTCACAAGAGTTTTTTGCAGATAGGCTCATTAGTCTGGGTTATCAAGAAGCGATAACCTATAGTTTTGTAGAGCAAAAGCTTCAAAGCATGGTTACGCCTGATCAAGAAAGTATCGCTTTAGCAAATCCGCTTTCAGCAGATTTAGCTGTTATGCGGACCAGTTTGTGGCCAGGGCTGTTAAAAGCGCTGTCTTATAATCAGAATCGCCAACAAACGCGTGTTAAGTTTTTTGAAACGGGTTTAAAATTTGAAAAGAGTAGTGATGAGATTGTTCAGACTAGAATGATGTCTGGTATTGCCTCGGGTACTGCTCAACCTGAATCCTGGAATAGTCCAGCGCGAAAGTTAGATTTCTATGATGTGAAAGCCGATATAGAGAGTCTTCTTTGTTCAGTGGATGATACTATTATTTTTGAAAAAGCAGAGCATGCTGCACTGCATCCTGGTCAGACAGCTAAAATTGTGAAAAATGGCGTAATTATTGGTTATTTAGGCGCTATTCACCCTAAATTACAAAAATATCTGGATTTAAATGGCTCAGTTTATTTGTTTGAACTATGCTTAAACGAAGCGATCCAAGGATTTATCCCGCATTTCTCAGAAGTATCGAAATATCCTGAAGTTAGGCGTGATTTGGCTATTGTGATCGACCAGCAAGTTCCCTTTGAAAGCGTACGCTCAGAAGTCATTGCTTATGCAGGGCGAGACTTGGTGAATGTTGTTTTGTTTGATGTTTATGCGGGTGAAAATTTAGGCGAAGGCTTAAAAAGTTTAGGTTTGGCATTAGTATGGCAGCGTACTGATCGAACTCTAAATGATGAAGAAATTAATAAAGCTTTTGAAACTATAGTGTCAGCACTAAATGCCAAATTTGGTGCAAATATTAGGAGTTAGTGCATGGGTGCGTTAACTAAGGCCGATATGGCTGAAACTCTTTATGAAGAGGTTGGCTTAAATAAGCGTGAAGCCAAAGAAATGGTTGAAGCGTTTTTTGATGAAATATGTGATGCATTGGGTCATAACGAACAAGTAAAACTGTCTGGTTTTGGTAATTTTGACCTTCGGGATAAAAAACAAAGGCCTGGCAGAAACCCTAAAACCGGAGAAGAAATTCCGATTTCCGCTCGACGAGTTGTGACATTCAGACCCGGACAAAAATTAAAAGCGAAAGTAGAAGAGTATGCTGGAACCCAGTCATAATAATGAATTACCGCCTATCCCAGGCAAGCGCTATTTTACGATTGGTGAAGTAAGCGACTTATGCGGTGTAAAAGCGCATGTTCTTAGATATTGGGAGCAAGAATTTGATGATTTATCTCCTGTAAAACGTCGCGGAAATAGACGTTACTACCAGCGCGAAGATGTTCTGATGATCAGGCAGATTCGTGGCTTGTTATATGATCAGGGTTATACTATTGGTGGGGCCAAACAAAAGTTAGTCAATGATGATGGCAATGAAGGCGCTGCTAATAACGGCCAGTTAATAAAGCAAATGATTAGCGAGCTTGAAGAAGTTTTAGCAGTACTAAATA
This sequence comes from uncultured Oleiphilus sp., assembly GCA_963974595.1. Taxonomy (GTDB): domain Bacteria; phylum Pseudomonadota; class Gammaproteobacteria; order Pseudomonadales; family Oleiphilaceae; genus PZPK01. Next base: position 50,012 of record CAXBDA010000009.1, on the reverse strand, counting down.
GCTAAGCTTATGATTAATATAATGAAATAAAAAACGCCGAATACTTCGGCGTTTTTTATTTATTTCTTATTATTCATCATGTATTATTCGCGACTTCATTCAAAGGCATTCTAGCGCTTTTGTATGTCGGGACGTAGCGCAGCCTGGTAGCGCACATGCATGGGGTGCATGTGGTCGGAGGTTCAAATCCTCTCGTCCCGACCAATTCCTTTTAAAACAGCAAGTTGTCAATCGACTCAAAACTCTGGAATTCATACCCAGAGTATCTTCGGAATAATCTCCCCAAAATCCTTCAAACCCCTTGATCTAGCTGATGTTTCGGCCTGTTTCTCGTTGGTTCTGTGCGCTTTATTACCACGTATATATCGGAAAAATCCTTATAACTTCCTGTGGTGATATAGATAAATTTATATAAATCACTCAAGGCTTATGAGTACAAAACCAATGGATTACTGTTACAGCCTAAGCTGAAGAAGCATCTGCATTGGTGTTCTCATTGTTTTAATGATTGGCATGCGAATGGGGTAGCTATTCACTATCCCTTGATTTGGTGCCTACAGGGCAATCACTCATGTGAAATGCATAGTAAGCCCTTAAGTAATGTGTGCCCGCACTGCGGGGTTCAACACAAGCAACTCAACCGCTACCTTATGCAGGGGCAATGCAGACGATGTAAAGGAACGCTTACGAAAATAAGTAAAAATCGCTTACTGAGTCAAACAGAAATGTTTTAAAAAGCAAAAGCTAAAAGATCTCGTCTGGCCTCCCAATTGTCATGTCGAGCAATCTACTAACATTCTAAAGTGTCTATCCGCAATGGATAAAAGTAGATTCCCAGAAGAATATATTGGCAATCATCAGGTTGCAGGTTGGAACATTGTTGATTTAACTATTTCAAGGATGAGAGTTGAGAAATGAATATGGATAAAACCAAAACAACATTACCGATACATTGTTTACTAGCCAAGATGGTAAGACTCGCCTGCAAATTCGTCTGCAGGACGAGTCCTTGTGGCTCACTCAAAAGCAAATAGCGGAGCTGTTCGATAAGACCCCACCGACCATTAATGAGCACCTAAAAAATATTTATGAAGAAGGTGAGTTAGAACCAGATTCAACTATTCGGAAATTCCGAATAGTTGCCCGAGAAGGCACGCGAGACGTGGAGCGATTGCTCGATCACTATAATTTAGATGCGGTGATGGCGGTAGGCTATCGGGTTCGCTCAGACAGAGGTACACAATTCCGCAAGTGGGCGACTCAGGTGCTTAAAGAGTATCTGATCAAAGGCTTCGCTATGGATTATGAGCGCCTGAAAAATCCTGATCGGGATCTTGAGGCGGATTATTTTGATGAGTTACTCGAACGCATTCGCGACATTCGTGCTTCCGAGCGTCGCTTCTATCAAAAAATCACGGATATCTACAGTACGGCAAGTGACTACGATGCAAAAGCGCAGACAAGCTAGGCATTCTTCGCCACGGTACCGAATAAATTACATTGGGCAATTCACGGGCATACTGCCGCAGAGCTGATTAAAGAGCGCGCTGATAGTCAATCTCCGAATATGGGCTTGACCAATTGGAGTGGCGGTGCGATCACTAAGAAAGATGTTAGCATCGCCAAGAACTACCTTTCTCAAGAAGAGCTAAATGATTTAAACCGCGTGGTGACGATGTACTTGGACTACGCAGAAAACCAGGCGCGCCGAAAACAAGTGATGACCATGCAGCAATGGGCAGATAAACTGGATGCCTTCTTAGCGTTTAATGAACACGCTGTACTGGCTAATGCGGATAAGATTTCGTAAAAAATAGCAAAACAACTGGCTGAAGTAGAATTCGATAAGTTTGTTGAGCAAAGACGAATTACTAACGATTCAATACCCAGTGATTTTGATCAGTTTCTTGAGAAATCTGCGCATCTGATCAAACCCAAACAAGAATAAGTAGAACTTATAAAGACTCTTTCATGACGTACACCGAAGACGCTTTAGTAGAACAACCCGCCATTCAGCTTTTTGAAGACTTGGAATGGGAAACGTTAAACTGCTTTGATGAGCGCTTTGGTGCGGTGTTTTCTGAAGCAGATACTATAAAGTGATCAACGTAACGCGGTTGGGAATCTAGGCATAACTTGATTTTTGTAGTAAAAAAGACTACAAATGAAGCATAAAAAGCTTCAATGAGTAAGGTATGACTTCGCCACTAGCTGAAATATTATTTAAAGAATACCGCCGCCGTGTACTTGGGTTGCTGTTATTACAACCGGACAGCGCCTACCATGTGCGTGCGATCGCTCGTTTGACCGGCACCTTGGCCGGCACTTTACACAAAGAGCTTAGTAAGTTGGCTGAAGCAGGATTATTGATAAAAGAGCCGCAAGGTAATCAGGTATATTACCGAGCGAATACTGACTGCCCCATTTATGAAGAGCTCGCGAGCATACTTCGTAAAACCTCTGGCGTGGCAGATGTATTGGCCGAGCGTTTAAGCCAAATGGCCGATTCGATAAAAGTAGCCTTTGTATTTGGCTCGGTTGCGAGTGGCAAAGCGAACGCAGAGAGTGATGTCGATATTCTGCTAGTAGGAGATGTTGGTTTTGCTGACGTGGTAAAGGCACTGTACCCCGCACAAGAAACCTTGGGGCGAGAGATCAACCCGAAGGTCTACAGCTATACTGAGTGGCAGCAAGCACAAGAAGTGCAAAACAGCTTCATCAAGGATGTGATGGAGAAACCCAAGCTATTTGTAATAGGAACCAAGGATGATATTGGATAATTTGATTGGTAAAAACCTCGAGGCGATTACGCCCGATGCTGCAGTAATAAAGCGCTTATTGGACGCCGCAGTACGTAATATTGCGGATGCGCAAATAGACGGCTTGAGCAATGAAAATCAGTTTGATATGGCCTACAAAGCGATTATGCAATTAGCCAATGTGGCGATGCAGGCAAACGGATATCGGACCCTGACGAGTAAGCCAGGACATCATCAAATAATGATTCAGTCCTTACCAAAAACAGTAGGATTAGACGTCGATCAGATGATTATTTTAGATGGCCTGAGAAAACAGCGTAACGTAGCTGACTATTCAGGGGACTTAGTGCCAGAATCTACTTCCTCATTGACAATTGTTTGAGGTTTTCCGCTGTAAAGCTGGGTCAAACTATTGCTAGGAATGGGGTCGCCTTTTCTAGCTCGAAGCCAAAATGGGATTTCTTGACTACGAAAGCCATAATCAATCACATTATCTTTGCTAAATACGATCGCGACGGGATGATCATTAAGTTTTATGAAGCGGTTGGCGCAAGCTTTGAAGCTCACGATCGATCAGAGGGTACTAAACGTTATGAGTATGAAAAGGGTTTGTGACGTTAACCTACAGGAAGACAATTAACATAGGGTTTATCCATGAAACAGAAAATTATAGGTATTGTTAAAAACTTCTCATCGATCAACCTTTTTACGCTAGCTGTTAGCTTATTATTAACTACACCGATTATGAGCCTTGTTTATTGGGTGTTCGATGCCTCTTATTTGGCCTCTTTCGGCATCGGACTCGAAATTTTTAGTCGTCCGGCATTCTCTAGTAATTTTATTAACTTTTGGATTTATGGGATTTCGCTTAGTCCATTTTGGTGGGCATGGAGCTTCTTGAGTATTGTTCTTTTTGCGGTGTTGATTTCTTCGAATTACATACCAAATAATTGTCGATGAACAAACCCCGAAGCCATCAACTAAAAAGTCTCATTGGTATGATCCTTTAGTAGACGCTATTTCAAAAGCTTACTTTCCTAGTATTACATTTTTCATTGCGGGGCTGATTGTGATGATGCTTATATCTGCTGCAACATTAAATACACTGGAAAAAGGAAGAGAGCTAGCCAAAAAACAAATCGATGTTTTTATGCAAGAAGGGATCTGTATTGATTCTTTTGATAATCGTGTTGTGGGATGTTACCGAATAAGCGGTGAGTCTTCGAAAGGGGGGGGGACTTGTCATCGATGCCTGATGATCAGTCTATGTGTGTCCAGAGAATGGCTGGTAACGGGCGGTTTGCTGTCATTCAAAAATACCACTCAATAAATAAAAGTAACCAAAATTGTAGTAAACGTGCATGGTGACCGCTGGCCAGGTTTTCCCTGTGCGCTCTCTTAGCCATCCAAATATAAGTGAGGGAAGGAAGGTGGCCGCACTCCAAGCCAGAGGGTGCTTTACCAGATGCAGTGATGCGAATAATGTACTCGTTACGAGGTTTGCCAGTGATACTTGATGGTAAAGGTAACGTTTCGATGTCTTTTGAAGCAGGTAAGGTTGAATTACACCTCGGAAACAGAGTTCCTCTATCACTGGGATGATAAAGACGAGAAATAGAAAACGCTTCGGATCGCTGAGTGGCCACATTGGGTTGAAAGGGGCGGAGTCGAAAGGTGCTTGCCAATAGAGATAAGCAACTACCCAGAAAACAGGAGCTGCCGCGATAGCAGCTCCTATTATGCCGTGATCGATTCGCGCCAACTTAAGCCACGTCTTTTTGCTTGCCTGCCGGAGAATCAACTACCCGCCGACGAATCAACTGCCCACCAGTAAACAACAGCATGAGTATTAATAGCGGGTCGAATTCAGCATTGGTGTTGATCGCGCAACCACCGCCACCACTTGCAGCGGGAGGCGTTGGTGATGCAGGAATCGGTGTAGCGACACCGCCGGGGTCCACCACAGTGCCATTGACTTGGCCATCGGCATCATTGGCGCCGCCGTCCTGAATTAGCATCATCAAACAATAATGGCCTTCAGTTAGTCCAACCTGATAAGTCGCATCACCGGGTGATGGACACACACCGGCTTCTCCAGCGCTTGAATAGAGTTGGTTATTGGCGTCAATCGCAAAATCCTGCCAGCCCTTAGCCGGATTTAGCTTACGATAAGAAGCATCCGCTGGAATCGCCTTATAAAGCGGAATGACCAGCTGCACGCTACTACCGACTGGCGAGACTTGACGGATTTCAAAATCAAATAATCCGCCGACGTTGGTAAAGTCTGCATCGTTGCCGTATTGCATAAATAGAGCACTATTGGACAAGGTTGTAGCGCTTACCAATGCGCCGCCATCGGCATCAATCAATGCAAGCGTACCCAATGACAATAACGGGCCGTGTTCAACTTGCATTAAGTAACTATTATCGTAGTTATTATCAACGTCGCCGGCGCTTCCCACCTGCTGCTGCAGCCAGTTTGAGCCTTCGAGCTGGTCAAGATAATCGGCAATGCCGTCAAAATCTGAATCCTGATAGCCCTCAGCCAGATCACTGATGCCGTCGCCATCTGAATCTGAATCTAAATTGGCGGACAGAGTAGGATAGCTTTGGATAACGCTCAGATTGAGCGTCGCACTGACCAAAGCACTCGGCACGCCGTCGTCCGCAACGCTCACTTTGGCAGTGTAAACGCCAGTGCTCACATTTGCCGGATTAAACGTCAGTGTCATCGGATTGTTGTCGCTGTCCGCCAGTAAATTGTTCGTCTCGCTCCAGTCAAACACGTGCGAGTCGGCCGGGTTTAAATCGTCGACTGCTACGCTAATCGTCACGGGACCATCGGCGGCGCTCACGGTTGTTACCGGCAGGCCGTTTTGTTCTGCGCTCAGGCTTAAGCGTGGTGCAATATTGGCTTCGGTAATGGTCACTCGATGTTGCGCGTTCACGCCCATCACCGCATTGACCGGGTTGGTTAAAGTGACGACTAGTTGCTCATCGTCTTCAGTTATCTGATCGTCGATTATCTGCAGCACAATTGCAGCTTTGACGCCTTCTTCAAACACAAGCATTCCTTCGGTCTCGGTGGACTGTTCGGTGACATTGGATGCCTCGGAAAGCGCATAATCCGCCAAGTCGACCGTACCGCTAATACTAAACGGAACAAGTACAGGATAGACCGGCGCATTGCCAGATAACGTCACATTTACCGTAACCAGGTTGTCTTCACTGCTGATTTGAGTTTTGCTCAACATAACCTGAGGATTAACATGTATCGTCTGAGGTGCAATAGTCCGATTGCCTGCGGAGTCCTCAGCTAACCAGTCAATCTGATAATGTCCAGGTGACAAATGAGTACTCCCCAGATTAACCACCGCTACGCTACCGTCGACATTATCGCTTGCGCTGATATTCGTCACCGGAACAGCGGTTAACGGACCACGCGAATCAAGCGTGATTTCTGTGGTCAAGCTGATCACCGGTGATTCGGTATCGGTGGCGCTGAGGTATTCATTTAGATTTGTCACACCATTACCATCCGCGTCCAGGTCGGCATCGACGGCATCATTCGGATTGAGCGCGCGATCGACTTCCCAACCATCGGGCATACCGTCATCGTCGCTATCGGCTTGATAAGGGTCAGTCGCTGCGATAAATTCTTCACGATTAGTCAAACCATCGTTATCCGGATCTTCAATGGCATCGCTGTCGTTTTGCGGATCCAGTCCGAATAAGATTTCCCACACGTCGGGCAAACCATCGTTATCGCTATCGGCGCTGTCACTCACTGCGGACGTTACAAAACTGACAAAAGCGCTGGTGTCTGTTTCTCCCAGCAGGTTGAAAGCAGTCACCCGCGCATAATAAATAGTCGCCGGATCAAGTTTTGCCAGAATGACTTGATGATTGGTGTCAGCGTCGATGTTGGCTTCTTTATCCAACAATTCATCAACGCTTCGACCATAGCTTACCTGGCCGAATGTGCTAAGCGAATTAGTCCACTGAATCTCGGCAGAGTCTGTTGAAATAAAGTTGATGGTAGGCTGCGTGGCAAAATTTGGCGCCCGTAAATTACTGATACTGCCCGAATTAAAGGTAATCGCCGAATATTGTGTTTGGTTGCCATCGATATCGGACAATAAATAGCGTACTTCGTAATCGCTGCTGGGGATTAAGCCGTAGAGCAAGAAACGATGCGATTGTTTTTCTTCTAATGTGCCAACGGCTAACCAACTTGTGGTTCCAACAAGTCGATACTCAACGAATGCCACGGATAATTCATCAGTCAATAGCGTCAACGTCGCAATTTCGCCAAAACTTTCAACCACCGGTGTCGCCGTAGTGACTGGCGGGGTGGTGTCAGCTTCGGCTGTGTTAGACTGAGGGTTGTTCTGGGTCACTATGCCAGTGTCGATAACCTGACTGGCGGTATACCCCTGGTGATCGGTGGAATAGACGGTACACGCATAAGTCGTATCAGCTTGTAAACCGGTCAATGTCAGGGTGTGCTTTTTGGTTCGTTTAGCATTGCTCACTTCAAGCGTTCCTGCTGCACTGCCGCACACCAGACGGGCGTCGGCATTGACATCGGTGACCCAGTAAACGGTTAATCGACTATTGGTCAGCTTAAGAATTTCTACCTCCGACATAAAGTATGGAGTGCCCTGTTTGCCTCGGACTTTAGTGCGGAACGAGATGATTTCGCTCATCGCCATATTGCTTTCAGCATCGGATGTCTGTACTTGGAAATAATAAATCGTATCGGGCTGCAAACCGGTTACGGGCAGATTATGGAACGTTTTTAATCCATTTTTGGTTTCGATTTGATCCATCGCATTGGGTGAAGTACCGATCACCAGACGCGTAGTCGCTGGTTCACTGGTATCCCATCGGATCACCACGCTTTGATGGGTGATATTCTGGATCAAAGGGCTACCGATAATGATGGGTGCGGTGGTATCGGGCGTTGCCAAAGTGGTGAAGCGGATCGGCAGGCTAATCGTCGGTCCATTATCCTGCGCATCTGTTGATGAAACCGTTAAGGTGTAAGTCGTTTCAGAGCTGAGATCGGCAAGCGGCATCGAATGCTGCTTGACTAAACTATCGTCACTGACCACGTGGTAACGCTCGCCGTCATTGTAGGAGACGCCGCTGGTGGAGGTTTCATCGGTAGTCCAGATCACAGTCGCGTGGGTATCGGAAATATCGATCACCATCGGGATCAGTTGAATCACCGGTGCGGTCACATCGGGTGCGGGCAAAGTGGTAACAATAAGCGCTTGACTTACGGTCGGTCCGTTACCTTGCTCATCCGTGACTTCGGCGATAACGGTATAGGCCGTGTTCGGGCTTAAACCATCAATCACCCGTTGGTGGCATAGCGCCAATTCAGGTAGTGCAAAAGAGGTAGGCCGCGCAAATAAAGTGCTATCCACCGTTAAGAAGCCAGCCACCGGCTCATCGGCGCACAATGACAGGGTGAATTGCTCATGGGTGATATTGGACGCGAGCGGACCTTCGAGTATTAATGGCGCTCTATAATCCGGGCTAGCCAGGGTAGTGAAACTGGTACTGGACGTTTCTGTGGCTCTGTCATCTTTATCCACTGAATGCACGTCTGCCAGGTAAAGGGTTTCCGGATCAAGATTGGTCAAGACGACGCTATGGTTCGTCGTAAAAGGGGTGGTCAGTGGTGAACGCTGATAACGTCGCCCGTTTGATAAATCAACCACACTGGTGCCGGGTTTATCTGTTAACCATTCAACCACAGCGCTAGTGTCGGTGATATGTTTCACGTTAGGCCCTGCAATAATAAGCGGCACGGCAAAATCGCTGTGAATTAACCAGATATCTTCGCTGGTTTCCTGCGAGAGTGTGTGGCTCACATTGGTGATCGCAAAACCTGAACGTGCAGGCGGATTAACTGAAATGTCGGTGACTTGATTGGTAAAGAGGCCAAACGCAAACTCACCATTGCTCGCTGTAATCGCATTGCTGTTGGCGCCATCGCCACTGTTTTCCATATAATAGCTAATCGAGTTTTCCGAATAGGCGTGATTAACTCTCAATTTGACGCCGGGAACGATGACGCCGTTGGCATCGAGCGCTTTACCGGATAACACTGAAATCGGCAGGATCACATCAATTGAAGTATTGCCAGAGACGCTAATATTTTTAGCTTGGTAATATACCGCAGCAAAATCTGGCACCGGATAAGTTGCGCTTACTTCCGTACCGTCTACTTGATTCACCGGTTGTAGATAGGGCCTCAATTGGTAGTTGCCCGCAGCCACTTTGAATTCGAAATAACCATTGGCGTCGGTCAGCACCGGTGCATCGGCAAGTTGACGATTACTCTGGTTGTGGACCGTGATCATCGTATTGTCTATCGGATTGTTTTGTTCATCTTTCAGGTAACCCGACAGGGTGAATGGCTGAGTCAAGACAAATGTATCGGTGGTATCTTGAGTGATTACATAATCGCTGATCAGTGTGGCGCTAACCACTTTGTTACTAAGTGGCGGAACAAAATTAATATCGGTCGCCTGATCGGTAAATAGCGCCAATGAAAATGCGCCATTAGCATCGGTAAGGGCATTTGTGACGAGTGATTTCCCCTGACTCTCCAGATAATAAGCCGTTTCACCGTTGCCATTCTGTTTTTGCGCGATATGGCTGATAGTCACACGTGTATCTGCAATCGGCGAGCCGTTTGCATCGGTGGTTGTACCGCTTAAAACGGCCATCGGTAAGACGACATCCTGTCGCGTAGCTCCAGTGACTTCTATATTTTCTTCAGCGTATAAAACCGTCGCAAAATCAGGCAGTGGATAAGCTGGTCGCAGGCCTTCACCGCGTCCAAATGGATTCAGGTGGGGTTTAATCTTATAGCTACCGGTTTCAACCTGGAATTGGTATACACCACTGGCGTCAGTGTAAACTGCCTGACCCACTTGATCTTCGCTGTCCTGCTGGTGCAAGCTTACTTTAGTGTTATCAATCGGGCGCCCTTGAGTATCTTTTAAGATACCGGAAAGAGAAACACCTTCTACCAATGCAAAGCTTTCACTCGCGTCGGCGGATAAGCTGTAATCACTGATGGTGGTGACGGCCAAATCAATTCGGTTTGCTGGCGGCGTTAATAGAATATCTACCACCTGATCGGTAAACAGGGCGAATTCAAAGCTACCATTAGCATCGGAAATCGCATTGCTAGAGGCGTCAGTGGCATAGTTATCCAGATAATAATCCTGTTCAGTGGTAGAGAACTGATGACGGATCGTTAATCCCACACCTGCAACGGGATTACCCAGGTTATCCAGTGTCTGGCCAGACAGTAATGCAAACGGCAGGGTGACATCCAGAGAGGTGTCAGCGCCCAATTGAATATTTTGCGGGCCGTGGAAAATGGCGGCATAATCGGGCACCGGATAAGCTGGCATGACTGGTGTCGTTGCTGGGTTAGTCGTTGCCGGATTAAACACATCCACCAGTGGTCGTAACTTATAGGTTCCCGGCGCAACTGAAAACTCAAAATAACCGAGCGTGTTGGTACGAACACTATTGCCCACCTGATTGCCGGTGGTTTGCTGGTGTAGACTGACCTGAATATTGTCGATTACGCGACCCTGACTATCTTTAAGATAACCGGACAGCGTTAAGGCATCACCAATCAAGGTAATTAAATGCACGACGTCACGATCGGCAACACTAATCGGCTGCAGCGTTGGGCTGCTTAAGCCACTATCGGCTGGCGGGGTAATGCCGATAAAATAGTCACCGGCGAGCATATTTCTGAACAAATAGGCACCATTAGCAGGTGTGGTGGCCGAGCGTATAAACTGTTTCTTGCTGTTGTAAATGGCTACTTCTGCCCCTGTAACCGGGGCACCTTCGCCGCTAATAATTCCGCTGAGGCTGATGCCTACGGGCGCTACCGGTGGCGGCGTTATAATTTCGGGAAGATCACAGGCATCGCCGATGCCGTTATTGTCACGATCGGCTTGATTGCTATTGGATATCAGCGGGCAATTATCGACATCATCGAGCACACCATCACCATCGAAATCATTCTCGATGATCGTTGGCGTGTCGCAGACATCACCAATACCATCGTTGTCACTGTCGAGTTGATCAGCGTTGGGGATCAGTGGGCAATTATCAACATCGTCCAGAACACCATCATCGTCATAATCATCGTCGGAGACAAGCGGAGCGTCACAAGCATCACCAAGACCATCATTGTCGCTGTCCAGTTGATCGGTGTTGGGGACCAAGGGGCAATTATCAACATCGTCCAGCACACCGTCATTATCCTTATCATTATCCGGCACCAGTGGGGTGTCGCAGGCATCGCCAATGCCGTCATTATCACTGTCGAGTTGGTCAGAATTGGAGGTAACAGGACAATTGTCGACGTCATTTCTTATGCCATCTTTATCAAAATCGTTGTCAATGACATCAGGGGCATCAGGGGCATCAGGAATATCACAGGCATCGCCTGCGCCGTCATTATCGCTATCGAGTTGATCCGGATTAGGCGTTAGTGGGCAATTGTCCACCTTATTTCTTACACCGTCATTGTCAAAATCATTGTCAAAATGAAGCGTGGTGAAGTTGACGATTTCACTGGTGGTAAGTTCGCCCAGAATATTGAACGCGTCAACTTGCAGATAATAAACCGTATTGGCATCCAGGTTCTGCAGATTGAGGCTGTGGGCGCTTACATAAGCATTATCCGCGCGCTGCTCTACCAAATTGCTGGCTACTTTACCGTAGCGAATATTGCCTGAAGATGGCTCCATTGTTTGCCAGCTAACGGTTGCACTATTTTCACTAATATTGCTAATGACTGGCTGCAGGGTAAATATCGCATCGGGAATTGCTTCTGGTGCAAGCGTATTGAAGTTGCTGGCTGGACATTGTGCGCTATTACCGGCGACATCGGTCAGGGTGACCTGTTGCTCGTACTCCGTTTCTGGCAGCAATCCGGTCAACAATAGTGAGTCCTGAGTGGCTAAATCGAGCGTACCATTTTGCAACCAGTCAGCGCTATTAAGCGGACGATAATTGACTACCGCAGTGGTCAGTTCATTCGAGGCCCAGCTAATCTGTGCTGAGTCGACAAATCCCGTCACTGAGGGCTCTGGGCTACACACAGGTGCTGCAGTATCAGGTATACCCGCCGTCGTGCCTCTTAGTGGCGCGCTGACTCGATTGCCGTTGATATCTGACGAATAGACGCTACAAGCATAAATTGTGCTGGCGTCTAAACCGGTCAACGTTAATAGGTGTGATTTAACCCGCTGTGGATCACTGATTTCGAACGTGATTTTTTCAATAGGTGGCGGTGGTGGAGGCGTTGGTAGCTCAGACTCGCCATCGAATTCGATATTGAGCAATAAATTCGGTGAACCATTTAAGCGATTGATTTTATCTGCAGTCGCATATCCCTTAAGGCTGGCTGTGACTTCGGCGGGAGTTGCGTCGGGATTTGCCTGTAAATACAGCGCGACAGCGCCCGCCACATGGGGTGATGCCATCGATGTACCGCTAATGGTATTGGTGCCGCCGTTATTCCAGGTGGACGTAATACCTGAACCTGGGGCAAATAAATCAATGCATGAGCCCCAGTTGGAAAAGCTGGAACGGCTATCGGCTGAAGTTGATGAGGCAACGGTAATGGCCGCGGGGACTTTGTTGGGTGATCCAGAACAGGCGTTAATATTTGAATTACCGGCGGCAACCGCAAAGGTAATGCCAGCGTCAATGGCTCTATTGACAGCGGCGTCAAGCGCAGCAGAGTTGCCACCACCCAGACTCATATTCACTACTGCAGGGAATTTGGCATTCGCGGTGACCCAATCGATACCCGCGATCACTCCAGAACTTGTGCCTGAGCCGTTACAGTCCAGCACTCTTATTGCGGTGAGCTGTACATTTTTAGCCACACCCCAAGTCGTACCGCCAACGGTGCCAGCTACATGGGTGCCATGCCCATTACAATCAGAGGCGTCGGCATCGTTATCGATGTAATCCCAACCACTGACGGCGCGTCCACCAAAATCGCTATGGGAGGTGAGTATGCCAGTATCGATGATATAAGCATTAACGCCGCTACCATCCAGCGCGTAGTTGAAATCATTGTTGAGCGGTAAGTCTGCCTGATCAATGCGATCCAGGCCCCAGGTCGCGCCATTTTGAGTCGCACTAGCCTGCATGACCTGGTCCTGTTCTATCATCAAAACACGTGGATCTTTGCGCAGGGTGTATAACTGTGCGGCATTCATTTTAAGCACAAAGCCTGCTACGGCATGTGAATATCGGTGTAAAATTTCGCCGTTGACCTTGCTGGAAATATCAGCTGCGATAGACTTCACCACAGCCTTGCGTTGAGCGGGAGACTGGTTTGCTGATAGCCCGTAAAGCTGTGCCTTAAGCTTTGACGGAAAATAGGTCTTGCCGCCAGTTACAGATTTTTTCGCAACACTGGTTTGTTGTTTAAACAAAACGATATATTGGTCCTTGATTGCTTGCGCTGGCGTGGTTGAATTAACTGCCGTGGCGGCATAAAAAGGCGCCAGAAGTGCAGAATTCGAAGAAACGGCAGATGTGTCGTTACTGCTTTCCTCAGCTTCACACACCAACCGGCTATCGGCATCAAGGTTGGTTTGCCAACTGACCGTAAGTGAGTTGGTGGTGGCATTTTCAATATCGGGGCCTGCGTTAATACTAAGTGTTACCGGTATTGTGCCTGGTTTAAGCGTCTTAAATGAGAGCACATTACTGGTGACGGTATTACCGGCGAGATCGGTGGACTCAACCCGGAAAAAATAAACTGTATCGGCGAACAGCTTAGTTACGGGTACACGGTGCTCGGTACCAAACCCAGTCAGGCTAAACGTTTGATCAAGCGTATTATCGGCTAGCCCCAATAAAACCAGGTGTGACGCTGATTCATTGCTTGACCACAGAATATCAGCGCTGTTGGTGGTGATATTTTCAACAAACGGGCCTGTGATTATTTGCGGTGCGGAGGTATCGGGCAGCCCCAAAGTGGTGAACTCGACTGGCGCAGAAGTACTTGGGCCATTGCCGACGGCATCGGTGGATGAGGCGGTCAAGGTGTAAGTGGTACTGTCGCTCAATCCGCTTAAGTACAGGGTGTGAGTGGTCACCAGCGCGTCATCTTCGAGCAAATTATCGCTGCTGCCATCGGAATAGGAGACACCGCTGGTCGACGCTTCATTGGTGGTCCAACGCACAATCGCGGTTGATTGGGTAATGTCGGTCACGATCGGTCCGATTATCTCCGGCGGTAAGATATCCAGATCTAATAGCGTGGTCACGGTGAATGGCTCGCTGGTTACCGGGCCATTGCTGGCGATATCTGTGATAGCGACAAGCACGGTGTATTGGGTTCGTGGCGTTAGACCGGTGACGACAAACTGATGACAGACAGCCGCATTATCCAGAGTGAAATCTGTGGTTTCAACGCTAATCACACTCGTCACAGGCTCGTCGGCGCAAAATGAAACGGTGAATTTGTCGTAGTCAATCGAACTGATGGTGGGTCCGCTGACAAAGCTAGGTAAAGTCGAGTCGGGTAGCGCCAAGGTTCTAAAATTAGCCGGTAACGGTGTAGACCTTAAGCCATTGTCATCGGTCGAGGAAACTAGGGTAGCGTAGCCGGTATCGGCGGTTAATCCGCTTAACAAGACCGAATGAAATGTCGTTAACAGATCCCGGGTAAACGTATTACCGCCGGCAACCACCACCGAACTGTTGGAGGCTTTATCGGTCTTCCACTCGATCACGGCTGACACGTCGCTTATGTTCTTTACTAAGGGGCCTGAAATAATTTTTGGTGGCGCTAAATCTATCGGTGGAATTGAGTTTGTGGTGAAACTAAGGGTGTCACTACTGGTCATCACACCTTGTGAGTTGAAAGCGTCTACTTGTAAAAAATAAGAGGTCTCGGCTTGCAGATTATTTAAAACAAGCGCATGAGACGCTTTAAAATCAGGGTCCGATTCAACTTTATTCATCGTACTATCTGTTAGACCAAAGCGAACCTGTCCGCTGGATGCGCGCTCGGTTGACCAATTAACCGTGGCGGTAAAATTACCAATATCGGTAACAAAAGGCTGGATTGAAAATGCCGGTGATGGCACTTCTGGCGAAGGTTCTTCAGGTGTAGTGGCTTGTGCACCGGAATTAAATTTACCCAATGCACAATCGGCACGATTGCCAACGGCATCGGTCAGGCTGACTTGATGCTCATAATCAGTATCGGGTGACAGTCCGGTTAATAGCCCAAAGCCTGTTTTGCTTAATGTTAAATAACTCTTTTGCAACCAATCACTACTGCCTTTTTCGCGGTAATTAAGCGTTGCGGTGGCCAACTCATCACTTTGCCAGCTGATTTCAGCAAAATTAATAAAACCTTCTGCGCTTGGTGGTGCAATGCAATACGGTGGGGTCGAATCAACTTCCCCAGTGGTTAATGCACCGATCACTTTACTGTCGATCTTTCCTTCAACATCGGTTGAATAAATCACACAACGATAACCGGTATTAAACTCTAAACCGATCAGGGTCAGAATATGATTTTTGCTGAGTTCAGTTTTATTGACTTCACGGGTGTCGTTAATCGACTCACAGATCAAACGACTATCGGCATTCAGGTTGGTTTTCCAGCTTAAAGTGATGCTGTTGCCGGTCAATCTTTCGATCACAGCTTGTGAAATAATTTCCAGTCCGCTAGACGAACCCGCTGTTCGGGTCGTGAATGAGGAGACACTACTGGTTGTTTTATTGGCAGCGAGATCGCTAGATTCGACTGCAAAATAATAGGTGGTCGCTGGTAAGAGGTTGGTGACGGTTAAGAGATGTGAAGTAGAGAAACCGGGAGATGTTTCTACCCGACTAAGCTTATCGGCCGCTGTGCCGACGAAAATAACGGTGGATGAAGATTCATCGGTTTGCCAGCTTATCATCGCACTCGTATTTGAAACATCTTCCACTAAAGCGCGGCCAATCAATAATGGCGCAGCGGTATCGGGCGCTGAACGCGTAATGAACTGGTTTGTTTCAGGCTGGGCTGCTTGAGACTGGGTTGCACTATTGCCAGACGCATCCAAGGATGAAACCGTTAAATTATACGTTGTACTCGCAGCTAAACCCGTAATCTGGGCTGAGTGTTCGGTGACCAGAATGGTATCGTTCTGCACTCGATAATTAATACCATCATTAAATGAAATGCCGCTGCTAGTCGGTTCATTTGTGGTCCATCTTACTATTGCCGTCGAGTCAGATATATCGGTAATAGTAGGGCCAGCGGTGATTAACGGTGGACTTAGATCGGCTGCGGCCAATGTTTTCGCCTTAGTGATCTGGCTTTCTGTCGGGCCATTGCCAGCGATGTCGGTAATCTCTGCTGAAACAACATAAGACTGATTAGAGTTGAGATCGTTAATCGTCAGTTTATGGCAACGCGAGAGTTCATTGAGTAAGTAATCTACATTATCGACAACAAACTTCCCGCTGACTGGTTCATTCGCGCAAAAGGACATTGTGATTTGAGTTTCAGTAATGGAGCTTATTGTTAGCGCTTGAATAAACTGCGGTGCTAAAGAGTCTGTATTGCTGCTCGCGGTTGTAAAGGAAGTACTAGCCGTTGTTGAACTATTATTTTGTTCGTCAGTCGTATTAACCTGAACGCTGTAATTAGTACCTGGATCGAGACCTGTGATCACGACGCTGTGTTGGGTTTGCAGTTGATCATTGGTAAAACCTTCACCGCCTGTTATTTGAGTCAAACTGGTCACAGGTTCATCGGTTTGCCATTCAATCACGACCGAGCGGTCGGTAATGTTTTTTACATAAAGTCCCGCAATAATTTTTGGATTCAACTGATCAACAAGCGTTAATTCCTGCTCCAGATTTTGGGCACTGCTAATAGCAAAATCTGAACGCACAGAAGTGGCAAAGCCGCTCGCACTAGGCGGTATATAGCTAATGTCGTACAAACAGTCGGCACTGTCCGGGTAAAAACCGGAGGCGATACAGGTGTCTGTAGGAAACAGCAACATAACATAGTTGCCATCAATATCTGTGCGAACACTGCCATTAACATGGGCTAAACTTTGCTGTGATAATTCCAGTAGTGGGCCTTGCTCGGGGCCAAGCCAGCTGATGCTGGTTTGAATATCGACATTAGCAATTGGGGTGTTATTACTATCAATTACTTTTCCGGACAACACCACAAAATCAAACTGGGAGTCGCGTATTGTGTCGGCGTTAACCTCAAAATCTTCAGAGTCAACGACAGTCCGATTCGGCGCGCCTACTAGGGAAGCATCTGAGGCATTAAGATTGGAACGAAGTACAAAACTGCCGGGCGAGACTGTCCACGCATAGGCACCATCAGCACCGACCTTTATGAAATCTCCAACCTGAAAAAAACGATTTAGTCCTAGTACTTGAAAAAGCCCTACATTAGCGCCTTCTATTGGATTGCCCAGTTGGTCTTTGACTACGCCGCTGAGGTTTGCTGCGTGAAGTACAAAAGAAAAAGCTGAAAATATGAAGGCAAGGGCAATCGCTGAGATCCTGCCTTTAATAAAATCTAATAGTCTTTTATACATGCAGTCTCTCCAAAGAGAATAAAGTTTTGATTTTAATGAACCAAGGGTAGCTGGTAGGATAAAACAGGATCGCGTAAATAATTAGTATAGCTTGTTCTGGCAACCGTGTTTTTTCAATATAGTTATTGTGTCATCCTGTACTGCTATTAACATTCATAGGTGAGGATGCTGATTTCGTTTTCGTTTTCGTTTCATACCCTGTATGCAGGGTGTCATTGGCTTAATCGTTGCTGCCTGTACGCTCTTGATGGCGTCGCTCATTGAGCCTCTGGTGCATAAATTTACATCTAAGAAAGCAACAAACCTATAACAATTCGGATAAAAAGGATTCTACATGTCAAAAGGTTCAATCATTATTACAGGTGCCAGTGATGGTATTGGTAAAACCCTTGCGTTTGAAATGGCAAAACGTGGTTATCATTTAGGCTTAACAGCACGGCGTTTAAATAAACTTGAAGAAATCAAAGCTGAAATCGGCAAAACCTACTCTGAATGTAAGGTGGAAGTGGCGGCGCTTGATGTCTCTAATTATGATGAAATCGGCCCAAGCTTAGACCAATTTAAGGATAAGTTAGGGACGATAGATATCGTCTTGGCGAATGCCGGTATTGCTAGAGCAGGTAAAGTTGGTAAGGCGCCTTGGCAACAGCATGTTGAAGTGATTAATACTAATGTGAATGGTGCCATCGTCACCTTGTCTGAAGCGCTCAGAATATTCAAAGAGCAAGGTCATGGCCATTTGGTCGGCACTTCTTCTGTAGCTGCGTTTAGAGGTTTGCCCAATAATGCGGCTTATTCTGCATCAAAGGCCGCCTTAGCGACCTTTATGGAAGGTATTCGAGCCGAAACGCTTAACGAGGAAATTGATGTCACCATTCTTTATCCGGGCTTTATTGATACTGCCATTAACAGAGACTTAAAAAGCCGCCCGTTTGTTATTAGTGTTGAAAAAGGAGCAAAGCTATTTGCCGATTTGATCGAGGCGAAAGTCCACAGTTCAACCGTTCCTAAATGGCCTTGGTCTTTGCTTGGTTCGTTTATAAAAGTATTACCGACCTCCTTAATTGCGAAAATGTAGGCTTATCTTGTGTAGGCCTTGGCGCCACCCAATATCCAACTTCAACCACACTACAGGGGCAGACACATAGGTCTGCCCCTGTAGTGTGGTTGAAGATCGTAAGCACTATGGGTTAAATCGAGCACACTCCTGTATCTTTTCTTATCTCCCTACTTTTTCTTGTTCCACCTACTCAGGTGTATTGACAAGCTTAAAAAATAAGCGGAATATCAGCGCACACTTGTAAACTTAAATTCCGTTTTATATTTTACTCACTTTAAATGACGAGGTTAAGCGCATTATGCTTACTTACAAAGCCCCCCAAAAAGATATCGATTTTTTATTGAATGATGTGCTTGACATTCAAACCCATTATCAAACATTTGAGGCCGGGAAAGAAGCCAGCCCAGATCTGGTTGATGCCATCATGAGCGAATGTGCAAAGTTTTGTGAAAATGCACTTGCACCACTTTATCAATCCGGAGATCAAGAAGGCTGTCATTTTGAAAATGGCCAGGTCACTACACCTAAGGGGTTTAAGGAAGCGTATCAGCAATATATAGAAGGTGGCTGGCAAGGGCTTTCTCATCCTGTCGAATATGGTGGTCAAGGCATGCCCATGTCTTTGGGGGTCATCAAGTCAGAGATGATCGGCACGGCAAACTGGGCTTGGAGTATGTACCCCGGCTTAAGCTTGGGCGCGATGAATACACTGATGCTTCACGCTACAGAGGAACAAAAACAGATCTATTTAAGCAAACTTACAGAAGGCACATGGACAGGCACCATGTGTTTAACCGAACCTCAATGCGGTACCGATTTAGGTCAGGTAAAGACCAAAGCTGAAGCGAATGACGATGGTTCATTTTCGATCACCGGCACCAAAATATTTATTTCTGCCGGGGAACACGATCTCACAGATAATATTGTCCATATTGTCTTGGCACGCTTGCCAAATGCACCTGAGGGTACTCGTGGTATTTCTTTATTTATTGTGCCGAAAAACAAAGTAAATGAAGATCATACAGTGGGTGAAAACAACCATGTTACTTGTGGCTCCATCGAACATAAAATGGGTATTCGAGCTTCTTCTACTGCGGTATTAAATTTTGATGGCGCGACAGGCTACTTACTCGGCCCAGAAAATAAAGGCTTGGAATGTATGTTCACCTTTATGAATACAGCGCGTATTGGTATTTCTATTCAAGGCCTTGCAGCGTGTGAATTGTCTTATCAAGGCTCACTTCCTTATGCTAAAGAACGTTTGTCCATGCGTTCTTTAAAAGGGGCTCAAGCGCCAGACAAAGTGGCTGATCCATTGATTGTGCACCCTGATGTACGCCGCATGCTCTTAACCCAAAAAGCCTTTGCTGAAGGTGGCCGCGCCATGCTTTATTATGCTGCTATGTTTGGTGACTTAGCAACATCGGCTAATACAGAGAAAGAAAGACAAAACGCAGACGATAAACTCGGCATGTTAACGCCTATCCTTAAAGCATTTTTAACAGAAATCGGTTGTGAGTCTGCCAGCTTGGGCATGCAGATTTTTGGTGGCCATGGTTTTATTAAAGAGTGGGGCATGGAACAGATAGCGCGTGACACCCGAATATCCACGCTTTATGAAGGTACCACAGGCATTCAGGCTTTAGACTTACTGGGTCGTAAGATCATGCTGAGCAAAGGGTCTAACCTGACTTTGATTACTAAAGAAATTTTTAAATTTTGCAAAGACTTTGGTCTTGTATCCAGAAATCCACATAGAAAAGCCATGAACCAATTTATCTGGCCCCTGTTTAAACTGATTACTGAATGGCAAGTACTCACTTTCCGGATTATGGGTGGCGCATCAAAAGATCGTGATTATGTTGGTTCCGCATCGGTAGATTATGTGATGTATTCGGGCTATATCGTGATGGCGTACATGTGGGCAAAAATGGCGCAAACAGCGTATGAAAAAATAGAATCGGGCGAAGGTGACTTGGCATTTTATCAAGCAAAAATTCAAACAGCAGAGTTCTACTTTGAACGCATTTTGCCTAGAACCAAAACTCATGCAAATACTATGATTAAAAAGCCTAAATCTTTAATGCAGATGAGTGAAGAGAGTTTTGCGTTTTAAAGTTTATAACCAAGATAAAAGTATATCGATTTTTCGCCTGCTTCACTAAACCCATAGCCCAGTGCTATGGGTCCCATTCGGGTATCGGTTCCTAAATAGATACTGCTCGAAAAAATCAGGTCGTTTAAGTCTATGGCACTTTCTTGTGACCATACATTACCCGCTTCTGCACTTAATCCTAAATAGAAGGGTAGTTGCGTTTTTTTAAACAGCCCGCCACGCAAATTGTATTGATAAATTAAGGCGCCGAATAACTTGTGTGGCCCCGTTAATGCTCGAGGATTATATCCAGACAAATTAAGAAAACCGCCAAGTTGCGCTATTTTTATACTTTCTTTACCGTCACCAACATACATTCTTGCAAAGTCGACTTTACTCACAAAAGCATGGCTGCCTAAGTTAAATGCACCTTTCCATTCAACATCAAGCTGTAATGAGTCGGCATCAAAATTACTCAAACCCCCGGATACTAAACCGACATTATTTACATCTTCATAACGCTTCTTAAGCGTCACCAGAAAGCGCTTACCTTGGGTAGGAAAGACTGCGCTATCTAAATCATCATAACCAAAGGCTAAATAACCGCCATGAGTATTATAAGAAATATCTTTTGTGAGCAAAAAGTCATTTTCTAGAAAACCAAATTCGACTAATAAGCCAAATTCGACTAAACCATAACGGCTAAAGTTCCAGCCCAAGCCTTGACGTATTTGATGCAGATTCTGCTTTATGGTGATTGGCAGGGCGCTTGTGCTATCCAAAGCCCAATTAATGGATTCGAATTCATAAATTGAGCGACTAAAAATACCGCGTTTTCGGGTCAATGGCACATAATATTCCGAACTTAACGCGGGCTCATTCCCTAACTCTAACTGGCTCCGCCACTCGCCACCATATTCGGTTAAGTTTGTCGCGGTATAGGCAAAATCCAGATCGATGAAGGATTCATCGGTAAAGTTAGTCTCCCAGCCCAAGCCAAATTCGAAAAAATTTGGCCCCCAGGATTTTTCTTGGATATCGAATACTAACTTTCTCCCCGTGCCTTTTTCTTCTAGTGATATACCGATATATTGAAATTCGTCTAGAGAGTATATTGAATCAATCGCGTCGTTTATTTGCGATTCTGTTAGCGTTTCTCCAACCTTAAGGTCTAGAGCTTCGAGAATTAACTCAGGATGTACTTTTGAGTCATTCTTTAACTCTATTTCAACAATAGGTTTCGCCATACCTTGTCTAATAGCTATATTGGCGTGTTGTTTGGTTTTAAGGTAATCCTGATATTCAGAAGGTGAAATACTTAAGCGCCTCAACTGTTCGATATGCTCTTCTGCAGACTTTTCCCCCTCATCAATCCCTTCCGAAAAAACCGACCAATCTGTTGTGCTTAGATGCGCAACCCTGGGCTCAATTAACAGATCTTTTTCACTTAATAATTTTTTTTGTCTAAACGTTGAAGACGATGTTAAGAAACTGGAAAGCTGGCCTAATATGGTGAAGGTATCCAAGAGTTGATCTGTCTGCATTAATGGGTCGCCAATATCGATAGCAATAACAATATCGGCACCCATCTGTTTGACGATATCGATAGGCAAGTTATTGACTATGCCGCCATCAACCAATAGCCTGCCATCGTGTTTTACCGGTGCTAAAACACCCGGAACATTAGCCGATGCATGCATACTCATAAGCAAACTCCCTTTGTTGAGAATGACCGCTTCGTTAGCGCTCAAGTCCGTTGCGATTGCACGATAAGGAATAGGCAGCTCATCAAAATCTGAGAAGTTGGCAATATTACCGAAAGCATCACGTAGTAACATAGAGGCATTTTGCCCGTATAACAGACCACTTGGTGTTTTGATTTGATAGCCTTCATGGCCAATATTTAAAGGCACATTAAACTGGTCTCGCTGCTTTAAACGATAAGGAAGTAATTGCCTGGGAATAGTATCGGAATAACCTTCTTCCCAAGGGGTAGAAAGCATTTTTTCAGCGATGTCGTCTGCTGAATAACCCAAGGCATAGAAACCACCGATTATAGCGCCAATGCTGGTGCCGGCAATAAAATCGACAGGGATGTTCTCGCGCTCAAGTACTTTTAGTACACCAAGATGAGCACCGCCTTTTGCACCGCCACCACCGAGTGCTAAGCCGATTTTAGGACGGGCAGATGCAGCATCAATAAATATGACAAAACACAGTGTAAGTGAAAATAGGTACTTCTGCATAAAACACGGTTCCTGAGCTTGTCGAAGGGTGTTCCAGTTTCCACGAGCTACCTCTTCTTGCCTGTTTCGACCCTTCAGTGGAAAAACTCAACAGAGGCATTTCGACAAGCTCAATGAACGGTCTTTTTGTTTTCTTAATTCATTGCTTTATCAACAAGCACTTTTGCTTCTGTTTGAAGTGTTTTCAAATGCGTTTTATCAATAAAACTTTCAGCATATATTTTATAGACATCCTCTGTTCCTGAAGGGCGCGCTGCAAACCACCCGTTTTCAGTCGTTACTTTCAAACCACCAATCGATGCATCATTACCTGGTGCTTTGGTTAATTTCTGAAGAATTATTTCGCCTGCTAATTCAGATGCCGATACTTGTTCTGGTGAGAGCTTACTTAATTTATCCTTTTGCGCTTTACTTGCCGCCGCATCTTGTCTTTCATAAATGGGTGAGCCAAATTTGGCTTCTAAATCAGCATAATGCTGGCCTGGGTCTTTCCCTGTTGTGACGCATATTTCTGCTGCCAATAGATCCATAATAATGCCGTCTTTATCGGTACTCCAAACCCTGCCATTTTTTCTTAAAAATGACGCGCCTGCACTTTCTTCACCGGCAAAACCGATTGAGCCTTCTTTTAGACCGTCAACAAACCACTTAAAACCCACCGGTACTTCTATCAAATGTCTACCTAGAGACTGAGCAACTCGATCTATCATGGAACTTGAAACCAGGGTTTTACCAATGCCGACATTCCCCCCCCATTCCGGGCGATTTGAAAAGAGGTAGTTTATCGCGACAGCTAAGTAATGATTTGGGTTCATCAAGCCGGAACTTTTAGTAACGATACCGTGACGGTCATAGTCAGGGTCATTGCCGAAGGCGATATCAAAGCGGTCTTTCAATTCAATTAGCTGAGCCATCGCATAGGAGGAGGAACAATCCATGCGAATTTTTCCGTCTTTATCGACACGCATAAATGAAAAAGTCGGGTCAATGCGTTTATTGACCACTTCAATATTCAAAGAGTACATTTCTGCAATGGGTTCCCAATAGGCAATGCCACTTCCCCCCATTGGGTCTACCCCGATTTTCAAACCACTTTTAGCGATGGCATCCATATCGAGCACGTTTTTTAGGTCCTGAACATAAGGCAAAATAAAGTCGATTTCCTGAGTGGTATCAGCCTGCATCGCCTTAACAAGAGATACTCGTTTAATACCTGTTAGACCTTGCCTTAAGAGTTCATTCGCTCTGTTTTGAATGACAGAGGTTGTTTGGGTGTCGGCCGGGCCACCGTGAGGCGGGTTATATTTAAATCCCCCGTCTTGCGGTGGATTATGCGAAGGCGTAATCACCACACCATCGGCAAAACCTGAAGACCTGCCAAGGTTATATTGAAGAATCGAATGAGAGATAACCGGTGTTGGAGTATACCCGCCACCCGCTTGAATGCGCACCTCGACAGCATTGGCAGCAAAAACTTCAAGTGCCGTTATTAAAGCGGGTTCAGAAAGTGCGTGTGTATCTTTGCCTAAAAATAAAGGCCCATTAATATGATTCGTTTGGCGATATTCACAAAGCGCCTGACACACGGCCAAGATATGCATTTCATTAAAACTGGCTGCTAACGCGCTGCCACGATGACCCGATGTCCCGAATACGACACATTGTTCCGCAATGCCTGGGTCAGGCTGAGTCTGATAATAGTGTGAAACCAGTAAAGGAATATTGCTTAAGATTTCTTCTGGCGCTGGCTTTCCAGCTAGAGGGTGAAGGCTCATGTCGTTTCCTTAATTATATTGGCTCACAGAAACGCCATTTTACTTTCCTCAATATGCATAGCAAGTTTTAAGTAAGGTGTCACCAGGGTGTGTCTATAGACCTGCATCAAGTCTGGGCTAATGATTTCTTATTTCAGTAGATATTATCTTCACTTGGGTCTAGGCTAATGAGTATCATTTATGTTTACTCTTATTACTCTTATAGCAGAGAAGGCTAAGCAGTCGGGAAGCGTTATGCTTGACTTAAATCACGTTTCAATCAGCAAGAAACTATCCATTTTTTTTATTATTCCCATCTTTACTGTCATTATTTTTTCTTTCATATCGACTCATGAAAAATATCAAAAGCTTGAAAATACTCAATACATCATCACTACACTCAATATCATTTCTATCTTTGATAAACTTATTTATGGCTTACAGCAAGAAAGAGGATTAAGTGCGGGCATTGTTAACGCGAATGATTTATCGAGCATCAGTCATTTTAATCAAAAACTAAGTATCCAATACGCGAAGAATGATGAACTCCTTAGTCAGCTACACAAAAAAATAACTGCAGCGCCTAGTTCGTTATCACCGATAAAGCACTCAAAATGGAACACGATTGCCGATTCTTTATCAGCTTTGCCTAATATACGAGCAGCAGTATTTCGCAATAATCAACAAGATTACTTTTCACAATACAGTGAAATCATACTTAAAATTATCAACTTCATTGAGCTTAGCCAAACCTTTATGAATGATAGCGAATTAAGTAATCTTGTCTCATCATTTGTTAGTTTGCAATGGCTGCAAGAGCATGCCGGGCTTGAACGTGGTGAGTTCACTAGGGTGTTAAACGCAGGCACAATTAGCCAGGAACAGTTCAAACAAATTCTCTCAGACATCGCTGGCCAACAGGCGGCCTTTAGGCGTTTTAGCAATATTGCAAGAGAGCAAGACCTAAGGTTTATCAATACGCAATTTCATAATCTGAACAATCAAAAAATAGATAACTACAGGGAGATGATGCTTGGGGAATTTGTTTACACAAACACCCATTATTCTTCAGATACGGTTATGAGCCTGCCAACATTAAATCAGTTTAAAAATCCACCCAATACTGAGCAATGGTGGATGGATGCTACCGACAGAATCACTGTACTGCACATAGGTGGTCTTAACCTTTTGGAAGATATGTTTGCTAGGTCATACACCATGGCTAAAGATGCCCGGATAATGTTAGTGTCTAATGCTCTTGTCGCTGTCATTGCCGTCATTTTATGTACTCTTCTGGGTTTGAAAATACGTTCAAGACTTGTCGGTGAAATTGGCTACATAGCAAAAACGATGCGGGAAAATACCTCCTTACGCGTTCCGAATAAACTACTTAGAGAGCAGGGTAACGATGAAATATCAGATATGGTAAAGGCCTTTAATCATCTTATTGGGGAACGTATCAATAACGAAAAGGATTTAAGGCTGGCGGCACAAGTATTTAAAGGGGCTCATGAAGGGATTTTGATTACCGACTTAAACAGTAAAATTGTCGATGTAAACCCTACATTTTGTGATATTACGGGCTATAGCCGAGATGAAATTATTGGCAATAACCCCCGTATACTTAGCTCTGGAAAACAAACGCCTGATTTTTACCAAAAGCTTTGGAGTTCACTAAAATCAGAAGGTCATTGGCATGGGGAAATATGGAATAAACGTAAAAATGGTGAAATCTACCCAGAAATAATCACCATTACCGCCTTAAAAGATGAGAATAATATAGCCACTCATTATGTCGCCATCTTTACCGACATCACTGAAATCAAGAATCAGCAAAAGCAACTCGAAGTACTCGCGTATTATGACCCTTTAACAAGATTACCCAATCGCACCCTCTTTGCAGATAGATTTGCGATGGCCGCATTAAGCTGCAAACGAAACAATAGTCTTATGGCTATTTGCTTTCTTGATTTGGATGATTTTAAACCCGTCAATGATAAATATGGACACGATATAGGTGACCTTCTATTAATTTCAGTCTCAGAACGAATCACATCAATACTCAGAGAATCAGATAGTATTTCAAGGCAGGGGGGGGATGAATTCATATTACTATTGGGAAATGTCCATACGATTAACCAGATTGAAAAATTAATGGATAGATTATTATTTTGTGTGACGCAGCCATATTTTATTGAAGCAAGTATCTGTCAATTAGCGTTTCAGCTGGTATCACTATCTACCCTTCAGATAATGCTGACCTGGATACACTAATAAGACATGCAGACCAAGCTATGTATAAAGCAAAACTGGAAGGTAAATGCAGTTACAATTTTTATAATCTTGAAGAAGATCAAAAAACGATTATAAAACATCACCATTTGCAAGAGATTAAAGATGCACTTGCCAACAAACAGTTCAGTTTATTTTATCAACCCAAAGTCAGCATGGATACTGGCCATATATACGGTGTAGAAGCATTAATTAGATGGAATAAACCCAATGTTGGTTTGGTGCCACCTTTAGAGTTTTTGCCTATTATCGAAGGCACAAACGTAGATATCCAGCTTGGTGAGTGGGTCATTAATAATGCGCTTGAGCAAGCAGAAGACTGGCTAAAACTAGGCTTGGATCTTGAGTTAAGTATCAATATTTCACCTCATCATTTGCTCTCCGATGTATTTTTCCCCCAGTTAGAAGCGGCATTGGTAAAACACCCAAGTATCAATATCGAACGATTACAAATAGAAATACTTGAAAGTGTTGTAATTAGTGATGTCACTAAAGTTGCCGAAGTGATGACAAGGTGCAAGAATACCTTAGGGATCAATTTTTCTTTAGATGATTTTGGTACAGGCTATTCAACCCTTTCCCACTTGCGTAACTTACCAGCAAATACAATAAAAATAGATCAATCCTTTGTTAGAAATATTCTTCAAGACAATGGTGATTATTCAATCATTGATGGTGTCATTGGCTTGGCTAACTCATTTGGCAGGAATATCATTGCAGAAGGTGTTGAGACCGATGAGCACGGTCTGATGCTGTTATTAATGGGCTGCAAAGACGCCCAGGGTTTTGGCATAGCAAAGCCGATGGCAGCAGAAGATATTCCTGAGTGGATAGCGCGTTATACAGGCAACCCAAATTGGATTAAGTGCGGCAGTTCAGAGCTGTCAGTAAAAGAAACATCCTTATCTTTATTCCGCCTAAGCACTAATTATTGGTTTAATGCGTTTAAAAAAGGGCTGCTGACGAATGGAAAAGAAATACCAGACTGGGCCTTGAAAACACATAAGCATTGCCAATGCGGTGAATGGATAAAACGCGCCAAACAAAAAAAGCTTTTTAATAAAGACTGGCTTTTGCAGCTGGAAGTTAACCACGAAAAAATTCACCTTCAGGCAAACCAATTATACAATTACGCCTTAGTCGAACCGCTTTCAGAACCACAACTGGCCATTAAAGAACTTGAAAAGGATATGGACGACATGGTTAAGCATCTTGTTGATTACCATTAACTATTCTTCTACAAGCTGAACACACAGAAGCTGTTTCACTCCAGATTATTCTTTTCATAAGCTGACACTAAGCGCAAAAGAAAAGCATTCCCAGCATCACTTAAAAAATAACGCTTATTCCCTGTTTTGTATGCGAAACAACGACTGGTAATAAAATCCAGAGCCTCTTGGATGCCATTTTTAAAACGGGCCGCTCGCAGAATATCCGGGTATTCCGGGTCTTCGTTCAAGGCTGTCATATCAGCTTCATCGATCCCGATATCTGGCAGCGTTAACAATTCTAGATCCCTGCCAGACCTAGAGAAATAGCGGCCTAAAATTAATAATACAACCTGAATTTTGAAGGCGTTCTCATCAGCTTCATCGGCGCCTTCATCGCCGACTTCTCGAATATAATAAAACTCACCCGACTCATCTAATACCAGTTCACTACCAATATGTTGATATAACTTATTAAAATGGTTTTGGTGATTAAATAATAATGTGTACTGGGGGTTGTCTTTATATTCAGACCTAAGCGTGTCATATGCTCTTTTGGTAATCACTTTCCCTTGAACAAAATCGCGGTATATTAACGCGCTCATCTTTGCATCTATTTCATCAAATGAATCTAGCCTGGATTGTGCTAATTCCATGATTGTTTCTCCGTGGGCTCTATTTCTACTGCTTCCAATCTACGACGACGGTAAACATAGGATTGTTCTTCAAACGCTATACGAACGTGTTTGTTGGTATTCACTAAGTTCATAGTGTTTCGGTTATGTCCAGCAAACTCATGTGATAAGCGAATGGATGCCGTCAATAAGTCAGAGAATTGATAATGGGGTAAAAAATCCAATAATCGATAATGCAACATTGCAATAAGATCCTGAGTCGGGCGAAGCTCCATCTCGTTCATCCACAGATAGAGTTTTTCAGCTCGTTGCAGACTCTGTTTGGCTAATGATCCAGCAGCACTTTGCCCCACTTCTGGTAGCCAGTTAAGGTTTTTAGACATATCCCCTAGGCGGAGTTCTATTTCGGTAAATAGATTATCGGTATAGGCGATTGAGTCACCAAAGCGGTAATTCTTTGGCCTTGCTTGTTGTTTGAGCCCCACGGCAAATCCTGTTTCTTTTACGAGGGACCTTTCCAGACGGGTTTTTCTCAGATCATGGCTCAGGGTTTGACCGTAATCAGTTCTCAGCTGTTGATAAAAGTGCTCCATGGTATTTGATTCAAGCATGCCCTTGCGGCTTTTGCGTAAAAACCGTTCTACTTCTTTTGAAACGGCAGTGACAGGCTTGTAGATATTGGTAAAACTCATGGAAAAGCGAAATATCTGATCCGCGATGTCATGAAAACCATAAGTTTCAAAGCGCTGTTTACATTCATTCAGTACAGCAAACAAGTTCAAGCCTTCAGCCAATCTCAAATTTGGGTTTACAAATGTCCAAGTGGGTTTGATGTGTCTTTCATAAATAAGGCTGACTTTCTCAAACAGTTCTTGTCGAAATGATAAAAAATACTCGGGTGATTTACTTGATTGAGCCGATAGATCTTCTAACTTGCTGCTCCAGTTTTGCATTGCAGAAACATTCTTGCGCACCAAACCCAGTAAACTGCTGAGCTGCTCCAATAAATCATCTCTAAGTTCTGTAAAGTCTGGGTCAGACATTAAGAAAGACGCTGCCTCAAGCCGGTTTGCCACCGAACGAAGGCTATCTAAACGACTGCGCAATTTAGTATCCGTAATATCTTGCTGTAGCGAGGCATTACATAATCGAAATATATTTAATACTTCATCCTGAAACAACAGTAGTTTGTCACCGTTTTTTTTCTCTATATCGGCAACTACCTGAGACTGAAATAGATTTTCGGTCTTAAAAACGGCTTTTAAACGACGCTGAGTATCCTGCTCCAAGGGGGCTATATAACGTCTGACGCTAATGATCAGTGCAGACTCCCTGATATAACGCTCCTTTCTATCATCCATATTTTGAATGCAATCCAGCATAACCTGTGGATGATTCAAAAGAATGCGCATCGTCTCTAGCGTGTTAAAACGCTTACTCATGCTTCACCATCTAAAAAAGAAATTTGCTCACGCTCTACCACCGAAATATCCATAATGGAGGGGTCATTAATGGCAAAGAAACCTTCACCACCGCCCCAATAGACAATCGTGCGGTTGTGGTGATAAGGCCGGGACGTTTTCATCATACCGATCTCGTGATATACACCAATTTTATGAATAAGCTCAGCGCTCGCACTGTAGGTCGAAGCGGCAAATAAGCTAAAGCCCCGCTCTGACAAATGCGGTAATAACCAGTCAAACTGTGCCAGATCGATGGTTGCAGCCTCGTCTAATACCAAGGGCATGGCAACATTGGCACTGCTGTGAAGCACTTTATTGAGTAACACCTGAACCATTTCAAAGTTAATCAGTGCAGTCGTAGAGTTAGATTGTTGCTTGGTTTGTAAGCGCTCCTCACCGGCCTTTTTGGTTCGGTAACTCAGATTGGTAACGATTTTATCCATGGTGAGCTTGGTATCTGAACTGCCATTAAAAAATTCCCCCACAAAAACACGTAAACGTTCATAGAATTCATCAGAAGGCAGTTTGTCTCCATGCAAATCAAACTTGTTGATCTCTGCAATCAAGTTTCTGAATTTAGGGTGAACCGAGATACTAACCGCTACCTGTTCCAGATCATTAATACTGACTTGGCTAAAGTCCCTGTTTAGCTGGCTTTCAAAGCGCTGAACCTGCTCATGGTTATCGGTCAGGACTTTAATATAACTTGCCACAGACTCATTATGTTCATGTACCTGAAGTTTCAGTACTTGTTCCTGCTGGGGTAATTCAGAATAGACATCACGAATACGCTGCATACAGTATTTTACTGAGTGTGAAGCCGGTGCTTGATTACGAATTTCATGATCATCCTCAATAATGCCTTCATGTACTGACTCGCGTAACTCATTTATTATTTTATCTCTCAGCTTGTCTAATTGACGCAAGTCTTTGTCAACCTGCTCAAAGTCCTGTTGATTAACCGTGCTAGTGTCCTCATCAGGGGGCATCGATTCCGTCCAAACTGCTAAGGCATGATTAAGTCTGGGATAAACATGACAGAGCGTTTTTTGCTTACTCGCCAGGTCATTGATCGCATAATGTTTTGTGGTAATAAGTTCCAGCTCGGTCTTGCAGTGTGCAGCCTTGCTTTTGAGTGCTTCATTGTTTTTTTCCAGTTTATCAAGTTTAGCGTTAAGGCCATTCAGCGCCTGCTCTAATACTGCTAACTTTGCTTGTGCGTCAGGTAAATTAAACTTGGCAGCTTCATAGCGTGTTAAAGCCGTAATCTCTTTTTCAAGCGACTTAATTTCCTTGTCAGTATCCTCGATTTTCTTTTGCCTGGGTAAACTAGTATCCGTGCTAGTCAGGTCATTCAGCGAGCGATTCCAAGCATGCAGCTCATCTTCTATTTTTTGAAGCTGCTTTTCCACATCATCAATGAGTGGCTGTGACTGCTTATGGAAAGACTGATCAAACCATTTAGCCCGGTCAGATGAACACTCAAATAAAGCACTAAACTCACTGATAGTTTTTGTTTCAAGCTCGGTTAGAGAGCGGCAGGGGTTGGCTAATACCAAATTTTTATTGACGGCAGCCAAGGGCTCCAAAGTATGGTCTGGCAACTGCGCATCAAGCCTGAACTGCTCATTTAATAGCCTCTGTTGTAGATGTGCCCCGGTTTCTTTTCCTCCTTGAATAAGTTTTTGTAGCTCAACTTTTCGCTGTGCTGACTTATCTTCATCTATCAAGGCTTCGCGCTGGTTTGATTTATCAAGAAATTCTTCTTGTGATATCTGAAGAATTTCGGAAACCGAAAAATTAGAGGCATACTGCAACTTTAAACTTTCAACTACATCGATATGCCGTTGCTCTTCTGCAATCGTTTTAGTGCACTCTCTGATTAACATATCTTGTGCATACTTTTCTTGTTTAAGCTGCTTAAACGTGTCTTCACTTTCTTTATATTTCTGCTTCGATTGCTGATATAAATTAGCAAGTTTCTCTCTTTCAGAGCGGATATCGAGGGTTTGATTTTTAAGTCGTTGAGTCAGTTTACAAAAATGACTATCTACCGCATCTAAACGCGTATAGTCATCGTAGTCCTTTTTCAGGGTATTGAATCTAAGTTCAAAATTACGAATACGCGTTAATGTCTGCTGCTTTGATTTGAGTTCAAGGTGCTTTTGAAGGAACTCGTCAATATCAAACTCTAGTGCATCTGTTGCATATTTCTTGTCCGCTTCAATAATACTGGCGACGGCCTTTGCGACCGAGTCTGCTCCGGTATTCATTTCAAATAATAATAGAATGAGTGTTCTTAGGGACTCAATACGGTTGTCGTCGGTTTCTGTCAGCGGGAACAAGCAGTAACGCATGTCTTCCAGATCTAGAAAATTATTGGCATAGAGCATTCGCTTCAATTTGCCTGTGTCGCTTACCATCACCGTTTTAGGTGCGAATTTTTTTAAGCGCTCACTGACTTTAGCCACAGATAGGTCGGCAACAGCATGACCTATTCCATCTTCATCCGCCTTTTTATCGGTGCCATCACCCGCTCCGCACTGCCAAAAAAGTGAACGAATCTGGTCATAGGCTAAGGGTGTAAATATACGGTTAAAGCCCATATTTTGGCTTCGATATAGAATTTGACAATGACTACCAACATGGTTTGTCACTTCAAGAATCAAAAAACTGCGCGATGAAGGAAAGTAATGGTTATAACTTTCATCATTACTGTAGTACTCATCTTTATTGGGCACTTTAAAGGCAAACTTGTTTTTGCTGTTTTTGAAGTTATTCTCTGGTAGAAGAAACAGACGGATGGCGTTGAGAAGGCTGGATTTCCCCACATTGCCCTTACCCAGTAGCATTGCGTGGCGATCTACCGGCAGCTCAACATAACAAAGCCCGGCAGAGTCAACCATCACCAAACGTTTGATTAGAAACTTATCTTTACTCATCCATCACCATCTTGAGCATCAGCTCTTGTTCCATAAATTTTCGAGTTTCTGTAAATGCCTGGCCCAATTCAGTAAAACCCAGGCGCTCGGTTAATTCGCGTGCTTTTTGTAATTTAATTGCATTGTCAGGTATTTTTTTGAATGATGCTAACCAAGTTGAATAATCAGCAGGCTGAACAAAGACAGCCTTATCTTGTAAATACGCTTTTAAGGATGCAAACATCTGTAAGCCTGCCAAGTCATAGTCAAAAGCACACAGTACTTTATCGTAGTGTTTGTACCACGCTACATTCAGTTCTGCAGATACCTTCATTCCACTGCCTAAGGCGATATCTGTATTCTGAAGGCTGACTGGTTCGCCTATGATTTGGGAAATGGCCAAACACATGCATTCAAATTGAAAGAAGTTTTCTTCATTCTCAATCAGTAATAATTGTTTCTTGGATTTAAATCCCTGAATCGTTTGATGCTTATCGAGATAGATAAGCTCTGGTCGTTTATCGGGGGAGTGTTCGTGATATACCAATAAATAGCTAACCGTCGTCGACGCTTGGTGGGAGTCCCCTTGATCAGCCGCATGGAGTCTTGAAGTGGGCTTTTCGGCGAGAGAGAATAGCTCAGTACGCACTTGATCATCTAAAATATTCACTTGCCAAGCATTAGGCGCGATAAGCTCAGTCGAAAATAATTCATGCTTTCGGTGCCGATATCGAGAGGGTAGAGTCGCCAAGAATTTAGTGTAGTTTATCGTTTTCCCTACGCTTATTTGGGTTAGGTATTTCTTAAGTACTGACATCCAATGAGGCCTATTTACAATTCACACTGTTTTTGGATTGCTTACGCTTTTCTACCCGAGTGTTTCTTTAGATGAGCATATTATCACTCAAGTTTCGGCGTTGAAAGCTGCCGATAAAATGCTCTAGTTTTCCGACCTATGTATCTGCCTTGTTGCGAGCCGTGGCTTTTTTCTTTGGCTTGGATTTGGTTTTTTTCACTGTACTCTCAAGTGACTCTAGTGCATCGGTCGTGTGTGTGACTAAACGCTGGATGCTCGGGAGTGATTCACGGCAGGCGGTAAATACAAAGGTGATTTTATCGTCATAGGTAAACAAGGTGATGTTCAAGGCTTGGCCCTGCATGACGAATGATACCGGATGTATACTGAATACTTCGGCACCATTTAAATAACGCTTTTCTTTCGGCCCGGGCACATTCGAAATCACCACGTTATACATGGGGCGGCTACTACTATTTCCTAAGCCCGTCATCTGTCCTAAAGCAAAGGGTAGGGTCATAATCGCGCTATAGGCGGTGATTTGAGCAGCATTCATATTGCCTAGCAGTGCTTTACCTGCCGACATAGAGGCTTTGACTTTTTTGAACCGGGTAAGGGTGTCTGCTTCATCCGTTCCTAAAGAGGCGAGCATCATGCCAATGGCGTTACCACCACCGGCATCGTCTTTCTGGCGGAACGAAACGGGTACCTGAGAAACCAGTGACTTCTTGGGTAAGGCATCCAGTTCTAGCAAGTAGTTTCGCAGGGCGCCACCACACACCGCCATAACCACGTCATTGAGTGTGCCGCCATGCTGTTTGCCAATGCTTAATAGCCGTTTAGTGCTGAATTCAACGGTGCTAACACGTCGATGGGGCCCAACCGCTGAATTTAGTATTGAGCTGGGTGCAGAATAGGGGGCAACCATATCAGGGTTATTTTTGTTTCGGGCACCCAGAATGCTATCGAGTGTTGCACTAAGCACACCTGCTACGGCTTTTACAGGGTCAGAAATTTGTGCCAGCAAGGCTTGTGAAGTTGAGATGGGGCTAAGTGTTAAATCCTGGTTTTTTCGGGCGCGTTTTGCTTGTTTCATCGCCCAGAAAGGTACGAAGTCTGATTTTATTTCAGGCTTGGTTTGTCCCATCCATTGCGCCATTAAACGTGCACCGGCAACGCCATCTATCAGGGCATGGTGCATTTTGGAATAAATGGCGAAACAATTATCCTCAAGGCCTTCAATAATATGGAATTCCCACATAGGTCTTCTATGATCCAGAGGGATGCTGTGTAATCTTGATATCAGTACCGCCAACTCTCGTTCGCCACCGGGTTGAGGCAGTGCTGAGTGGCGCAAGTGGTAGTCGATATCGACACTCTTTACCGTCTCCCAAGCATACATTGGCTTGGTCGCCGAACGCTCAGCGAGTTTCAGGTTAAAAGGCGCTGCGGTGGGTTGATATTTTCGAAAGTTTTCTACCATGTCAAGAATGAAGCGTTTGTCTGCGCCTTCCGGTAATTTCATTCGTGCTAACACACCTATTTGGCTGGGTGTATTGTCACTTTCAATCAGTAAAAAAAATGAATCACCTGGAGATAATGCTTTGTTCTTGGCCATCGTTTAGTCCCTAAAGTATATCGATGTTAAGGAGTGTAGAATATTGACAAGGGACTGTCAGCAAGGGATTGTTTAGTGATTGAATTTTAGTGCGCATCCTTGAATTGGCGCACACAAGCCATTAATGTTTCTCTTGGATACCTTATTTAAGGAAAGGGTTAAGCATGCGGCCAAAGAAACCTGTCATTTTTATAGGCGCGTCCATCACGGCAAAACAGATGCAGTCACCATCGTTGGCTGCTTTAGGTTGGTGAATGGTGTGAGAATCGGCCAGAATGAAATCACCTTGATGATAGTCTCCCGCTTTATCTGAAAAGCTGCCATCTAAGACCAAAGTGTATTCATTACCTTTGTGAGTGTGCACAGGTAGTTCTTTACCTGCGGAAATTTTATAAAATTTTGCAGTATAGCCATTGCCCGAAATTGGTAATACAAACTCTTTAATGCTTTTGCTCATACCAGACCAAGGTAATTGTTCAAACTCTTTCGTTACAAAACGGCGTAAAGGCTTGGGCAAATTTTTAACGGCTTGTATTTCTGAGCGTGAACCAGGTGCTGTACCCGTCTGTGATTCATTCGCAGAATTTGGTTCAGGAAGGTCGAGTTTGCACAGCAAATTATCCAGTAATTGCGGTGCGACAGGTGCCTCTTCAGTATTCATGAGGATTTCCCCGCCGAGTCGATCATACAAGGCCGCATGCTGTCGACAGTGAATGCATTTTTCTAGATGGCAGGCCACGATAATGCCAAGAGCATCTGGCATTTGGCCCGCCGAGAAAGACATTAAAAGTTCATCAGAAGGATGATAATTAGCCATGACATATTTTCTTTTGCAAGTGTATCGAGTTTTTTCATTGCCAAACGTAGTCTGGATTTGATTGTTCCTAAGGGTAAGTCTAAGTCGTTCGCGATTTCACTATGTGATTTCCCTTCAAAATAGACCTTAAAAACAATCTGCCTTTGTTCGTCGGGTAATTCATATAAGAGCGTACGGATGATGTTTGCATTTAGATCACTCTCTATATGCTTTTCTAACTGTTCTGATTCAGGTTCTGGCCATAAATCGCTTGAACCGATTAAATCAGGGCGTTGCTTACGGATAAAATCAATGCGCTTATTACGAACAATGGTATAAAGCCAAGTAATGGCAGAGGCAGTTTGCGGGTTGAAAGTCGGTGCTTTTCGCCAAACGATAAGTAAGCATTCCTGGACAACTTCTTCAGCATCTGCGTGATTGGCACCACAGCGAATGGCATAAGCTTTTAGCTTTGAAGATACTCGGTTGAATAATTCAATAAAAGCTTGTTTGCTTTGGTGCTTGGCGATGTCAAGAATGAGTGAATCAAGAGACGCTTCTGGCGAATGTTCATGGTTGTGATTGTCAGAATTCAAAGATGAAATCTCGTATTGATCGTCTTGATTAAGTGTCCTGGAAGAATAACAGAACGTTGAGTGATCTATAAGGCCTAGGTATGCGTAAAGCATAATATGTTTTAAAAAAATGGAGTTTCGTCATGTTAGCGCTCGATGTTTTAGTTGTTGGGGCAGGTATGTCTGGCCTTATTGCCGCCACTGAGTTACAAAAATCGGGCTTCAGTGTGGCCTGTGTCGAAAAATCCCGAGGAAGTGGTGGCAGATTGTCATCTAAACGCA
Source organism: uncultured Oleiphilus sp. (assembly GCA_963974595.1). Taxonomy (GTDB): domain Bacteria; phylum Pseudomonadota; class Gammaproteobacteria; order Pseudomonadales; family Oleiphilaceae; genus PZPK01. The sequence continues at coordinate 12,864 of CAXBDA010000009.1, read as the reverse complement.
TTGAGTTTGAGAAAAATAAGTCAATAATCAAATTCGACTTGGGCTGCGCGAGTTTTGGTGCTACAACCGAATTGTTTCGATCTCGTGTTGAGTATTGGATTTCCTTGGGAATTGCCAAAGTTTGGCGCTTTTCAGATTCGGCAGGCAGCCAGTATGTCGCCACACCCAGAAGCTCGAGCATTACCCGATATCTGGCTGATCAGCTGGATGTATATTTTGCTACCCGTGTAACTGAAATTCGTAAAGATAATACGCTGTGGTCGGTATATACCGGAGAAATCGGGCAGCGTACTTTGTTTGCCCAAGCAAAAAACATCATCTTTGCAACGCCACCTCAACAAACTGCTGACCTCTTACCTTATGGGCATTCATTCATTGCCGCGCTAAGTCAGCCGATTTTGTTGCCGCAGTGGGTACTTATGCTCAAGGTAAAAGGGCATTTGGCGCTGAACGATGATTATTACGAATTTACCGATTCAATTATTTCCCGGTTGATATTAGAGCAGAGTAAACCGGGACGAAGTGAATCTGACGATTATCAAGTATGGGTGGTGCAGGCCGATATTAAGTGGACCGCTGACAATTTAGAAACGAATAAATCAAGTTTAGAGCATGCACTGTTGGCGGAGCTTATGGCCAAAACAGGCTCGCCGATTATTGTGGATGGTACGTATTTACATCGCTGGTTATATTCGGTTGCTCAGCCTAGCGAACTTACCGGAAAGATGTTTTTAAATGATGCAGATGGTCTTTGGATTTGTGGCGATTATTTGGCTGACACGACAAGGCTTTCGGGTGTAGAGGCTGCATTTACCAGTGGCTACTATCTGGCTAAAAATTATCTGGCTAAAAATTATCTGGCTAAAAATTTTAAGCCAGAAAGATCTGAATTCATTCAATCGACGTAAGTATTTATATCGATAACCTAAAATAAGCTACTTGAAGGTGTGCTCATGTCCGTTCAACTAAGTGAAAAGTCTGACCTAAACTCCTCTAAGCATGAAACCGTAGTACAAAATAAAAAGCCTATCTTGGGCATTAGTGAATGTTTGATGGGAAAAGAAGTTCGTTACAATGGCGGTCATAAACTTTCAAAGTATTGTACTCAAGTACTATCTGAATATTTCGATTTTCGACCTATCTGCCCTGAAGTTCAGATAGGTTTAAGTGTGCCGCGGCCTGCTATTCGTTTGGCAGAAAAGGCCGGTGTTGTGAGGGTGATCGCGACAGACAATCTCGCGACAGACAATCTCACGACAGACAACCCTGAGCTTGATTACTCAAAAGACTTGATCGAGCTTGCGCAAGACGTTGCCCCCTCTATGCAAGGTTTGAGTGGTTTTATCTTTATGCAAAAATCGCCTAGCTGTGGCATCAAAAGCACTAAAGTCTATGGCGAAAAAGGTCAGCCACTTTATATGTCTGATGGTGCATTTTCAGGTGAACTTAAGCGACTTTTACCCTTAATGCCGGTCACCGAATCGGGGCGATTAAATGATAATCCAATAAAAGAAAACTTTATTGCTTTGGTCTACGCCTATCACGATTGGCAAACCAAAGTAATGCCAAAACTCTCTGCCAAAACGCTGACTGATTTCCATCATCGTTATAAATTAATGTTAAGGGCTCATAAAGAGCCTGTTGCTGTTCAGTTAGGCCAAATGCTCGCCAAGCTTAAAGGTAAAGATATCCAGTTAATAGCTGCACATTATATCGAAGCATTTATGGCGGCTTTACAACAGCCTGTCACACGTGGCCGTCATGCCAGTATCTTGATGAGGATGCAGGGTTTTCTGAAAAGCAAGTTAGAGACTGCTGAAAAACAAGAGTTAATAGCTTTAATCGACAATTACAAAAAAGGCATTATTCCCTTGATTGTACCGATGACCTTAGTCCGCTTTTTTATGAAAAAATATCAAGAGCATGAAGCACTTTCTTTGTTAAACAGCTACCCAATGGCCTTGGGTTTAGAAAACGGTATTTAGATAGTTAGTTTCTGAGCCGAATAGCACTTACTTAAGGCTAGGGGCTAGTAGTAGGGGAAGAGCTAAAAACTAACTATTTGCTTCCTGATATTTCCGAATGGTCTAAGGGGCAAATAAACCAATAAACAGGTCGTACATTGTGAGTCAGCGTTATTCTTCTACAAAATACAATCTTATGTGGTTCCGAAGCGATTTACGGGTGTTTGATAACCCTGCTTTTGTCTCGGCAATGTCGCAAGGGCCTACTATAGCTGTTTATATCGTTACCGAAGGGCAGTGGCAGGCTCACGGTATTTCACCTGCTAAGCGTGCGCTTATTCTAAGGCAAGTTCTCACGCTTCATGATGAACTCGAAAAACTTAATGTCCCCCTGATTGTGTTATCAGCTAATTCCTTTAACGATATTCCTGATGTGTTGGCTGACTTTGCTCGAACCCATTCAGTTAAGCAAATCTTTTTTAACGAGGAATATGAAGTTAATGAAAAAGCCTGTGCTGAACAGCTTATAGATCGATTAAAACAACAGGGGGTTTTAAGTTCTTGTCATCATGATGCCTGTCTCATAGAACCGGGGCTGATTCGAAATAAGCAAGGCGAACCCTACAAAGTGTATTCAGCTTTCAAACGTGCTTATATCCAGAATTTTTCTGGCCACGCGCGCAGTATTTTAAACCGACCAGAAGCGCAAACACCCACGAGCGTTAGTGCAGATGTGTCGGGTATGCCCAATAACTATGCTGATTTCGCTGAACTTTGGCCGGCTGGAGAGGAAGAAGCACATGATCGCTTAAACCGATTTTTGGACGAGGATATAAAACACTATAAAGCGAAAAGAGATATTCCTTCAGAAGCGGCAACTAGCCAGCTTTCTCCTTACCTTGCGATGGGTGCGATATCATCAACCCAATGCATGCATGCGGCATTAAGTTTGAATCATTGTTCTCTGAGTGAAGGCAACCAAGGTGTGTCGACTTGGATTAATGAGCTTATCTGGAGAGAATTTTATAAACACCTGCTGGTAGATTTCCCTCATCTATGTCGCTTTAAACCGTTCAAACCAGAAACAGATCGTTTGCCTTGGAAAAAAGAAAGTGAGCATTTTGATGCATGGAAAGAAGGTCGAACTGGTTTCCCTATTGTCGATGCAGCGATGCGACAATTGAAACAGACAGCCTGGATGCATAATCGCTTAAGGATGGTGGTGGCCATGTTTTTAACCAAACACCTGTTTATCGATTGGCGTTTAGGGGAAGCGTATTTTATGTCTATGTTAGTCGATGGTGACTTAGCTGCTAACAATGGCGGCTGGCAGTGGAGCGCCTCAACCGGTGTCGATGCTGTGCCCTATTTTAGAATTTTTAACCCTGTCAGGCAGTCACAGCGTTTTGACGCGAGTGGCGATTTTATTCGGCAGTACCTGCCCGAGTTAAGCAGCTTGGACGATAAAAGTATTCACATGCCTTCAGCACAGCAAGCCAAAATTTTGGCTTATCCTTTACCCGTTGTAGATCACCCTTCAGCCGTAGCGCAAACCAAGTTATGGTTTAAACAGTTGTCAGGTTCAGAAACAGAGCGTGATTTATTCTCAGTGATAGAACAGGAATCAGCATGAGCACTAACTCGAATAACCTAGCGCTTAGGTTTTTCAATAATTTTATCTGCTGGTTCGACTCCGAAGCCGTTGTCGAATCATCGAGTAGCGATAATCCTCATCGGATAAATTTACTGCGCTGTATGCCATTTATTTTTATTCATATCGCATGTATCGGGGTGATCTGGACAGGCTGGAGTGCTACTGCACTTATTGCGTGTTTGCTCTTCTACTGGCTGAGAATGTTTGCCATTACAGCATTTTATCATCGTTTGTTTTCGCATCGCAGCTATAAAACCAATCGCTTTTGGCAATTCTGTTTTGCTGTTCTTGGCAATACTTCTTGCCAGCGTGGGCCGTTATGGTGGGCTGCTCATCATCGAAAACATCACAAAGAATCAGATCAAGAGGGTGATTTACACTCGCCTATTCAACATGGTTTTTGGTTTAGTCATGTAGGCTGGTTTATGTCTGAAGCCGGCTTTAAAACAGATTATTCTGTGATTAAAGATTTAGCAAAATACCCTGAACTGAGATTCTTGAATCGCTTTGATATTTTAGTCCCCGCTGTTTTTGCTGGTTTTATTTTTGGTGTGGGCGAGTTCATGGCATTTTATTGGCCTCAGTTAGAAACCAATGGTTGGCAGATGTTGGTGTGGGGCTTCTTTATCTCAACAACTATATTGTTTCACGCTACTTTTACAATCAATTCTTTGGGGCACATATGGGGTAGTCGTCGTTTTGAAACTAAAGATCACAGTCGAAATAATCCATGGTTTGCGCTGCTTACCTTGGGTGAGGGGTGGCACAATAACCACCATCGTTTTGCAGTTTCAGCAAGGCAAGGTTTTTATTGGTGGGAAGTAGATATTTCTTATTATGGCCTGAAGTTGCTTAGTTATATTGGGCTTGTGAGTGATCTAAATCCGGTACCTAAACGTATTCTAGAAGAAGGGAAAAAGAATCCCGGCGCGAAATAAAATTGTGTTTCCCTAATTGAAAATAATCTTCCGAGTGTAGCCTTATGCCTCTTTCTAAAAAACACGATGACGTTAAAATTTTGCTTTTAATTGAGTCCTTTAAAACCTTGTACCGGGCTATGTGTGCGGAAGATCTTCAAGAAGAATTGCTGGTTGAAGTCTATGATGAAAATCTTTTGTTTCAAGATAGTTTTCATAAAATAGAAAGCCGTGGTGCGTTCTTAGATTACTGTACTGCACTCTACGAAAACCTGACCTTATGTGACTTTGACTTCCATGATCAATGGATTAACGACGGCCAGGCTATGTTGACCTGGACCATGACTTATAGCCATCCTAAATTGAATCGTGGTAAACCCATTTCAGTGCAGGGTACCAGCCATATTCGATTCACTGATAAAGTCTATTTTCATCAAGATTACTTTGATGGTGGTGCTCTTTTATATGAGCATGTTCCTGTTCTGGGGTCGATTATTCAACAACTCAAAAAACGTATGGCCTATAACTGAAAGTTTAATCTGAAAGGCCCTTTGACGGGGCTCAGGGAGCGAAATCCGCTCATTGAGCCTGTCGAAATGTGTTCGTTAAAACTTAAAACTTAAAATCATTAAGGTTGAAGATAGGCATGCAAACGACATCAAAATTGGCTCAATCCGATAGACAAAAAGTTGCGATAATCGGCTCAGGTATTGCGGGTTTGAGTGCGGCTCATGTTTTGAGTCGAGAGCATGAGGTGAGTGTGTTTGAAGCGAATGATTATTTAGGCGGTCATACGCATACGCAAGATGTTGAACTAGCAGGAAAGACCTATCCAGTAAATACAGGCTTTATTGTTTATAACGATTGGACTTACCCAAACTTTATTAAATTAATGGATCAATTGGGGGTTGAAAGTGAAGCTTCGGATATGAGCTTTAGTGTTCGCTGTGAAAATACCGGTCTTGAATATAACGGCACCTCTTTGAATAGTTTATTTGCACAGCGCCTAAATATCATTAGGCCGACGTTTTTATTTATGGTTAAAGATATTTTACGGTTTAATAAACAAACTGTTGAATTGCTTGCATCAGATAGTGTTGATGACGATCAAACCTTAGGTCAGTTTGTGAAAGAGCACGGTTATTCTGATGCCTTTGTACATTACTATATTGTGCCTATGGGGGCGGCTATTTGGTCGGCGTCTGTCGATGTGATGATGGACTTTCCCCTTAGGTTTTTTCTGAAGTTTTTTAATAATCATGGCATGCTCAGTGTTGACCAGCGCCCCCAATGGCGAGTCATTAAAGGCGGTTCACGTTCTTATATCGAACCTATCACTCGCGCTTATAAAGATAGAATTCATTTAAATACCCCGATCAAACACGTGATTAGGCATGAAAGTGGTGTAGAGATCATGACTGAAAGTGGTGAAAAGGCCAGTTTCGATCAAGTGGTTTTTGCGTGTCACAGTGACCAAGCGCTTGCAATGTTAGCAAAACCCACCCAGGAAGAAAGTCATATTCTTGGTGCTTTACCATATCAAAACAACCATGTCGTGTTGCATACAGATGCACGCTTAATGCCTAAAAAGAAATTAGCGTGGGCTGCTTGGAATTATCATATTCCGCAACGCGCAAATGACTGTGCGATGGTGACCTACAACATGAATATTCTGCAAAATTTTGATGATGCACCTGAAACCTTATTGGTGACTTTAAATAGATCGCAAGAAATAAACCCAGACAAAATATTAGCTAAGTTTGAATACACTCACCCGGTTTTTACGCAAGACGGCATCAAGGCACAAGCAAGACATGCTGACATTAGTGGACATAATAGAACACATTATTGTGGTGCATATTGGTTTAATGGCTTTCATGAAGATGGTGTGAAGTCGGGTCTTCGTGTTGCCGAGGCGTTTGGGTTGAGTTTATGAATGATGTAAAACTTAACTTAAATGGTGAGGTAAAGGGTCATTTCAAAAGCGCGATTTTTAAGGGCCACATTCGTCACCGTCGTTTTGAACCAAAATCTCATGCCTTTACCTATCCCATCTTTATGCTCTATCTCGATTTAGATGAACTTCCTAAGTTATTTTCTGAAAAATGGTACTGCTCATTTTCTGGATTTAATTTTGTGCGCTTTAAACGGCGTGATTTTATGTCACCAGAAGAACCAAACTTAAAAAAAGCAGTGATTGATAAAGTGGCAGGCAGTGTGTCTATTGAGTTAGCGCAATCTATTTGCTCTGTTAGAGTATTAGCTCATCTTCGTTATTTGAATATCCTGTTTAATCCCGTGGTTTTTTACTATTGCTACGATGCTGACCAAAATCTTATTGCGATTGTAGCTGAAATTACCAATACACCTTGGGAAGAAAAACACGCTTATGTTTTGCCGATTGGTGATGACGCTGTAACGAGTGCAAACTCCCTGCCTGGCTACTCACTGAAAGGCAAAGAAAAGCATCAATTTGAATTTCAGAAGATATTTCATGTTTCACCTTTTAATCCTATGAATATGGATTACCGGTGGGTCTTTAGTCAACCAGGTGAAAAGTTGTTTGTGCATATGGATAACTTTATCCAAAACACAAGCAATGAAGGCACTGAAGAAAATGCGAGCAAACACTTCGATGCAACATTAGTGATGAGTCGTTATGATATTGAACAAAATTTAGGGAAAACACTGATCCAATATCCATTCATGACCGTAAAGGTCATAACAGGCATTTATTGGCAGGCACTGAAATTAAAACTAAAAGGGGTTCCGTTTTACGATCACCCTGATACGTCTAAGCCCTAATCAATATAACGCCCCATTACATTATGTTTTGAATGTTAAGATAAAAATATCAGAGGGTTTTATGGCATCGTCAATTGTAAGTTTAGCGAATTCAGAAAAGAAGAAAAAACGATATACTTTGTTTTCTGGCGCAGCAAAAAGCATACTTTTTTCCCAGCTAAAGAAGCTTTCAATTGGCAGTATTGTCATTATAGAAGAAGGTGAACGCTATCATTTTGGAGAAGCGTTAACACCGGGTGACGACCTCTATGCAGAAATGAATATACATGATACTACCTGTTATGCCGATATTGTTACCGGTGGCAGTATCGGTGCATCAGAAGCCTATATGACAGGTGATTGGACTACCCCGGATTTAACCATGCTAATGCGAGTCATGGTCAGAAATATGGATATTCTCAATCAAATGGATGGCGGTTTAGCAACCTTATCCCGACCAATCTTAAAGTGGTTTCATAAGTTAAATGAAAACACAGAAAAAGGCTCACGCAGAAATATTGCAGCCCATTACGATTTAGGTAACGAGTTTTTTAAGTTATTTCTTGACCCAAGCATGATGTACTCATCGGGAATTTTTCCCAACGAAGACGCAAACATGGCTGATGCTTCTGAAGCTAAGCTCAAACGTATTTGTGAGAAGTTACAATTACATGCCGATGATAAAGTCATAGAAATAGGCACAGGTTGGGGCGGCTTTGCTATTTATGCGGCTAAACATTATGGCTGTCATGTGACAACAACAACAATTTCAGAACAGCAATATTTGCTAGCCAAAGAACGCATTGAACAAGAAGGTCTAGAAGACAAGGTAAATTTATTAACGGAAGATTATCGAAATCTGAAAGGTCAATACGACAAGCTTGTATCTATCGAGATGATAGAAGCCGTGGGTTGGGAATACTACGAAACATTTTTTAAAACCTGTTCAAGCTTACTCAAACCTAATGGTTCAATGTTGATTCAGGCGATTACCATAGAAGATCAGCGATACGAAAAGGCCAAGCGAGATGTTGATTTCATCAAAAAATATATTTTCCCCGGTAGCTGTATTCCTTCTATTAATGCTTTATCGACTGCATCAATGAATGCCAGTGACTTAAGACTGATTCATCTGGATGATTTCGCACAACATTATGCGCGCACACTCAGCGCTTGGGCGAATCAGTTGAAAATCAACATAGAAGAAGCGCGTGCTCAAGGGTATAGCGAAGACTTTTTAAGAATGTGGTTTTTTTACCTTAGTTATTGTGAAGGTGGTTTTGCAGAACGTGCCATTGGTGTATCACATATGGTATTTGCAAAGCCTGAGTGTCGTTCAGACGTTATTAGCTGATAATAAACATGTTCTTACTAACGCACTGTTATTCTAGGCTATATGCCTTTAGTTTAACCATGGCTATCACCTTAAATGGTTTTGCTGCGCAATTATTGAATTTTGAAGGCAAGGCGATAAACCCTGAAACGTCTGATTTGTTGTATGTTGAAAATCACCAGGCGATATTAAATGATGCGGGGGAATATCTTTCAGCCTATATTACTTACAGTAACCCAACAGGTGAGATTTTTGCTGAAAAGACGCTTGATTATACTAAAAATGCTTTAGCACCAGACATGATGTTTCACGATAAACGAAGTGATGAACGCATTAGTGTTTTTTTAAATAAAGCGGAAAATTATCTGCAAGTATTGATAGAAACAAATGAAAATCGAAAGTTGTCAAAGGTTAAACTAAGTGAACCTTTACTTGTGGTTGATGCAGGTTTTGATCGTTTGATTGACTCTCGTTGGAATGCTCTAAGAAAGGATAAAGAACTTAAATTCACTTTTTTAGCAATCATGCGAGCTCAGCTTATTAACTTTGAAGCAATTGAAGTCAAGGCTAATACCAACTCCGTTTCACTTGAGCTACAGCCGCGCAATTTTTTTATCGATCTTTTGGTTGATCCAATTTTACTGGAATATGAACTTAATACTAAGCGTTTGCTTCGTTTTGAAGGTTTAACCAATATCGAGAAATTTAAAAATGGTAAACGTACAGAAGAAAACTATGTGGCGCGCATTGATTACACTTATCGACCTTTGAAATCATTTTCTATGTCATCGCAGAAGAGACTTATCCAGCATTAAACGTGCTTGAACCAAAATAAGTCCGTTATTGGTTGTTATCCACGAGCTATCATTATTGCAGGTATTTTATGAGAATTCTTATCACAGGTGGTACAGGGTTAATAGGCCAAGTATTGACTCGGTTCTGTATATTACGAACAGGTATTGTTTTAGACGAAAAGGGTGGTGCGCTCTCTAAAATGCTACCTGCTTTTCGTTTAGACTCGGCACTAAAGCAATTATTAGATTAAGTTTCTGATAAGCCAGAAATGTAATTGGGTACTTTCAGGAGGTATGGAATGAAAGATGAACATGCTCAAGATGATTTGAAAAGTAAAGTGGATGATGCTGGCAATCGTGATGCTATCGCTAAATATCCTCGACTACCATGTAGGGGCTGTATCGCATCGTGTAAGAATTATCATCGTTGTGATGGGAAGTTATGGAGGATAGCCGAGTGAAAGCTTTAGTTGTAGTTGCCCATGGTAGTCGGCGTGCTGCTTCCAATGAAGAGGTGAGCGAGCTTGCCTGTCAGTTAGCGGCTTTGGTTGGTGATGAATACCGCTTGGTTAGTGTTGGTTTTCTTGAATTGGCTGCACCGCTTATTCCTGATTCACTGGAAAAGGTGATTGCTCAAGGTGCCACTGAAATTAGCGTATTCCCTTACTTTTTATCAGCAGGCCGACATGTTGTCACCGACGTGCCAAATGAAGTGAAAATAGTACAAGACAAACATCCCGATATTGAAATTAAGATGCTGACTCATTTAGGTGCTTTACCCGGATTAAAGAATTTTATCGCGAGCGCACTGACTTAATATTAAGACTCAGTGCGCTCATTGAACTTGTCGAAACGACTCCGGTAAAGCTCAGTATTTAATTTGAAAGCCCCTTCGACGGGGCTCAGGCAACATAAATACCTTAGTAATTAGTCGCTGAAATGACAACGTCAGACATCTTCTTGCCAGAACCACCATTTACCCAGCGTACTTTCTTACCCCAACTCCACCAGTATTTTTTGGTTGTGGTTGAAAGGCTTAAGTTTACTGAGTTTTTAGTGATTGAGTTTGAGCTGTTAACGGTTGCGAACTGGCTACCCGTTTGACCGCCAATCGTGCCGCCATGGTTGGTTTTTTCACCCATTAAGATGGGGTAATAATTCCCCCAAACGCCATTATTAGGGCCGTTAACAGACTTAATGACACCATTATTAGCAATGCCGTTCGAACATGAGTCAATGCTTTCAATGGAGGCTGCCATACATGCACTATGTAAAGGTACAACACTATCATCCATGCCTCTTAGAAAAGGCTTGGTTAAACCGGCATTAGACCAGCCCGTTCCCGTAAAGCGAAAGCGTGGATAAGAGCTTGAACCTGAGTTAATGCCGCGTGCATTTGAAGGGCGTAAGTCGGTCAGAACGCCCAGTTTACCTGGTTGAGGTGTGAACCCCATAAAGGCATTGATGGCTGCTTTTTGAGCACTGTTGATTAAGCCACTGCCATTGGCTATGTTGCTTGCAATGTCAGCAATTTCAGTGCCGCCACCTGCGCCCGCAAAGTCCATTACCGCAAGTACTTTTAAATTATTATTACTGATCCCCCAGCTGCCAAGTCTTTTTAAGGCATGCCTTGCCACCAAGTCACCGGTTGAATGCGTCACTAAAAGAATCGGCTTACCTCTGAAGTTACTGTTATTTGACAGGGCTTTAAGTTGATTTTTGACATCTGTCGCAATACCACCGGTAATGCGCTCTTTGCTATCCCACCAGATTTTTGCATCGGCTTTCGCTTGCCATGGGCCATTCCAATACACATTGTTTGCCCGGTGCTTCATATAATTTTCATAAGAACCATACTGATTCGCTTTCTGGGAACGGTTCGAGTCATTCAGGTCTTCAGCTTGGAAACCATGAACCAATACAACTTTCATTCCATCAAGTGCGGCATGAGAACTCATTGCTGCTACAGACAGAACGACTCCGGCCAGGGTGGTGGTTAGTCTTTTTAACATTGGGACTTACTCCTATCTTTTATTATTTTATGCCTTAGTGGCTGTACGTTTGCTTCCTGCCTTACTGCTCCGGTATCTTCACACCTCAAGTAAACATATCAAGCTCATGTTTGACTCAAAATGCGATGAATAGGGGGAATCGATAAGCCATCGATTTATTTTATGTTGTTATTATTGTCGAGCACTCAAACCTTGGATAAGGCGTTGGCGTTCCTCGGCAAGTGGGTCTAGATAAGGTTTATCTTCATAACTAGAAAATGCATAACTATCAACCAGATAATCATTGTCGTTAACTTTACCAGCAACATCTCTTGGAATAATATCGTCGGACCAGCGCTCTATTCTGATATTGTCTAAATAGTAGGGGCCTTCATCGTCGCCTTTTTTTAGGGCTTGGATGTGTGCCTTAAGCTTCAACGTATCCATTCCTTCGGAAAGATTGCCCTCGGTTTCAAGGTGTACTAATGGTGACTGTGTTTTGCTGCTGTAGAGAATAGCAGCGACATAGTAGTAGCCAGCCAGTTCAACATTAAGATTTAGAGGGATGACAAGATTCTCTGCCACAGGCTCACTAAAACCTAGAGACTCCAAAGACGCTGTCTGGTCATTTATTTTAAAAGGCGCACTTATAAACAGAGTACGGCCATTCACATCAATGTAAGCGCCTACATTCATTTCTATCGGCCAACTACCGGCTGAATAGGACTGGGTATCGAAGGTGATGATGGTGCTATTATCCTGATATTCTTGTTTTGTTGATTCAGCTAATACATCACCTTCAATGCTCATTAAGGTCGCTCGGGTTGATATAGAGGCTTGTTCCGGTACTTGGCTGATAGTCACTTTGGCAACGATAGGGTCACCGTAGAAGTAATTATTTTGATTTAGCTCGATGCTGACTTGAATGGGTGTTTCCAAACCATCAAACGGGAAAGGTAGTGATGACTGAGGCAAGCTAGTGTTCATGAAGGCACTAATATGTTCTTTATTTGAAATGGGCTGTGAAGTGGGTGGATATTGACTGATCTCAGTGTAGTGCAATAAGGCATCCTCGACGTGTGCTGTTAGCTCTTCTGAGTGTTCAAGGTTATTTGGAATACTATCTGACGGGAGGTCTTTTGGTTCTAAGCTTGATGCCGATTGTGCTTGATCATGCGTGCCTTCACCTGAATGAATGTTGGGCATGTTTTCTACATGAGTCGATTGATTCCAATAGACACCGAACAGAATAACACCCAGCGATAATCCACCGATTAACCATGATTTTTTCATAAAAATGCTCTTTTTATTTTTGTTTTAAATGTTGTTTAGAACTTTTTTTTAGAATTATGTCGGATCTATTTTTATAGAAATCGTTTTTATATTTGTTGAGTTATTTGTACTTACTGCTCTATATAGTAAACGGT
>CAXBDA010000008.1:0-66878 GCA_963974595.1 uncultured Oleiphilus sp. | reverse complement strand
CACTATTTTCAATATTTTGAAATAGTGTTTGAATTATTATTGTATTTAAGTGACTATTTTATAACTCAATTACAGCTGATTCAGAGGTATGTTATTGATCAGTTCATAATGGCACCATAAAAAAGAAGGCATGACAAATGTTATTACGCCCCCCCATTTCAGCCCCCAAAGTTCAACGCTACAAGTTATTCAACATGTTATTTTTAGTCTATGTTGTGAGTTTTCTACTTGGCTGCCAAGAGCTTCCCCTTCAAGTCTTTTCCAAAACAGATCCTAATATTAACCTACGCGAATACCAGACATTTTCTGTACATGCCAAAAGTAATCATAGTACAAATTTTATTGAATTCATTACACGAGGCATAGAGTCAGGATTAATTGAAAAAGGCTATAGTGTTTCTGAAAACCCAGACCTCCTCATTAATTATCAAATAGAAATTGATAGAAGCGAACTTATAACACAAGAACAAATCCCCATCGATACGGGTTTTTATACCTCAAATAGGATAGATCCGGTAAACAAAGCCGATGTTCTGGTTAATGCTATTGATCGAAAAACAAAGGAAGTTGTTTGGAAAGCGGCGACAACTATGGATATTTCCTCGGTCAACATACACAATATTGACCAAAACAGAGTGAGCGACCATATGGCGCAATTATTCAAATCATTCCCGAGTCGCTAGGTTTGGTCGCAGAGTAACAATGAATATGACAAACAGAGCTGTTTTAGAAGAGCTTTTAATCCAAATACAAAGTCATTCAATATCACAGCAAAGCAGAGCAGACTTTGCATTGAGCTTTATCGATGCGATAGAGTCACTAGAAGATATTTCATTCTCTATTATTGATAAAGCGAGGGATTGGCAATACCGAATAGAAACAGAAGGCTATGTCGATCAAAAAGGCTTTGAAAATATGGATAATGCATTGCTTGCAGGAATCACTCATTGGCTTAAAACGCTGTTAAAAAATTACAGTTAAAAAAGTGAGAACCAACTCACATTTATTCAAGGATTAGCTGGGACTAAGCCCTTTGGATGATCTTATTAAGCCCCGCTTATCTCTACTATTAATTCATCGGCACAAAACATGTTAAGCAAAAAATTCAGGCCTTTTTGTTTAGCACGTTTTTTCCGATTAGGGTCTTCCTACAAGCGCCCTTCTTCGTATAGCGGTTTTAAGGTTGTTCGGCACCTTCTAACCGCTTTTTTTTGTCTTGATGAAACTTTTGATTATATAAGAACGCCCTTTGACCCTTCGACGAGTTCAGGATGCGTATTTATTATCACTCATAAATACGCTGGTAAGGTGGCAGCGAGTTAAGTAACAAGCTCCCATATCGACGCGTCAGTAAGCGCATATCCAGAATCGTAATCTGCCCTTTATCTTCTTCAGTTCTAATCAATCGTCCACATGCTTGTATTAATTTCAGACTTGCATCGGGCACGGTGACTTCCATAAACGGGTTTCTCCCTTGCCCTTCGAGCCATTCACTAATACTTTCTTCTAGAGGGTCATTGGGCACAGAGAAAGGTATTTTGGCAATGATCACGTGAGTTAAATAAGCACCGGGTAAATCAATACCTTCCGCAAGCGAAGCAAGGCCAAACAAAATACTCCGCTTACCTGAATCGATTGTTTCTTTATGGCGTCTGACAAGCTCCTGCTTACTGAAATCATCCTGGGTCATGATGTCTTTGGTTAAAGCACCATTCACCTTGAAGTGCACATCATTCATTTGTTTTCGCGAACTAAATAAAACCAATACTGCTTTATGTTCGCCAACCCACGCATCCAGCTTTTCTACAATCTCAGCGGTATGCGCTTCAGGGCTGGACGCACAGGCATTCATATTAGGCACTAAAAGGTGTGCGACGTTTTGAAAATCAAATGGACTTGCCACTTGATGATAAACACTCGCTTTTGGTAAACCGGCTTTCTGGGCTAAACGGTCAAACTTGCCTAAAGCCGTCAGTGTTGCAGAGGTTAATACCGCAGCAAAGGTCTTCTTCCAAAGCTCTTCATGCAAGAGTTCACCGGCACTTAAGGGGCTGCCGTATAAACCGATATCCGCTGCATTTTCGTAATCACGCAGCACGAGCCATTTTGCTGATGGCAAGGCCTTTTCATCTTGCGGCTTAGAATAAAACAGCCATAATTCATGAATATTTTCAGCTCGATCACATAAACTTCCAAAAACCGGAAACCACTGTTCGCCCTCTTCTTTTGATAAGCCAGAATCAGATTTCTCATCCACCGCTTTGGTTACTTCAGTACGAATATCATCGAGTAAACGACATAAACTAGCCGTTAACACTCTCACTTCACACGCCATTGCATGAAAGTCATCGGGAATAATGCCTTGTTTGAAACGGAACCGACGCACATTGGAAAGAGAGTTTGAAGGTGAATTATCATCCAAATCCCAGACAATATTTTCAGCCAAATAATCATATATGCGTGAAAACCAGTCATGCAGCTGAACACTTACTTGCGAAATATCTTCAATATGCCGACCCATATAATTACCAGGACCAAGATAAGGCGAAAATTCTACCATCACTTTACTTAAGGATTTGAGCCAGGTTTCGACCGTCTTTAAACCACTATGGACAGTAAAATGATTTAAAGCCTTATCCGCTAAGTGATGCGCTTCATCCAAAACTAAAATTGACGATTCTGGAGCAGGCAATAAAACACCACCACCTAAAGCAAGATCCGATAGAAGCAAGTCATGATTCACCACAATCAAATCTACTTCATCCCAAGTTCTTCTATTTACATAATAAGGGCATGAATTAAAATAGCTACAGCGTCGCTTACTGCATTGTTGGTTATCGGTAGACACGGTTCGCCAGACATCTTGCTCGATAACGGCTTCCCAAGTATCACGGTCACCATCCCAGGAGCCAGCGGCATATTTGGATAAAAATGTTTCAAGCTGCGTCTTATCTGTCTGGTTGTTCTGTTCTGGCATCAAAAATAAGGGCAAGGCACTTAAATCACTCTCACTAGTATCCAGTTGCTGATCGAGCTTACTCAAACAAAGGTAGCGCCCTCTTCCCTTCGCTAAAGCGTAGGTAAACTCAAGGCCGGAGTATTTTGCTAACTCGGGCAAATCTTTACTGATAACCTGTTCTTGAAGCGCTGTTGTTGCCGTAGATACAATAACTGTTCGCTTCTCATTCAAAGCCAAAGGTAAAACAGACATACAATAAGCCAGTGTTTTACCGGTGCCCGTTCCTGCTTCGACAACACACACTGCTGGGGCTGATGTGCGCTGACCTTGATCATTCTCTTCAATTGAGCCTAAGTATTTTGCAATTTCCGCAATCATCACTCGCTGGCCATAACGTGGACGAAAGCCTTCACGCGAAGTAAATTTACGGTATGTCGTCTGAATAAGGTTTTTTTGCGCTTCAGTAAGCATGAATAAGAAAAATTCCAGTCGTAGTGCCGAAGCAGGGAAAAAAATTAGTATGTTTGCATTTTCATCGCTTACTGCTTACTAAAAAGATCAGTAAGTTTTTTCTATAAGGTTTTTTCGATAAACACTTGGAGCCATCCCCAAGACCTTACGAAATACTCTCGAAAAATACAGCGCATCATCATACCCTAATTGGAAGGCAATTTCCGACATGCTTAAGCTAGTTTGCTCCAATAAAAAACAGGCATGTTCCATTTTTAATTCCATAAAATACCTTAAGGGGGATGTGCCGGTAAGACGCTGATACTGTCTTGCAAAATGATACTTTGAGCAATGACTTAACGAAGCCAACTCGTCTAAACTTACATGTTTGTTAATATTTGCCCGCATATATTGCTGAACTTTAGGAATAGAGATGCCATTTTCATATTTATCCCCTTGTGTCATCTGGCGTTCTATTTTTGTCAGGATATGCCGAAACAAATTAGATGCATGAATAAATCCCGATAACTGTGTGCTGTCTCGAACGGTTTCTATTAGTTCTCGGAACAGCTGCATAAAATCAATATTTGTCATATTTCGAATAAGAGGCGATGATTGGCCCTGATAGATATAGCCGAAAAAGTCTTTTGCTTGCTCACCTTGAAAATGACACCAATAAACAGTCCAAGGCTGACCTTCATCGGCTTGATAAGCGTGCATGGTATTGGGTGGCAAAATAAATAGCTCACCGGCTTTAACCATTTGTTTAACATGACCTAAACTGAGTGAACCTCTGCCATCAGCACAATATATCAGGATATAATCATCATGTTCTGTACGCTTCATTTCATGTGATTTAGCTTTTGGATAATAGCCAATTGCCGTGGTATAACATGCTTTAGACAAAGGGTGTTCACTCAAACCCAGCAATACTGAATTTGCCACTGTCACACGCAAAGCCGACTGTGAAAGCGGCCAGTTTGATGGTGCACTCACAATATATCCTCAAACAACAAGATAGCAATATAGTCTATATTGTTGGCAATTTAGTCAATTCATTTTTAGTTAAAAAGACGTAGAGTGGTGCTTACCGTTATCCACAACAAAAACAAGGTTCACTTTATGATTCCGCAAGTACCACTGCTAATCAATGGTCAATTTATTCAAAGCGCCAGCACAAATTTACTTGATGTAGTCAATCCTGCCACGCAAGACGTACTTGCGAATGTTCCACTCGCGACAAACGATGAAATTGAAATAGCGATTTCAGGCGCTCAGGCCGCGTTTGAGCTATGGAAAGAAACGCCTGTTTCCGAACGTGCCCGGCTTATGTTGCGCTATCAGACTCTTTTAAAAGCCCATCAAAAAGAAGTAGCAGAAATTCTTGCTGCTGATACTGGCAAAAATCTTGAGGATGCGATGGGGGATGTTTGGCGTGGCATTGAAGTTGTGGAGCACGCTTGCAACATCCCCTCTTTATTAATGGGTGAAACAGTTGAAAATGTCGCTCGTGGCGTCGATACCTATAGCTTGACTCAACCCTTAGGGGTAACCTTAGGCATTACGCCTTTTAACTTCCCTGCCATGATTCCTCTTTGGATGTTTCCGCTTTCCATTGCCTGCGGTAATGCCATGATCTTAAAACCGTCTGAACAGGTACCGCTGGCCACTATGCGTTTGGTAGAGCTTTTTGTAGAAGCTGGCGTACCTGATGGCTTACTTCAAGTGATTCATGGTGGAAAATACCAGGTTCAACAATTAATAGCCGACCCTCGGGTACTTTCCACCTCCTTCGTCGGCTCTGTTCCTGTTGCGAAAGACATTTACCTGCAAACCACGCAATTGATGAAACGTGCCCAATGTTTTGCAGGAGCAAAAAATCATATGGTTGTTATGCCCGATGCCGATAAAGAGACGGTAATGAATGCCTTAGTCGGTGCAACAGTCGGGGCAGCAGGCCAGCGCTGCATGGCCATTAGCGTGATTGTTTTTGTCGGTGAAACCCGTGAGTGGGTCAAAGGCCTTCAGGAAAAACTCGCGGCTGTTAAACCTGGCATCTGGCATCATCCAGAATCGGCTTATGGCCCGCTTATTAGCCCTCAAGCAAAACAGCGTGTCGCTAGTTTAATACAGACAGGCATTGATCAAGGCGCCAACTGCTTATTAGATGGCCGTGAGATAAATATTCCTGAGTTTCCTAAGGGGAATTGGATGGGGCCGACACTATTTTCAAATATCACAACAGAGATGGATATTTATAAACAAGAAATCTTCGGCCCGGTTGTCTGCTGTCTCAACGTTAATACTCTTGATGACGCCATTCACTTGGTCAACGACAGCCCTTATGGAAATGGCACGTCTATTTTCACAAGCTCTGGTATTCATGCCCGGCAATATCAACATGAAATAGAAGTGGGTCAAGTGGGTATCAACTTACCAATTCCTGTGCCTCTGCCATTTTTCTCATTTACGGGCTGGAAAGGCTCATTTATGGGCGATCTGCATGCTTACGGAAAACAAGCAGTGAAGTTCTACACTAAAACCAAAACCATTACCGCCAGCTGGAAACGCAGCCCGGCAGCGGCGCCAAACATGAGTATCAGTTTAAAATAAAAGGCCTACTATGAATTACGATTTAGACGAATCTCAACGTGCATTCCAAGAAACCGCCAGAAAGTTTGCTGAGCAAGCCTTGGCGCCTAATGCTCAGCAATGGGATCATGAAAGTTTTTTCCCCAAAGAAGTCTTTAAAGAAGCAGGCAAGCTTGGTTTTATGGCTATGTATATGCCTGAAGAACATCACGGCATCGGTTTAAGCCGTTTAGATAGCACGTTAATTATGGAAGAGCTAGCAGCTGGCTGCACCTCGACCGCAGCCTTTATCAGCATTCATAATATGGCGTTTAATATGCTGGCTCGTTACGGCCAAAAAGATGTAATTACACAATGGTCTGAAGCACTTTCAACGGGGGATAAACTGGCAAGTTATTGTTTAACCGAGCCCGGTGCAGGTTCAGATGCTGCATCGTTAACCACCAAAGCCGTGAAGCGCAATGGCCAGTATATTTTAAATGGCACGAAAGCCTTTATCTCCGGTGCAGGCGATACTGATCTATTAATTGTGATGGCCAGAACCTCTGACAATGGTGCCAAAGGAATTACTTGTTTTGCTGTGCCAGCTAATAGCAAAGGCATTAGTTATGGCAAAAAAGAAGACAAGCTCGGCTGGAACAGCCAGCCAACACGCTTGATTCATTTTGAAGATGTCGCCATCCCAGAAAATCACCTTCTTTCAGAGGAAGGCAAAGGCTTTACTTTAGCAATGGAAGGCTTGGATGGTGGTCGATTAAATATCGCCGCCTGCTCGGTCGGCACTGCAAAAGCTAGTTTAAAAGCCGCCACTGAATATGTCCAAGAACGAAAGCAATTCAACAAAGCCATTAGTGAGTTTCAGGCCACACAATTCAAACTGGCAGACATGCTCACTGATTTAGCCGCTGCGCGGCAAATGATACGTTATGCTGCTTTCAAGTTAGATCATAACCAAGCAGATAAAACAGCTTTTTGTGCCATGGCGAAACGCTTCGCAACGGATGTTGGTTTTCAAATTTGTGATGAAGCGCTTCAGTTACATGGCGGCTATGGTTATATTAAAGAATATCCTATTGAAAGATACTTTAGAGACACTCGTGTACATCGAATTCTGGAAGGTACAAATGAAGTCATGCGTTTAATTATTGCACGGCGTATTTTATCTGACGATACTTTCTCCATAATTCACGAATAAGTATTTAACTTACCCAGAGGAAGTCCATCATGACAACGCCTGAAACAATTAGCCCAAGTGAAAAAATTCTTGTTGAAATTAAAGGCCATATCGCCCAGCTTACCATCAATAATCCACCGGCAAATACCTGGGATAGAGAAAGCCTGAGTGCTTTGGCGGTGATCGTGAATCGTCTCAATGCCTTAGATGGTATAACGGCGCTCGTTATTCATGGCCAAGGGAGTAAATTCTTTTCCGCTGGCGCAGACTTGAATCAGTTTGAGTCGGGAGACAAGGATCTCGCCAGCGAAGTTGCCAATCGCTTCGGAGAAGCCTTCGAGGCATTGGCAAATTTTAGAGGTGTATCCATTGCCGCTATCAATGGTTATGCCATGGGTGGAGGCCTTGAATGCGCCCTTGCCTGCGATATCAGAATCATTGAAGAACATGCCCAAGTCGCTTTACCTGAAGCGAGCGTGGGTTTATTGCCTTGCGCAGGTGGCACACAACGTTTGAGCTGGTTACTGGGAGAAGCACAGGCAAGCAAAATGATTCTGCTTGGGCAGCGAATGGATGCACAAACAGCCATCACCTCTGGCTTAGCGCTTGAATGCGTTCCTGGTGGTCAAGCTTTAGATAAGGCGTTAGAGTATGCACAATCTGCTAGCAAGCAAAGCCCTGACTCTCTGTTTGCCTGTAAACGACTGTTTACCTCCGCGCGTGAAACCGCTCTAGCTATAGGCCTTCAAAAAGAACGCTCAGAGTTTGTTTCACTGATCGGGGATACTAACCAATTAGAAGGTACTCGCGCCTTTCTTCAAAAGCGCAAGCCTGAATGGAACTAATACGATCATGAGCCAAACTGGTAAGCAAAAAACAACACTGGATGCGAACTTAAACTCTGCTGTACTTGTTGATGAATTAAAAACCAAAGCCGGTACTCTTGGTTTATTAACCCTAAATTCAGAAAAAACACTAAATAGTATCACCCTGGAAATGGTGCATATATTAACTGCCAGCTTAAAGAAATGGGCTGACGATGACTCAATCAAAGCCATTATTTTAAGAGGCTCTGGTGATAGAGCATTTTGTGCAGGTGGCGATATTCAGGCGCTTTATCAGTCAGCCAAGAACCCTGTCGAGGGTATTTGCATTGAAGCCGAAGCATTCTTCTTTCACGAATATCAATTGGATTATCTAATCCATACCTACGACAAGCCCATTATCTGCTTAGGTAATGGGATTACAATGGGTGGCGGATTAGGCTTAATGGCAGGTGCAAGTCATCGCGTCGTGACAGAAACCAGCCGTATCGCGATGCCAGAAATCACCATTGGTTTATTTCCGGATGTAGGCTCAACTATATTCCTAAACCAACTTCCTTATAACCTTGGTTATTTCTTTGCGCTAACAGGCGCACAAATGAACGCGAATGATGCACTTTTTTGCAAGCTGGCTGACTACGCAATTCAATGGGATAATTATCAGGAATTACTCGAGGCACTCAAACAACTTGACTGGCAAACGGATATAGAAGCCAACCACCTGCTTGTCAGCGCCCTATTAAAAGATAAAGCCTGTACTGTTTCCAGTCTCCCTGAGGGGAATATAATTCATAATTTAAGCATACTTGAAGAAACATGCAGACATAATTCATTGTCACGTATGATTGAAGCAATTGAGCAATTTGATTCAGGTAATACATGGCTAAGCAAAGCCAAAACATCCCTATTCAATGGTTCTCCACTGGCAGCGCTCGTTATTTATGAACAGTTAAAAAGAAACATGTATGCCGATCTGCAATCAGCATTTATCAGCGAATATACGCTCATGTGTAATTTGGTTCGCTACCCTGATTTTAGTGAAGGGGTTAGAGCGTTATTAATTGATAAAGACAAGAATCCACAATGGCAATATAAAAATGTAACGTGCATACCTGCCTCCGTGATGGAATCGTTATTTACGGCCCGCTGGGATGAACACCCCTTAGCCTTATCTTTCAAGGAATAAGCATGAAAACCATCGCATTTATCGGTTTAGGCAATATGGGTTTACCGATGACCTTAAACTTATTAAAAGCCGGGCATCAAGTCAGGGCATTTGACCTTTCAGCAGTGGCACTCGATAAAGCGGTAGAGCACGGTGCCTTGGCATGTAAAAATGCGATTGAAGCCTGTGATAATGCAGACGTACTCATAACCATGCTGCCAGCAGGGAAGCATGTTCGAGAGCTGGTATTAGGTAAAAATGGTTTGCTTGGGCACTTTCAAAGCAATCTTTTATTCATGGATTGCTCAACTATCGATGCACAAACAGCACAGGACCTGCACAAGGCATGCGAAGAGCATGGTAGTTTAATGCTGGATGCACCCGTATCAGGGGGCGTCACTGCCGCACAAACCGGCACGCTCACTTTTATGTGTGGTGGCAGTGAGCCGGCATTTTTAATGGGCAAAAAAATCCTTAACGATATGGGGCAGAATATTTTTCATGCAGGCTCCAGTGGATCGGGTCAAGTGGCAAAAATGTGCAACAACATGCTTCTGGCAATACACATGATTGGTACAAGTGAAGCACTGAAATTAGGTGAAAAGAACGGTTTGGATGCGAAAGTTTTATCTGAAATCATGTTAGCTAGCTCAGGTAAAAACTGGAGCTTGGAAAAATATAACCCTTACCCTGGTGTTATGGCAACGAGCCCTGCATCAAAAGCTTACGAACCTGGTTTTATGGTTGATCTGATGACGAAAGATTTAAATTTAGCGATGGAAAATGCCCAGAATATTGGCGCTCAAACACCTTTAGGCACGCTAGCGCATCAACTGTATTTACAAAAGCAGCGACAAGGTGACGGTCAACGCGATTTTTCAAGTATTATCGAGTTATTATCCTAATTATGTTTTTGCTATCTTTCTGAAAAACAACCGAATTGCAGAACCCAAGTAATAAATAATACAATATTTTCCTGATATCAAAGCTTGATCTAGTTTAACTGCTAAACTAAATAGCTATATATTCACTATGGCTTTCTATTAATGTTTTTGGCACCAACACAAACCTTAATCAAAATTCTAGGTCTCACGATAGCCTATGTTATTGCAGCCAAAGTTGGCCTGTTGATGGCGTTCGAACAAGCTAATACGAGCCCTGTTTGGCCACCTGCCGGTGTTGCCATTGCCGCCATGCTCTATTGCGGCTTACGTGTATGGCCAGGCGTTTTTTTAGGCGCGTTTATTACAAATTACTATGTTTCATCTATACCACTACTGAGTTTTAGTATCGCCTGTGGCAATACCTTAGAAGCCCTGCTAGCCAGTTTTATTATTTTGCGTTTTGCCAGCAAAGAACCTTTTTCAAACATATCGGGCACTGCTATTTTTTTAATATCATTATTTGTCTCGACAATGCTGGGCGCTTCCATAGGCGTTAGTAGTCTGTTATTCGCTAATGTTGTGCCTGCCGAAATTTTTACCTTGTTATGGAAAACATGGTGGATTGGAGACTTTGTCGGTGGGCTTATTCTAGCGCCTTTTCTTCTGAGTTGGATGAGAGCACCAAAGGAAAGCTTTAGTCAAAAACAGATATTGGAAGCTGTTTTATTAACCTTAATAACACTTATCACTCTTAATACTGCATTCGGAAGCTTCCATTCCATCGGGATTGCAAATGAACTGATCACATTTAGTTTATTGCCCTTGCTAGCGTGGTCAACCTTACGCTTTCATCATCACGGTGCTACCTTAATGGTGATGATTATTACTGTAAGCGCAGTATTAGGTACCCTGAATGGTTTTGGTCCCTTCGTACTTGAAAGCGAAAACGCATCCCTGCTTGCGTTGCAGGCGTATATCGGTGCCGCCATGTTCACGGCTTTACTGCTCATGGCAGTCCAAGAAGAGAGAATGAATGCCTTTCGAATACTACGTAAAAATGAACAAAACCTAGAACAGACTATTACGGCCAAGACACAAGAATTAAAAGAAACCAATGTATTGCTTGAAAAAGAAATGCAGCAACAAACTCACCTGACCAGTGCATTAAAATCGTTGCTGTATAATATCGACCGTTCATCCAAAAAAGATTTCTTTACACGCTGCACCCAAGCACTGAGCTCAATCTATCAAGCCAACTATGCTTTTATTGGCGTATTCGAAGATGATCAACAAAGCAGAATTAAAACGCTCGCTGTATGGGCAAACGGTAAACATGCTGAAAACTTCAGCTATGAGCTTAAAGGCACCCCTTGTGAAAATATTCTAGATCATTCTATAGAGCTTATTCCTCATCACGCAGCCATCCGTTACCCTGATGACGATATGCTTATATCAATGGGTATCGAGAGCTATTACGGTGCCCCCTTAAAAACTGCATCCGGCAAAGTCATCGGTATTATGTCTGTGATGGATAACCAGACACTCCATATAGACAATGCGCTGAGCGCTTTACTGGGTTTGTTTTCTAACCGTGTCGCCCTAGAGCTTCAACGTCGTTTTTCAATGGAAGAGCTTGAACTGGCAGCCAGTGTATTCAAAGAAAGCATGGAAGCTATTATCATTTGTGATGCCGATGCCAAGATTATTCGAGCCAACCCGGAATTTACCAAAATAACTGGCTATACGCTGGCTGAAGCCATTGGACAAAAAACCAGCTTATTAAAATCAGGGCAACATAAACAAAATTTTTACCAAGACCTCTGGGCCTCTCTGGATAAACAAGGTTCATGGCAAGGTGAGATCATAAATAAGCGTAAAAATGGTGAATCATTTATCTCATGGCAGATCATTAAAGCCGTTAAAGATGAACAGGGAAAGATCCTGCAATATATTAGTATTATTAATGACATTACCGAGAAAAAACGGGCTGAAGAAAAAATCTACTCCCTTGCACATCATGATTTAATTACAAAGTTACCGAATCGTGCTTCTTTCCATAAGCTATTAAAAGAAGCGATCAATAACGCAGCCCACTCCACTCACCGCTTAGCCGTGATGTTTATTGATCTTGACCACTTCAAATTGATTAATGATACCTCTGGACACCCTGTCGGTGACGAATTACTTCAACAAGTTGCAACACGTCTGAAAGGTGTGATTGGATCAAACAATGTCATTTCCCGCTTTGGTGGCGATGAATTTACCGTTCTATTACCTTCTATTGAAGCACTCGAAGAGGTTTCAGATACAGCAAAAACTATCCTGAAGTCATTGTTATCATCGTTTACTCTCTCTAGTTGTGAAATCACAATTAGTGCCAGTATTGGTATTGGCATCTACCCGGATAACGGCCTTGATGCTTCCTCCCTATTAAGCTGTGCAGACAACGCCATGTATCGAGCAAAAGAAAGCGGCCGTGCCAGCTTTGAGTTTTATACCGACCAAATGCAGATTGATGCTCACGAACGAGTCATATTAGAAAGAGAACTACGCAGTGCATTAAAAGCGGGTGAATTTATTTTACATTACCAACCTCAGATCGATATTTTGAGCCGCCGGGTCATCGGTGTCGAGGCGCTCATTCGCTGGCAACACCCGACTCGCGGCTTAATCCCACCCAATTTATTTATACCCATTGCTGAAGCAACAGGCCTGATTATCCCGATGGGGGAATGGGTCATTCACGAAGCTTGTCACCAGCTCGCCACTTGGAGATTGATGGGTTACCAAAATCTAAGCATGGCGGTAAATTTATCTGCCAGGCAGTTTTTTCAGAAGGACTTACTCGAAACAATTGAAAAAGCACTTGAAACATCAGGTATTCCTGCCGAAAAATTGGAATTTGAAATCACCGAAAGCATGGTGATAGCAAACGCGGAAGAGGCCATCGACACCTTACAAAAAATGAAACATATCGGTTTACAACTTTCCATTGATGATTTTGGTACAGGGTATTCGTCACTTTCTTATCTAAAGCGCTTCCCTATCGATAAACTAAAAATAGATAAATCATTTGTGGATGGACTTCCTACAGATGTTGATGATATCGCGATTGTAGAAGCGATCATTGCCATTGCCCATGCCCTTAGATTAACTGTCATTGCCGAAGGGGTCGAAACAGAAGATCAATATGCCTTGCTGCGTAAATTTCATTGCAACGAAATACAAGGCTATATTTTTAGTAAACCCAAACCATCTGAAGATGTATGCCAAACGTTTCATCAAGCATAATGTGCAAGGCATTAAACGCTGCAAGATTGCCTTATTAAATCTAGAGACCTATAATACGACCTAATTAACGATCACTTTATAGTACTGGTATTTTTATGACAACTAGAATATTAACTGAAGCAGCTACCAGCATAACAGAGCTTAAGGCTAATCCAATGAAAGTAGCCTTAAGTGCTGAAGGTGCACCTATTGCGATATTGAACAGAAATGAAGCGGCTTTTTATTGCATACCTGCTGAAACCTATGAAACTCTTATGGATCATATTGAGGATTTAGAATTAATAGCTATAGCTAATACACGTAGAAATGAAGACTCCATAAAAGTTGATTTAAATGACCTATGAACTTGAATTTAAAAAAAGTGCACTAAAAGAATGGAATAAGCTTGGTGCTACTTTGAGAGAACAATTTAAGAAAAAGTTGTCAGAAGTTCTAAAAAAGCCACGAATACCAAGCGCAAAATTAACAGGCGCAAATGATCTTTACAAAATAAAACTACGACAAGCTGGTTATCGCTTGGTCTATGAGGTAAATGATAAAATAATAACAGTCACAGTAGTTTCGGTTGGTAAGCGTGAAAGGAGTGAGGTTTACAAAACCGCAATAGATCGTACAAACTAAAAAATTCAACATAGACTTTATTGGCCGGTTTAATGAGACACCTTAACTACAATCATCTGCTTTATTTTTGGACTGTCGCAAAAGAAGGTAGCGTGGTTCGTGCTGCAGAGAAACTAAACCTTACACCGCAAACCATCAGTGGGCAGCTAAAAATGCTTGAAGATACCATCGGTGAAGCTTTATTCGAACGGGCAGGCAGAGGCTTGGCGATAACAGATACCGGCCGTATCGTTGAACAATATGCGAATGAAATTTTTAGTTTAGGCGCTGAACTCACGCAACGGATCAAAAGCAAAACACCTGGTTCACCCTCTGCATTTAATATTGGCATCGTCAATTCCATTCCCAAGTTAATTAGTTATAAAATCCTTCAGCCTGGTTTAAGCATGGAAGACCCCATCAAGCTTGTTTGTTTTGAGGGTGATTTAGAAAACTTGTTAGCGGATTTAGCCGTCCATAAACTTGACATGGTGTTAGCTGATCGCCCTATTCCGACAGGCTTAAATGTTAAAGCTTTCAGCCATAGTTTAGGGTGTAGTAATTTGGCCTTTTTTGGTCATCCCGCATTAATTTCAAAGACACTTAAAGAAGCAGATAAAAAGACTTTCCCTGACATGTTAGATGGCGCGCCGCTTATTATGCCACTTCACACAAATGCACTTAGACGCAGTTTGGAAGACTGGTTTGAGCAAACCCAAATTACCCCACAGGTGATTGCAGAGTTTGATGATAGCGCGTTGTTAAAAGTGTTTGGTCAGGCCGGCACTGGCTTTTTTGCAGCACCCTCAGTGATTGCAGATCAGGTGCAAGAAATGTATGGCGTTCAGAAAATTGGTGATATAAACAATGTACAAGAAAATTATTTCGTCATTTCTCCCGAGAGACACCTAAAGCACCCCGCTGTCGTTGAGATCACCGATGCTGCGAAGCTTAACCTCGCTTAACCACCTCGTATTCGTGGGATAAAATGATCCGTTTTACTGTCATTGCTGCGCAGGCGGTGGTAATCCAACATTTAATGTCTTGAGCCTAACAAATTAAGCATTAGGCGCTTCTCCCCGTAAACGAGCAACTCCACTTCACGTCATCCAGTACTTGTTACGTGATCCATGGTTTAAAGCTATTTGAAGCTCAGAGGTGTAATCACCACTTAAAACCAGCGCATATCTGGCGAATGATGTTTGAATCATTCAAAACTGCTGACTTTGGAGTGTAAAGCTATACTTTTAGTATTTTCCAAAAGCTTGCGGGTGATATGAATGACTCAAAGCAGGCACTTAAAGACCTACTTGCCTTTGTGACTTAGAATTGATCACCAAAGTTTTGGGAACATCACCTCTACAGCATGTGGCGACAGAAGCAGCGTAATAGGCTTCTTTGGATCCAGCTTAATAAGGCGCTCCTGCTGCATTTGCTTTAATACTGGGCGCAAGGTTTGCTCTCCTTTACCTAGGGCCGCACATAACTCAGATCGAGTCATTTCCCCACGGTCCAGTAAGGTTATGTAAATATCCTTAGCAATCAGTTTCATTATTGGCAGTTGCTCACCATCTTCTGTTGGGGCAGCTCCTCGCGCTCTGAGTTCGAAATACAGCTGAATGCGCTGACGCAACCCTATTGGTTCAAGTAAGCCCCTGAAGAACTTAACCTGATCAATAGCTGTGTCCACAAAATACTTTGTGAAATACATCAAACCTGCATCTGACAAAATGCCACGTCCATCAGAATCCCCCTGACGAGGTTTATCCGCTTCTGTCAGCGCTGTGTAATACTCCTTACTGTTACGACAAAACCCACGAGAGAGCGACCATAAACCATAGCCACCAAAGCCAGCGCAACGCATATAACAATCGGTCAATAAACGTATCACGCGTCCATTTCCATCGGCAAAAGGGTGAATCCATGCAAGACGGTGGTGCAACCCTGCCGCCGCAATCACGGGCGTTGTACCATGTATATTGGTAGGGTTAAAACGCTGTTCTAACCAGCACATATATCCTTGTATCTCATTAGGAACAGGCGGATGATGATTACCAACAATCACACCACGGTCGCGATATTGACCGGGCACAATATGAACATGGCTACCATTTTCATCCATATATAGCTTTCCATCCTTATCTTTGAGAATAAGTATTTCATCTGGCAGATTACCGTCACCGTAAAATGCGTTATGCAATTCTTTGACAAAGTTCTGCGTAACCACATCTTTTTTCTCTACTGTTCGATTCTTAAGCATAACCTGAACTTCAAGGTGAGCTAAAAGTTCGATCACATCGACAGGCAAATCTGACGTACTATCCTGTACATTTTGATATGTCAGCAGGTCTTTTGGGTGCGTTTTGTTACCCTCAATTTTGTTTGAGTAATAGCAATTAACACTTCGCAGAAGCCATTCCACTGATGCGCGTATTGATTTAGGAACCAAGCCATTCAATTCAGCATCGAGACGATAAAGCTCAAGTATCTTATCTTGATACTCACCCAACTTACTTGGATCGATATATGGCGTAATAGATATCATGTTTTTTAACGGCTCAATTATTCATGCAATGAACCAATTCTAGTGTACTCTATGGATATGTAAATACTTTTTAAACGGTTTAATTAACGATTAATTAACTTTTTAAATCAATATAAAATACAGTAAAGCAATTCGTATCACTTTTTTCCTAGAGCCAATTAGACAACCCTATATAAAGAATACATGTTGTATTTATAGTTAGTGGTCTATCGTCACCTGAATATGTATTGCTTTAACGCCAAAGCCAGTATTGGCAGCGTGGGCGCAATCGAGAAAATTCAGCCAAACTAACTCGCCCCCTTAAGGTCAGAAATTGGCACGCGCATGGCACAAGACTGCCTCTCAAATTCCTCCAAAACGTATAGTTACTTCCTTATTAATTATTGAGCCCTATTTATCCGTTATAAAACCACTCCATAAAGCCCCCCACTAACACATCGAAAAAAACGATCTATACTTAAGAATAAAACTGATTTTATCGAACAATAAACTCTGCAAGACTGTCTTGGAAATCACGCAAACAGGAGAGAATATGATGAAAGCAATTCATAAATATCGTATTGGTAATGAGCGGAACGTACATGCATTTAACTTAAAAAAAGGCTTCAAAATTGTTCGCTCAGAATACATTGTGACTGAGAAGTCTGTTTTCCTTTGGATTGAAGAACCTTTAGCAGTCGATATTGAAACACAACAAGTGACCTACAGAATGGCTATGTCTGGTGACCCTGTATCAGATAATTGTGAGCATGTTGCTACAGCCATCGATACGTTTGGGCCAGAGGCTTACCATATCTTCGAGGTCGGCGATCAAACTAAGAATGAGTCAGGCATCACTCATCCGCATATCAGAGCAGCATAACTCGGTTAAAAAGCGGTATCTGATAATAAATAACTGTCAGATAAGTATGTTTATTATTTTGATGCATTAAACAAAGAATAACTTTTGTTCAATTAATAACAATATATTCGCCATACAGAGGTGCTAGATGAAAATAGATATTCAAGCAAAGCAATTAAAATTGGGTCAAACATTTAAGCAAAATGTAAAAGTCAAAATTCGTCGATTATTTCAGCACAACAGCGAAGATGTAAACCGCATTAATATCACCATTGCCGATATCAATGGCCCAAAAGGCGGCGAAGATAAAGTCTGTAAAGTGAATGTATCCGTTGGCGGTGGCCAAAATATTTTGGTCACAGCAAGAGAAGCATCTGCTTATAAAGCTGTCACTCTAGCGATTAAGAAAGCCAGTGCGACATTAAGCAGGCAGCGACAAAAAGCAAAAGTGATAAAACATATTTCTTTATCCGGCTTAAGCCAGAATGAAGTTCTGGGCTGATTCTTTATAAAACTGACAGATCGTAAATGGTGGAAGAATAAAGCTAACCAGAGCGCTTCATAGTTTGCATATGAAGCGCATTTCCATCTAACTATTCAGTGCTCTTTACCATGATCATCCTCTAGGAACAAAGCATCACAAAACACAAAACGCTGAATAGTGTGTTGATGCTGATGTGCAACGCGCATATTTCCCGACGATTTAAGTAAAGGCTTTAATTTAATCAAATTGGACAACACACTCTGGAAAGACTCGATGTATTCATCATGTATCGTCATCACACCAGCTGATAAGCTAATTAACGGTTCAAGCACTACCTCACCATCCAATTGAGTTACCCGAATCCCTTGCTGTTGAACGTCTTTATCCGAATAAAATTTCAATATCTTATGTTGAAACTCTTCAAAGATACGCCCCAATATGCCCTGCCACTCTATTCCTGGCATAACCAGGACAAAATCATCACCACCAATATGCCCTACAAAATTTTCAGTATTTAAAACATGGCGCCGTAACAGCTCAGCAAACATAATGAGTACTTGGTCACCTGCAATATGCCCATAATAATTATTGAATACTTTGAAATGACTGAGATCGAGTAAAGCGACACTAAATGGCGAAGGTTTTTCCAAAAGCTCGTTCACACAGGCACTAATAGGCGTATTACCCGGCAGCATGGTTAATAGGTTTTCTTGATGATCTGGCCGGACTCTTAACTGTGTAACCTTGCGCAATAAATCGATAACGGTACCGATACCTAAAAAGCGCCCTCCACTTTCAATTACAAAATCATGTTCGGCATTAAGTTGCGCCCGAGACGTAAGTAAACGACTGACTTGTTCGATTCGCTGATGAGAGTCAACATGCAGAAAATTTGTGCTCATCACGGTTGATACTGCCTGGGAACAAACTACTTCACGGCGTTGCTTTTTGGCATATTTTGATAAAAAAGGCTGTCGATAAATCATACCTTTAATCTGTAAATTATCGACGACTGCAATCGAGTTCAGATAAACATTCGTTTCAAATAAGCTAAAGACCTCTTCTACATTGGTACTAAACTCGACACAAGATTTATTCACAACCAAATCACAGGCCAAGCTAGACTGATTTGTTTGGGTAAATAAATCATCATCCAGTAGATGATTTATCTTAGGCGGAAGCGGAGCAAGTTCTGGCTTTTGTATTAAATAGCCTTGAACATTATGAATCCCCAATTCGTATAATTTTCGTAGTTCTTTTATCGATTCAACACCTTCAGCGATCAAAGTAGAACTGATTGAGCGCGCCACAGCGACCAACTCTTTGACGGTTTTTTGTTTGCTGGCACTGCCATGAATATTCTCTATAAAATCCCTATCCAACTTTATATAGTCTGGCTTTAACTGCTCCCATAAAGCATGTAAGTCCTGATTTTCGCCAATATCCCCCATCCCACTTAGATGGTCGATTGCAATTTCGAAACCTTGTTCGTGAAAATAACTAACGGCTTCAATGAGATCTTGAGTATTCTGGCTAGCATTCTTTTCGTCGAGTTCTAATACCATGCGTGTAGGTGGAATTACGTTCGTAGCGATCATTTTCCCTACTTGTTTTTTCAGCCTGCTACTGGCGATGAGCATTTCATTCGACAAATTAATAAATAATTTATGATTTAATTGAAGCTGTTCAAAACAGGTTGCGGCATTGTGAAGGCACATTAGATCAAAGGGCTTTAAGATCCCGGCCTCGGCGGCGGTATCAAACATGGCGGGGGTTGCTAGGCCATTATCTGTTTCGAGACCACGAGAAAACGCCTCCCAACCTAACAGCTCCCGGCTTTCTATATTCACAATAGGTTGATACCAAGCGGTGATATTATGCTGTTTAAGGATATCTTTAACGACGTGTTTCTTTTGCATGTCGGCGCTACTTTTTTCGGGTATTTACCTAATAATAGCCACTAATTGATATTTATCTGCAGATTTAAGCATTTACAATTAATAACGCCATAAACCGGCAATTTAAGCTATATTAAATAAAAAAATAAATGGCTGTTCCATGTTTTTAACTCAAAACGTATCTCATCTTTTTATTCCTTTACTCATACGTAGAGTTCTTATTCTTTTATGTTGCCTGCTTTTTAGTATTCAAGCTGTTGCAAGCAATTATACTCTGGCTGAGGCGATCAGCCTAAATGATAATTTCAACACGATTAAAGCATTTTCTGCAATGCGTTATGTTGAAGACACAGAGCATAGTTTAAACAGTCAGGATATTTTCTCTTTAGAGACACAACGTTGGCAGCACATCCCTAACAATTCAGCAAACTTTGGTTTTTCAGACAGTGTCTTTTGGTTCAAGCTCTCGTTAAACAATGAGAGCAAGAAAATACAGGAACTTTATATTCACCTTGATTACGCACTATTAGACGACATTCATTTATATCAAGTCGATCATAATCAGATAGTTCGAGAATATGAAGCGGGAGACCGTTTTCCCTTTGCAGACAGGCCAGTCAATTTTCCAACTTTTTTATTCCCGGTCACAATTAAACCTGAAACATCATCCGATATTTATATTCGTATCGAAAGCCAGGGCACGGTTCAAGCTCCTGTTTCTATCTGGAACAAAGAATATTTTTTATTAGACTCTCAGTCTTTCTTATTTTTGTACGGCTGTTTTTTAAGCGCTATGTTAATAATGAGTGCCTATCACTTTTGTTTATTTTTAACCATCCATGATAAGCACTATCTCTTGTACAGCGTGTTCATATTACTTGCAACTGGCGTTCACAGTTCACTTGATGGTTTTGCTTACCAATGGTTTTGGCCTAACCTGCCCAACTGGCATCAAATATCTGCCATATTTTTTATCTCGACGGGCTGTTTTTTCACGATTTTATTTACTCAAAGTTTATTATCAATTCCTAAGAAGGGGGCCATTCATATAGGCATCACTTTTTTGCTGATCATGACAGCCTGCTCTGCCCTAATGTCATTAGTCTTATCCTATAGGCATGCCGCGATGCTAAATGCTTTCACCACCATTATTTCGATGTTAGGCGTCATACTGGTTTGCATCGCGGCTTTAAGATACAGCCCCGGGGTAGCACGTTATTTCATAGTGGCTTGGGGCACGTATTTTGGCGGAATAGTTTTAAAGTCTTCTAGCAATATTGGCGTTATTAATTCCAGCGTCCTCAGTGAATATGCCGGTAATATTGGCGCTGTAAGTGCCATATTATTTATGTCTCTTGCTCTTGCTGAACGAATCAAGACAGAACGCCGTGAGAAAGAACACGCTCAGCTAGAATCCATTAACCATCTAAGCCGTTTTCAAAGTCTGTATGAAAATGCACTGGAAGGCGTATTCACTTTCACCACTCACGGTCACCTTCTATCGGCAAACCCTGCATTTTTTAAACTAATGAACGTATCAAACAAAGAAGAATTCAATGCACATAATACGAGTGAACATAGCTTTAAATTAGCAGAAGAGCGTGTTCAACGTTTCGTCAAAGTGCTACGTAGACAAAAACGTGTCGATGATCATGAAACTCAATTAAACAACCAATTAGGTGTGACTAATTGGGTCAATGTATCCGCTAGATTAGCAATCGATCCAAATACGGGTGACGAGCTAATCGAAGGCACCATGATGAACATCAATGAGCGAAAAGCTATCGAAGAGAAGCTAAAGCATTTGGCAAATCATGATTCATTAACGGGCTTGGTAAATCGAAGATCATTTGAATATTCCATCAAAAAAGCCTTGAATTCTGTTAAAGAAAACAAACAACATGACTGTCTTCTTTATCTGGATCTGGATCAGTTCAAAATCGTGAATGATCTATGTGGCCATTCTGCTGGCGACCTCCTTTTAAAAAACCTAAGCCAACGCTTGCATCGTAAAATCAGTTTTTACAATAAAGACCATGTTATGGCCAGACTTGGCGGTGATGAATTTGGCATTCTTTTATACGGAACAACATTAGCAAAAGCACAAGATATTGCTGAGCAAGTCCGGCAAGCCATAGAAGCATTTCTGTTTGTTTGGGAAGGCAACCGCTTTTCGCTTGGTGTGAGCATTGGGCTGGTAGAAATACTGCCTTTTCATATTTCTACTGAACAGCTTATGACCATGGCAGACACCGCATGCTATTTAGCGAAAGATCAAGGTCGAAACCGTGTACATACCTTTGTAGAATCCGACCAGGAACTCCAAATAAGACAACTTGAAATGCAGTGGGTTTCCAATATTAAGCATGCGCTATCTGAAGATAATTTCTTTTTAGTGTTTCAAGATATTGTGTCAAACCAAGCTAAAGACGACCATTATCATTATGAAATATTACTTCGTTTAATCAATAAGAACGGAAACTTATGCTCCCCAGGTCAATTCCTGTCTACCGCTGAACGCTACAACTTAATGCCCAATATCGACCGCTGGGTGATCAAACATTTTTTTACTTGGCTAAGTCAGCACCCGGATCATTTAGAACAGCTTGCCTGTGCCAGCATTAACCTAAGCCCTCAAAGTATTGGGGATGAAACATTTTCATCTTTTTTGACCGATTCATTCGCAACTTATTCTATTCCTCACAATAAAATATGCTTTGAAATCACTGAAAGCATGGCGATTACCCACATCGATAATACTCATGCATTTATTGAAACACTGCATAAGCTAGGCTGTCGCTTTGCACTTGATGATTTTGGTACCGGCTTTTCTTCTTATGCCTATTTGAAAGAGTTACAAGTCGATTATTTGAAGATTGATGGCATGTTTATTAAAAATCTAACAGAAGATGATGTCAGTTTAGCTATGGTGAAATCGATCAGCGATGTGGCAAAAGCCATCGGCATTGAAACAATTGCTGAATTTGTTGAATCACAGGCAGTACGAGAAAAACTAATCGAGTTAGGTATTACCTATTCACAAGGCTATCACATTCATAAGCCTGTAAAACTAGATGTAAATAGCTTTGCACCTTTATCAGAAAACAAAACATCAATTGGCCAAGAAAAATGAATACTTTATATATTACTGGCGCGGGTGTGAGTGCTGAAAGTGGCATCCCGACGTTTCGGGGTGAAGATGGTTACTGGACAATAGGCAGTAAAAACTATACGCCCATGCAAATGGCTACTAGGCTTATGTATACACAAAACCCGGCCGAGTTTTTAGCCTGGTATTATCATCGTTTTGCTATCTATCGTGACCACGGGCCTAACGACGTTCATCATTGGCTGGCTAACAAAAATCTGATCACACAAAATATAGATGGTTTAGATGGCAAGGCGGGCAATAAAAACTATATAGCGATACATGGGCGCTTAGACCAGATGACACTATTTCACGAGCAAGGCCCCCTTGTAGATATTATTCAAACTCCTTGGGATAAATTAGTCAGTTCAGACATTTTCAAAAAAAATAAGAACAGTGTTGAACTAAAGCAGGCCTTATTTGAAATATTCAACATTAGCCCTGAATCTGAACGACCTGAACTTAATATTTCCTTCAAACCTTATGTCTTATTATTTGATGAGTATTACACAGAGCTCTATCATATTTCTGAAGCACAAAATCGTATGTTGGATGCAGAAAAGATTATATTTATGGGCACCTCTTTTAGTGTCAATATCACACAGATGGCACTTGAAACAGCTATGCGTTACCACATCCCGATCGAAGTCGTTGATCCAGCCCCTGTGAAGCTGCCTTATGAACATGTTGTTTATCACAAGATGAAGGCGTCTGAATTTATTCACAAATAAACGTGAGTAAGACCTTTGCACTAATTCAGGGCCTCCATGTTTGGTTTACAGGCATTTAATACTTTTGGCTTACAGACATTTAATGCCAAAGCATGCACTATGCCATAGACTCGCACTTCCAAACTCATTAACCTTGCCGATCTTTTCTATTGGAGTTAAACCATGTTAAAAAAATATGCTATATGTCTAGTAACTGCTTCGATTCTATCTGGCTGTATGACTTACGACCCTTACACTGGTGAAGAGAAAGTATCCAAAGCGACCTCTGGCGCAGCCATTGGCGCAGTGGCTGGCGCAATCATTGGTGTAGCAACTTCAAGTAAAAAAGACCGTGCAAAAGGTGCGCTCATTGGCGCAGCAGCGGGTGGTGCAATTGGTGGCGGTGCTGGTTACTACATGGATAAACAAGAAGCAACACTAAGACATCAACTAAAAAACAGCGGTATTAGTGTCGTTCGAGAAGGTAATGAAATAACCCTCGTTATGCCTGGAAACATTACGTTTGAAACAGCTAAAGCCGAAATTCAGGCAGATTTTGAGCCAGTGCTAAATTCACTGGCTATTGTCTTAGAAGAATTCGATAAAACAGCTATTCAAATTATCGGTCATACAGACTCAACAGGTTCACTCGGTTTTAATCAAACTCTGAGTGAACAACGTGCGGGGAGTGTGAAACTGGCACTTCAAGCAAGAAATATTGCACCTGGCAGAATACATGCTTCCGGCTTGGGTCCTAGAAACCCTATTGCGAGCAATGACACTGTAGAAGGCAAACAAGCCAACCGACGCGTCGAGCTTAAACTTCTACCGCTAAATATAGAATAAAGCTCCAAGCAAAAGATCATTAAAAAAGCCCGGTAACTGATGAAGTAATCGGGCTTTTTATTTAAATTTCAGTGAAATATTTCACCATTAATAGCTCTTCATTAATTGACCTGCATAATATTTATATTAAATATTATTTTGCTTACAAAGCTATATCAAATAACTGCAAATTTACACCCTGTAAAACCCGTAAAACATGCTAAACTTGTAAATCTTTCCTTAATATTGAGTAGTACTTATGGCCCAGCCTAAACTCGCCATTCGCGATAAAACTGTCTTCGACGGTATTCTAGTTAAATCCATTTTGAAATTTTTAGTGGTAAATTGGTTTAAATTAAGTGGTTGGAAAACAACACCAACGGCACCAGAAGGTGCAGGCATTACGATTGCAGCCCCTCACACATCAAATTGGGACATCATTTATGCCTTGGCTGCCGCCATCATTTATGACATAAAAATTTACTTTTCAATTAAAGAAAGCTGGTGCCGAGCACCTGTTATTGGACCATTAATTTTATGGTTTGGCGGCATTCCTATTAACCGCACTGGTAATGGTCAAGGTCAAGTCGCACTTATCAAAGAGTTTGTAGAAAAACACAAGGGCGAGCGTATCTTTTTCTTATTCACACCAGAAGGTACAAGAGGCAAAGTCGCTAAATGGAAAACCGGTTTTTATCATGTTGCCAAAGATTGTGGCTTACCTATTTTCTTAGCGCAGGTTGATTACCGAACCAAAGTATCTGGCGTCTTTCATACCTACCAACTAACCGATAATAAAGAAACAGACATTCTCGCTATCCAGGCTTCTTATGAACGCGTTTATGGCAGAAATCCGAAAGATCAATACCCCGTATATTGCGGCCCACTTCCGAGTATTTCAGAAAAAGAAGCTTCCGTAATGAAAGCTATGTATTCATTGAAAGAAGCGGCAACGCAAGCGGAAATTGCCGCGAAAGCCAAGTTTGAAGAACTAAGCAGTGAAATGCTGGATTATCTCATCGAAAAAGGTATTCTCGAAAAAGTCATGATCACTCGACACAATAAAAAAATCTGTACTTACCGGCTCACAGTAACCGGTAATGGCTGCTTACTGCACTTATCACCCACCCTCAACTGAGGGGTTTCTATTATATTTATAAGATAAATGTACCTATAAAAAGACTTAGAAACTTATGAGCGCAAAAGAATACCGTCCACCCAAGGTCTGGACTTGGGATACGGCAAGCGGTGGGAAGTTTGCAAATATTAATCGCCCCATCGCCGGTGCTACTCACGAAAAAGAGTTGCCCGTTGGCAAACATCCTCTTCAACTCTATTCGCTTGCGACCCCTAATGGCGTTAAAGTCACGATTCTTTTAGAAGAGTTATTGGCGCTTGGTAAAACCGATGCAGAGTATGATGCTTGGTTAATCGACATCAGCGAAAGTGATCAGTTTGGAAGTGATTTCACCAAGATAAATCCAAACTCAAAAATTCCTGCCATGCTTGATCATAACACGACACCGCCGACACGCATTTTCGAATCTGGCGCAATCATGGTGTATCTTGCAGAAAAATACGCTGCATTTTTACCCACTGAACCAGCAAAACGAGCGGAATGTATGTCTTGGTTATTCTGGCAAATGGGTAGTGCACCTTTTCTTGGCGGCGGCTTTGGTCATTTCTATGCTTATGCACCGAACAAACAAGAATACCCTATTAATCGCTATGCAATGGAAGTGAAACGACAGCTCGACGTATTAGATCACAATTTGGCAACACGACATTTTCTCTGTGGTGACGACTATACCATTGCCGATATGGCTGTCTATGCATGGTACGGCGTACTTGTTGAAGGAAAACTCTATGATGCTGCAGAGTTTTTAAATGTAAAGTCTTATACTCATGTTGTACGCTGGGCGAAAGACATCCACGACCGGCCCGCGGTTAAACGCGGCAAACGCGTTAACCGCGCCTGGGGTAATGAAGCTTCTCAAGTACATGAACGCCATGATGCTAGTGATCTAGATTGATCGCTAGCTGAAAATCTCTTCATTTCCCAATCAGACTTGCTCTCAATCAATTCCTCACTCTAAATATAGATCTATACTCATTAGTATAATCCCTCATCTAGACGTAAAGCGACTTAGTAAAGCCTTACGAAAAGCACTTAATCAAACAATGAAAAGGTATTGGATTTGTCAAAAGGGTTACTCGCCATCTTCCAATCAATGCTAGGCAGCTTAAGAGATTTAGCGCCTATTATACTTGTTATTTTATTCTTTCAATTTGCTGTACTTCAGCAAGCTCTTCCCAATTTGATCGATATTATTATTGGGATTATTTTTGTGGTATTAGGCCTTACCTTTTTCATTTTTGGCTTAGAAATGGGCTTATTTCCTATCGGAGAATCGATGGCGCATGCCTTAGCAAAAAAAGGCAGCGTATTTTGGTTAATCGCTTTTGCCTTTGCATTAGGGTTTGGCACCACCATTGCCGAACCTGCACTAATAGCCGTTGCCGCCGAGGCTGCTGAAGTCGCAGCGCAAGGCGGCATGATCGAAGCAAACCAATTAGCCCAAGAAAGTTATGCTAACGGCTTAAGGTATACCGTGGCTTTCTCGGTCGGCTTAGCGATTGTGCTCGGTGTCATTCGTATTCTCACCGGCTGGTCAATTCAGATCATGATTATCGGTGGCTATATTCTGGTTGTTATCATGACGGGTTTTGCGCCAAAAGAAATCATCGGCATTGCCTATGATTCAGATGGTGTCACCACTTCAACGATAACGGTTCCACTTGTAACCGCATTAGGTGTGGGTCTTGCTTCTTCGATTAAAGGAAGAAATCCGATGATCGATGGCTTTGGTTTAATTGCTTTTGCATCGTTATTACCCATGATTTTTGTCATGGCATACGGCATGGTGATATAGGAAAGACTATGTGGGATTTACTCGTAGATATTGTCAACATCACACTAACAACTGTCACCGATGTAATTCCCATTGCAGCAATTTTATTCGGCTTTCAATTTTTAGTCATCAGAAAGCCGCTTCCAAATATGAAACGCGTATTGTTCGGCTTTCTCTATGTATTAATTGGTTTGTCATTCTTTTTATTGGGATTAGAGCGTGCACTCTTCCCTTTGGGAAAACTCATGGCGCAGCAACTTACCGACCCGGACTTTATTGCCAATGGAAAAGATATCAGTACTTCAGCATTGCAATGGTTTGATTACTATTGGGTCTACTTATTTGCCTTATCAATTGGCTTTAGCACCACCATTGCAGAACCTTCACTCATCGCCGTTGCCATTAAAGCCAATGAGGTATCGGGTGGTGCGATTGGCATTTGGGGGCTTCGAATTGCCGTTGCAATTGGCGTGGCGATTGGTATTTCTTTAGGGACATTCAGAATAGTAACGGGCATACCCATTCACTATTTTATTATTTCGGGCTACGTCGTTGTTGTTATTCAAACCTGCTTTGCACCCAAACTAATCGTACCGCTTGCTTATGATTCTGGTGGTGTCACCACATCAACAGTCACTGTGCCATTAGTTGCAGCACTCGGGCTTGGTTTGGCTGATACCGTACCTGGAAGGAGTACATTAATAGATGGATTTGGCTTAATCGCTTTTGCCAGCTTGTTTCCTATTATGTCTGTTATGGCCTATGCACAAATCACTGAATTCATCGCAAAACGTGATCATAAAAAACAAAACACATAAACAGAATTTATATATTTAAATGAGGGGAGTCGAATGCACTTCAAGTTATTACTGGTATTTGTCGAAGATGACAAAACCGACAAAATAATGGAAGCCGCAAGAAATGCTGGTGCAACAGGTGCAACAGTGATCAATAATGCACGCGGCGAAGGTCTTAAAAAGAGTAAGACATTCTTTGGCTTAAGTTTAGAGACTCAACGTGACGTTGTTTTATTTATTGTTGAGGAACACTTAAGCCGACATATTCTCGAAACTATTGGCGAAGTCGGTGAATTTGACACGAGCCCTGGAACAGGTATCGCGGTTCAGCTCGATGTCGAAGATGCTATCGGCGTTTCCCATCAAATAGAAAGTATCGTTGCCCGTGTGGAGGATGAATTATGAGCCAATCTGAAAAAATCGTTGTTAAAATAAAA
Source organism: uncultured Oleiphilus sp. (assembly GCA_963974595.1). GTDB lineage: Bacteria > Pseudomonadota > Gammaproteobacteria > Pseudomonadales > Oleiphilaceae > PZPK01. Next base: position 38,342 of record CAXBDA010000008.1, on the reverse strand, counting down.
GATGTCATGAGAAGCAACTATCTCGAAATGGACGGATTAAAAACCGTTAAAGAAGCTCTTATCGAGATGAAAAAAAATAATGCCAGTTACGTCATTATTCAAAAGCGCCATGAACATGATGAATACGGGGTTGTTATGCTTTCTGACATTGCGAAAAAGGTACTCGCTAAAGATAAATCACCAGACAGGGTTAACCTTTATGAAATTATGTCGAAGCCCGTAGTTAGCGTCCCCCCTGGAATGGATGTTCGCTACTGTGCCCGTTTATTTGATAGTTTTGGTTTAGCCAGCGCACCGGTTATAGATAATGGCAATGTCGTCGGCGTGGTCGGCTACAAAGCTTTAGTGTTTGAAGGCATCTTGGTCGAAAATAAAACATTAGATTAATACTTCCAAGAAACAAAAAAATGAGTTGTATGGAATGTATATTCAATACTGCGGATAGTTAACCTATCGGCAACTTGCTGTAAGGTGACCCAATGTTTATCGCGTGATCTGCTTAAGAGCAAACGCTAAGGGTCACGGCTAAGCTTTTTGCCATCAATAGAAAAGGCTGATATACGATAAGTATCATAAAGAGGATTGCTAAAAGACTCCTTCCACAATACAAAATATTTAGTATCACTCGCAGGTTTAACCGAAATTATTGAGTCATTTTTAGTAGTGCCAAATTGTATGTTTTTATTAAGCTTAGTACCTGCAGATCTATCTAAATCAATAATAGCCGTGAATAAATCTACATCACCAGAGCCCCTTTTAAGATTATCTGGAAACTCCCCGAATGTTTCACCAGAGACAATCAAGTTGGAATTACTTGGCATAGTGCTTAGCCCTTTCGCTATATCCTCAAACTCTGTGGCATATGCTATTACGCTAGGAGTTTCATTATCTAAATTAAAGGTAAGTAATTGGACATCCCGACTCAAAGTCGGGGTTTGCTCATTGTCTGTGTCTAAATCAGCAACACTATCCAAAAGCACTCTAAAACTGCTTGCGCTGGCATCAAATTCAATCGCAGCAGCCATATCATCTAAATTGTTAGATGCGATTGTTACAGGTGTATAATCCAAGCGATCTTGCCCATTATTTGCATTAAGTTTTCTAATAAAAACATCTTCATCAGTGGTTTTTGTTGATATTGCAGCAACTATATCTCTATTAGCTACATCAATTGCAACAACACTATCCTCATCATTCGTGCCAAGAAATCTTGCCCATTGAAATTGATTATTTTGTAAATTGATCGAGTAAATGAAACCATCTTTTCCACCTGAATTAGTTTCATTCGTAGGGGTACCTTCAAAGTCAGATCCATTTGTATTACCATAAACATAAAGCGTAGAACCCAGTATAGCACTACCTTTAACTTCATCATCCCCTTCTGATCCATATTGTTTTACAGACATTAAATTAAATGATTCACCACTATTTCTAAAGTAATTCATCACTACAAAGTCAGTGCCACCACGAAATACATCACCATACAAACCATTCACATTCAGGACGATAGATAATCTATAGCCTTCGCCTTCTAAGCTTGACTGTATTGATACTGGTTTTAAATCCAAGCCTACCTTGGAAAGCTCAATAGCACCCTCCATTGAAAAATCAAAATTTGTTGCGTCACGCCTATATGATTTAAGCCTGACAACAGTATCTGAGTTTTTAATATCACTAGCAAGCGTAGTTATAATGCCCTCTTCATCCATAGTAAAATCAATTATTTTTTCTGTAGCGCTATCCTTGCCAACAATCTCTTTTGAAATATCACTTGTGCTTGCCCATTCATTGATCTCTATGGTTAAGGGCTCAACATTTAATATTTCATCCAGATCTGTTGTTATTGTTATAGATTTGTCTTTTGTTGCATTACTTGCATCTTGAGATGCATTATCCAATAACGTTATCACATAAGATGACTGGATCTCACCAGGCGCTAGTTTCACGACACCGCTCTGGGGCTCAAGTAAAAAATCCTCATTGTTAGCTGTGGTATCTGGATCTACCGAAACGTTTACCGAAATAGGATAATCAACGGCTCTGTTTAGAGTAATAGGGACGACAATCTTATCACCTCTATTTCTGACCATATTCGCTGTGGTATATTCAGGTTTAATTTCATTATCTCGAATCTCGAGCGTTGAACTGGCTGCACTAAGATCAATGGCTCCGCCGACACTGTCATAGAATTCGATAGTGACGGATTCAAAGCCCTCAATAGCGGTGTCATCAAGCAATTCTATATAAGCAATACATCTTGCTTTGTTTGCTTCCAAAGTAATGGAACGAACTGCATCAACATAATCAACACCTTTGCGTGCATAGCTAATATTTCTGTTTGCCCTCTCTGGCTGAGACTCCTGATAACTAGTTTTAAATCGATAAAAAATCTCCGTTTTAGAAGCAGTCCTAACATCAGCAACAACCTGAAATGCAAATGGATAGACAGTTTCACCAAATTCATTGACTCTCTTTGTAAGAGCATTCTCTGTCACTTGATTACATACAGAGGAGTTTTCTACAGCAATCTGAGTATTTAATGTTCCAACTACTCTATTTTCTACAGTACCTTCAGTAACAGTTAAATCATCTAAAAAATTTAATTTGTTCTTTTTTAAGGTAAATTCGAACTCACGTTTAATGGTGTTATTTCCATCTGAAACCTCTAATTCATATTTAAACTTACCGCTATCTAATTCTTCAAATGAAACACCGTCCGGGACTTTAGGTGTACCGCGCAGAATAAAAGAAGGTTTAGCGCCATCAACAACTTCTATGCTCATTTCTACTGGATTTTCTTCAAAACTGGAATCTTGATCTTCTTCCCCCTCAGGGTTTTGAATATAGCGGTATCTATAAGGCCCCTCGCCTCCAGACACCCCAAAGGTATATTGAAATACTGAGTCATAGTAAAGAGTATTAGCTGGAGTGCCAATGATGGCAAGTGGCTCAGAACTAAGCTCAGTATCACAGGCTGTTATAAACATTACAGTAAAGATACAAAATAAAAAGTGGCAGAATTTAGGTTTATAATCCATTACGAGGCTCATTGGTTAGCAGTCTAAATGCAAAATACTGAATTGACTGAAATCATATTAAATTCTTGATGAGAGTCATAGGGATAGAGGCATGAAACGCTCTATGGTTCACACTATTTTAATTATATAATTGAAATACTGGCTTCTAATCAGATATACCTACGGCGGTTCAATCAAACTGAGTGTCGATTCTTCAGATAAAATTTCAACACCTAAGTCAATCGCTTTAGCCAGCTTTGAACCAGCTGACTCTCCTGCTACCAAATAGTCGGTTTTTTTAGACACACTTGATTGAACTTTAGCGCCAGCTTTTTTTAGCTTTTGGCTCATTTCATCCCGACTTAAATTAGGAAGTATTCCTGTAATTACAAAGGATTTCCCAGTCAAGCCTTGCTTGGCAATCTCAACAGTTTCAGGAGGAACAGGCTTTAAACCCAAGCCAATAAGCTGATCTAATTTATCGCTATTTATCTTTTGTTGAAAAAAACTCACTATATTATGTGCGACAACGGGGCCAATATCTTTTAGCTCTAATAAAACTTCTTCCGTAGACAAAGAAAGTTTATCTAAAGTAATAAAATAATTAGCTAATAGCTCTGCCGTCGTCTCCCCTACTTCTGGAATTCCAAGCGCATAAATAAATTTACTTAATGGTCTATTTTTGGATTGTTTAATCGCATTAACCAGTTTCTTGGCCGACTTTTCAGCCATACGGTCAAGCAAAGAAAGTGTATTTACGTCCAATCTATAAAGATCGGCAATACTTTTAATTATGCTTTTATCAATCAATTGCTCAACTATCTTGTCGCCTAACCCATCTATATCCATAGCTTTTCGAGAGGCAAAATGTTTAATGGATTCTTTTAGTTGTGCAGGGCAAACCAAGGTGCCGCTACATCGAGCAAGCACACCGGTGGATTCAACCTCAATGAGCGAATCACATATTGGGCACTTTTCTGGTAATATTATTTCCTGAAGCTCTGTTTTTTCTGTTCGCTTATTTATAACGACAGAAGCTACCTTGGGAATAACATCCCCGGCACGTCTAACAGTAACGTAATCTCCAATTTTAAGGCCTAAACGCTTTATTTCATCCATATTATGAAGTGTTGCATTGCTCACAGTAACACCCCCAACAAATACCGGCTCAAGTCGGGCGACGGGCGTAATAACCCCCGTTCGACCTACTTGAAAGTCAACACTGAGTAATTTGGTAATTTCTTCTTGTGCTGGAAACTTATAGGCAATAGCCCAGCGTGGTGAGCGCGAAACAAAACCGAGCTTATCTTGTAAAGCAAAGCTGTTAACTTTTAAGACCGCTCCGTCAATATCGTAACTAAGTGCGTGTCTTGTTTGCCCCAACTGTTCACAAAACGAAAAGCAATCTTTGATTGAATTACTTTTTGATAGCTTGTCGCTAATATGGAAGCCCCACTCTTTTAGCTTCAGCAAGCTTTCATAGTGAGTATCTGCGATTTTTTCAGGGTTTGTGACACCAAGCCCATAAGCACACATTTTAAGCTTTCGGCTCGCTGTGATTTTTGAGTCCAGCTGTCGTAAACTTCCTGATGCAGCATTCCTAGGATTTACAAACGTTTTTGACCCCTCAAGTACCGCTTTTTGATTGAGATTTTCAAACGAGGCAGATGGCATAAAAATTTCACCGCGGACTTCAAGCTGCTCAGGGTATTCGCTGCCTCGTAATATGAGCGGTATAGAGTTTATCGTTCGAACATTATGGGTAATATCTTCACCGACTTTACCATCACCACGGGTCGCACCATAAACCAATCGTCCAAATTCATAGAATAAACTAACAGCAACGCCATCTAATTTTGGCTCTAAAGTAAACTCTATCTCGATATGAGTACCATCATCGGAGAGAAGTTTTGTAATGCGCTTATGGAATTGCTGAAGATCTTCATATGAAAAGGCATTATCAAGCGAGAGCATCGGTACTTTGTGTTTAATTTGTTTAAATGCGGAAAGCGGTTCTGCACCCACTCTCTGAGTCGGAGAATCTTGAGTGATAAGATTAGGGTGTGCATCTTCAAGCTGCTTTAGCTCTTGAAAGAGACGGTCATATTCACTGTCGGGTATACTTGACTCATCTAAGATATAATATTGATAGTTATATTGATTCAAGGCATCTTTTAGCTGTTTTAGCCTTATTTTTGGATCTTCCATATTAAAACGCCTAAATAACTTAAGTAAGAAAGACAGCCATGATCAGCTAGTAAATCTGTTTTTTGATAATTCGAGGCGTTTAAATTCTTTAATACTTTGTCGAGAGTGCTCAATAGTTTGTGGCGTCATCACACTCAAGTTTTCATCTTTTAGCTCACCTTTCAAATTTCGTGCAAAACATTGAGCAGTTTCCAGCATATATTCAAAAGCTTTATTATAATCTTTAGGACCAGGCAAGGTCATAAAAAAGCTCACACCCGGAGTTGAAATTTCATCTAAGGTATCTGGATCAAAATAACCAGGCTCTATTGCATTCGCTACACTGAACTGAATTGGGCTCAACAGGTCATCCTCTTCATGCCGATGAAAGATAGACATTTCCCCATGATCCAAGCCACATGCTTCTAATAACTGTTTAACATCTTGCCCTTGGAAACCTTGTTTTGTCGCTGCATGAACATTAATAACAATGACCAGGGCGGGATTATCTTTATTGCTGGTTTCAACTTCAGCCACCGCTTTTTTGGGTAATTTACGAGAGGTAGTATTAACCGTTTCAACGGTAATTTGAGATTTTATACGAGAGCCTGCTTCGGCTACAATTTTGTTATCATGGTTCAACTCAAAGTCATCTGGCTCAACAGCTTTGAGAACATTATCAGCTTGTGGATTAACCTTTACAACACCGGTATCGAGCGCTTCGGATGATACTATTCGTGCACCACCTGATGGTAATTCAGGATTAAAATTATCATCGACCGGTGTGTTTTCAAAATCACCTCCCATATCGAGAGACATTTTCAAGGCGTCTTTTTTTGCCAAGCGCATTCGACGATACCCGTCGAGTAAAATGCCAATAATTATGACAACACCAATGATAAATAACCAATCTCTTAAATTCATTTGTTCACTTTATTGTATGTTTATTTGCTTCAGGTTTTAGCGTTGAAAAACACCCAAATATATTCTTTCAAATTATAGTGATAAAGGTAGTACGCTTTCAATAAAAGCATGAGCTATTAACAAATCGTTAATCCTTAAATACTGTCTACCATAGCTGCTGCTTGCTCAATATCAACAGAAACAAGTCTAGAAACCCCGGGTTCATGCATGGTAACTCCCATTAACTGGTCGGCCCTCTCCATAGACACTTTATTATGTGAGATATAAATAAACTGAACTTGAGAGGACATTTCTTTGACAATATGAGCAAAGCGACCAACGTTAGCATCATCCAGAGGCGCATCAACTTCATCTAACATACAAAAAGGAGCTGGATTAAGTTCGAATATTGCAAATATTAAGGCAATTGCGGTCAACGACTTTTCCCCACCCGACAAAAGATGAATAGTGGCATTCTTTTTCCCTGGGGGTCGTGCAATGATCTGCACACCTGTTTCAAGTAAATTATCGTCGGTTAATTCTAGGTAAGCATTTCCACCGCCAAATATTTTCGGAAATAACCTCTGCAAACCTTCATTTACTTGATCGTATGTTTCTTTAAACCGAATCCGGGTTTCTTTATCTATCTTTTTAATGGCAGTCATTAGTGTGTCTAGCGCATCCATTAAATCTTCATTTTGCTCATCCAAATGCTCTTTTCGCTCACTCTGTATCTGATACTCTTCAATAGCGGCTAAATTGATTGAACCCAGTCTGGAAATTTTAGTTTCTAACCGAGATAGAGAATCAGTCAATATATTTTCAGTATCCAAATTAGATAGCTGCTCGATAATATTATTTAAGGTGTAATCATCACTTATTATTTTGTCTAAAATATTTTTCTGATTGATCGATATAGCATGTGCGTCCATTCTGAATGAAGTCAAAGCTTCTCTTGCTGATGAAATATGTGATTCAAAATGGTGACGTTTAAACTCTTCCTCTTTTAATAAAGCGTTTAACTCTTCAACTTTTGATCTCACACTATTTAATTTTCCTTCATTTAATAAGCGTATTTCTAAAAGGCCTTCTAGCTGAAGGCTGAGATTTTCAATCATTTCTTCATCAACTGTATCTGACCCAGAGAGTGCTTTAATCTTTGCTTGCCCTTGCTCAAGTTCAAGACTAAACCGTTGAATAGTTTGATTGACAAGCATTTTCTGGCTAACTTTTTGCTGACGCGAAAGCTGTAATTGATGCGCGCGATTTTGCGCCTCTTTCGATTGACGTCTTACCTCATCCAGGCTTGAAATAAGCTGTTCTTTTTGGTTTTGCAGACTTTCCCGCTCTCCTGAAAAGCTCTCTAATTGATCCATGGATTCCTGCCACAAAGCTCGAATTTCTTCCAAGGATAAAGTGATATCTTCTTTTTGAGTGCTGACTTCCAGTAAATCTTCCTGGTTACGCCCAAGACGTGCTAAAAATTGCTCATGCTTTGCCAAACCTGCTGTTATGGCTTGCTCTAACTTACGTAACTCAACTTCCTTAAGGCTTATTTCTTGTTTTAGTGCGTCATATCGCTCATTCAGCTCAGATAACTCACCTAAAGCAATCTCAATTTTGTTTGAAAGCTGATGAAACAAGGTTTCTTGTTTTTCAATACCGAGCTCTAAATCGTGAATTTTTTTAGCTCTAACTAACAGGCCACTTTGCTGTTCTTGTGGAAAGTAATATTTAAACCAAGCTTGCCCAAACCAGTAACCATCTTTTGTAATGATAGACTCTGATGCTTTAATTTTTTTACGAATTAAAAGACCTTCTGATAAGTTTTCTACAGCATAAATGGAATTAAGTTGGGGAAGCAAACCTTCGGCGCCAGCGACTAATTTTGACAGGCGCCCCTCTGTAGGTGTTTTTTCTGATCCACTGTCTGAATTATGACTCTCAATGAAACTGATACTTAATTTGCTGCCGGCAACTTTTTGAAAAAAATCTGTGCCAGCAGCACTTATTGTATCATCCTTAAGGACAACAGCATCAAGCCAATCGGCTAAGACCTGTTCAACGGCCTGTTCCCAACCGGGTGATGCTTTGATTGAGTTTAACATGCGCGATGGCTTGGGATATCCATTATTTGAACACCACTCATCAACTTTTTCAGGGTGGTCACCAAGTACGCCTTGCTGCAAGGTATTCAGAGAAGCAAGAATAGCTTTTTGCTCAGTTAATTCTTTATAGACTTCATTTTTCTGACGTTTCAGAGCGTCTATTTCGGAAGACCCAGACCTAATCAGAGGCTCAATATTCGCAATATTGTCACAATCCAATTCCAACTGTTCACTTAAGATTAAGGATGCTTCTTGCAATGTGCTCATATCAATTTCATTCATTTGGGCATTGAGAATGTCTTGCTCAGCTAACAGTTTCTCATGCTTCAATGATAGTTCGCGTATTCGGCTTTCGTGTTCCTGAATTTTACTTTGAGACACCTCTACCGACTGATGAGCCGAGGCATTCTTTTGATTAAATTGCTCCCAACTCTCTTGCCACGACTCTAACTCATGTGATTTCATTTCAAGATTGAATGACAGTGATTCAGCGGCTGCTTCTGCCTCTTCAAGTTCGATAACGATATCTTCACATTCGATATTTATATTTTCTAAACGTTCTTTTTCATCACTTACAGTAAGACTAAGGCTTGCTAATTCTTGCTCTAGTCTTTGAATAGAGCTTAATTGTTCCTGAAGGCGATTTTTTTGGAATTGAAGTTGCTGCTCCAAGGTCGCTATTTCAGCACCACTTTGATAATACTTCGCTTGCACTGAATTAAAATTGGCTTGACCTTCTTCTAGTTGGGTTTTTAATGAGTCGATCAGGTTTTCATTGGTGTTTTTCGCCAGTACAGAATCTTCAATAATTAATTCATGTTCATGGATCAGTGCCTGCTTTTGCTCAAAATCCACCGACAAGTTCTGCCAGTGCAAGGCATTTAGTTTTGCTGTATTTAAACGCTGCTCTTTTTTATATTCTGCATAACGCTCTGCTGCAGTTGCCTGGCGCTTTAAATGCTGTAGTTGTTTACCTAGTTCGTCTCTAATATCTGCCAAACGATCAAGATTATCTTGTGTCCGCTTCATTCTATTTTCAGTTTCACGGCGCCTTTCTTTATATTTGGATATGCCAGCCGCCTCTTCTAGATAAACTCTCAAATCTTCAGGTTTTGATTCGATTAATTTAGAAATCATACCCTGTTCAATAATAGCGTAGGATCTTGGCCCCATGCCGGTACCCAGAAAAATATCGGTGACATCACGCCGACGACATTTTGAACCATTTAAATAATACTGAGAGATCCCTTCTCGCGTGACTTTTCGGCGAATAGATATTTCACTGAATGCTGCATATTCGCCATTCAAACGGCCTTCTGAATTATCAAATAGTAATTCTATACTCGCCTGCCCTACGGGTTGACGACCGGTAGCTCCATTAAAAATAACATCTGTCATTGACTCGCCACGAAGGTTTTTCGCAGAGCTTTCACCCATTACCCAGCGTACAGCATCGATGATATTTGACTTACCACAACCATTAGGACCAACGATTGCAGTCATATTGCTTGAAAACATTACGGTCGTCGCATCTACAAATGACTTGAAACCCGCTAATTTTATTGACTTAAGACGCATTGATTCGTCAATTCTCCAAAGAAGACACTAAAGTTTAATGTTGCTGCATTATCGCGTTTACAGTGCCAATTTTCCATGCAATTGCTTAATAATAATGAGATAAGTTCAAAAGGCGTCATTTGTTTGACTAAGCGGCAAAATAATACGACCAATGAGTGTCAGAATAAAAGTAAGTACAACTTATCCAATTGAAAAATATCTATTTTCATCTTCTGGCATGCTATTTGTAGTTATTTGATCATCGAAAGGTATTTTTCACTATACCTTGAGTGTTCGATACTTAACCATGCGCCTGGAGCACACCATGAAGCATAAAGAAACAAGCGATCATGCAATTGACTTTAATAAAGCAAAAATCGTTTCAACATATCGCGATCTATCAAATAACATATCTGAAAACAATGATATTGTTTCTCGATTAACACGCCGCCTTCAAACAACACTCGACTGTGCAGATATTATTGAAATCTTTTCTGGCGAAGTTAAGACGGTAGTTGATTTTGATCAGATGTCGCACTCAGCGAGCAATCAAGACACAATCAACATTGGTGATACAGCTGGCATTCATTCATGCCAGTACAATCTGAGCATGGATGAAACAGATTTAGGCGCGCTTACTTTCTCAAGAAAACAGCGTTTTATTGAGGAGGAATTATGTATTATCGAAAAGCTTGCCAGCACCTTGGTATTCCCGTTACGAAATGCCAAGCTGTATCAGCAAGCACTAAAAGCAGCGCTGAGAGATGAGCTGACTGATTTCGGTAACAAACGCGCTTTGGCGGCTAGTCTGCATAGAGAGGCTGAGCTATCAATTAGACATAACTCACCACTTTCAATTGTTATGCTGGATGTTGATCACTTTAAAGCGATCAATGATTGTTATGGACATATCGCTGGCGACAGCATGTTAAAAGATTTAGCTGCAACCATTAAAAAATGCGCACGCCAAAGTGATTTATGCTTTCGTTATGGCGGTGAAGAATTTTTATTGATACTTGATAATACAGACGAACAGCAAGCCTTTTTTGTCGCTGAAAGAATCAGGAAAACAGTAGCGGAATATAGTTACCTGTATAATGGCAAGATCATACCCCTTACGATTAGTTTAGGAACGGCAACTTTTGATCAAGAAGAAACACTTGAGTCCTTCCAGACAAGAGCTGACCAAGCGTTATATAAAGCGAAGAATGAAGGCAGGAATATTGTTATTTCAAGTGAGCTAAAACATAGCGTAGCTTCAATTGAGAATTTTCAGCTTGGCTAAGCCCAAAAAACTCTCACATAAAAAAAGAGAATAGATGTGCTTCTATTCTCTTTTTTTATGTTCTTTCTTATGTTCTTTCTTATGTGAAAAGGCTGAAAAATACTTAAAAATTTAGTCAAATTTCTTATACTTTTTTCTTTGAACTTGTTTGCCTTGTTTAACGCTTTTATTTACCGCTTTTTTATGCGCCCGCTTATCATCTATTTTTCCCTGAACAGTCTTTTTCTTCTTTGCGCGAATAGGGGGTAATTGAACAAGACCGCGAAGGTCATTAATATCTTTCATATTTAGCTCTTCCCATGCCCCTACTTTTAAGCGGCTAGGAAGAAATATACAACCATATCGAACACGTTTTAAGCGACTGACCTGAACATCCTGAGACTCCCATAATCGCCTGACTTCGCGATTTCGACCTTCCATGACAACAGCATGAAACCATTTATTTCTACCTTCTCCACCAAACTCTCTAACATCGGTAAATTTTGCGACACCATCATCTAATAAAACGCCATCAGTTAAGCGTTTCAGCATTGCCTCATCAACGTCACCATGAATACGTACCGCATATTCCCTATCGATTTGGTAAGACGGATGCATTAAACGATTAGCCAGTTCACCATCTGTTGTCAGTATTAATAAGCCAGAGGTGTTGATATCCAGTCGACCCACTGAAATCCAACGCTGATTAGTAAGTTTGGGGAGGTGATCAAAAATGGTTGGGCGCCCTTCAGGATCTGAATTGGAGCAAATAACCCCTTCAGGTTTGCTGTAAACAATGACTTGATAATCATCAAATGACGGCTTGTCTATTTTTAGTAGATTACCATCTAAATATAACTTATCACTGTGAGAGGCTCTATCACCTAACGCTGCTTTAGCCTCATTGATCTTAATGCGGCCCTCACTGATCATCTTTTCAGCTTCCCGGCGCGATGCCACGCCAGACTGAGCGAGTAGCTTTTGAATGCGTTCACCCTTCAGAGCTGGCACAATAGGTGATGCATCTTTTGAAAGCTTATCTGGCGCGTTATCTGTCATTCGTTTTCCTTAAGGGAAAATTATATAAAAATATCAATTAATCGTTTCGCTCTATGCTGACGCTTAAGATTTCTTGCTTTAACTCATCATATTCGTGCACAGCTGGAAACTGTGGAAACTCATCGATTACATTTTGAGGTGATTTAAATAGAATCCCGGCTTCGGCTTGTTTTAACATAGTTGTATCATTGTACGAATCACCCGCTGCAATGACCCTATAGTTTAATAATTGAAATGCTCGAACGGATTGACGCTTAGGATCTTTCTGACGTAACAAGTAGTTTGTAATTTTGCCTTCATCATTCACTTCAAGTTTATGGCAGAATAAGGTTGGGTTACCTAATTTTGCCATAAAAGGCATACCAAACTCATAAAATGTATCTGAAAGAATAATGACTTGAAATCTTGGGGCTAACCACGCTAAAAACTCTTTCGCGCCTGGAAGCGGGTCAAGCTCTGAAATAACAGCTTGAATTTCTTTTAAACCAAAACCATGTTCATTGAGTATCCTTAAACGCTGCTGCATAAGCACATCGTAATCAGGAATATCTCTCGTTGTTGCCTTAAGTGCGTCAATGCCTGTTTTCTCAGCAAATGCAATCCAAATTTCGGGTATTAAAACCCCTTCCAAATCGAGGCAGACTAGTTCCACAATGAGACTCCATAATTTCAAAAAAGGTTTAAATATATAAGTGTACGCGCAAGAAACACAATAGAGCGCCATTCTAACGAAATACACCTGCCTTGCATAATGTAAAATGTACGATAAAATCACTTGCTTCAATTTTCAAGCATCGCAATATGGCTCTTGGCTACTGCCATTTATTGAGCAAGACATAAAACGATTAAATTTTGCATTATATGAGAGAACAATATGCCTATGAATTTCTCTGACCCTCAGCAGGTCACTGACGAAAGTATTGCTCAACTAAATGATGAGTTAAGTCAAAAAAGCCCTAGGGAAATCATTAAGTTTGCCTTAACTAACTTTCCGAATATCGCTGTTTCATTCAGCGGCGCTGAAGATGTTGCCTTAATTGAGTTGGCCCATAAACTTGCCAAACCTTTACACGTATTTTCTTTAGATACTGGCAGACTCCACCCGGAAACTTATCAGTTCTTGGAAGCGGTTAGAAAGCATTTTAAAATTAACATTGACGTCATGACACCCAATACCGAGTCTCTTGAACGCTTTGTTAAAGAAAAAGGTTTATATAGCTTCTATGAAGATGGCCATAAAGAATGTTGTTCTATCAGAAAGGTTGAACCACTTAAGCGTAAACTGGCCACATTAGATGCTTGGATTTCTGGCCAGAGAAAAGATCAAAGCCCTAGCACAAGGTCATCAGTAGCGGTTATTGAAATTGATCACGGTAACTCTAACGAAACGCACAAGCTTATAAAGTTTAATCCGCTCGCAAACTGGAGTTCAAAAGAAGTTTGGGATTATATTCGTATGTCTGAATGCCCATACAATTCGTTGCATGAAAAAGGTTTTATCAGTATTGGCTGTGAGCCTTGTACCAGACCTGTATTACCTAACCAGCACGAAAGAGAAGGAAGGTGGTGGTGGGAAGAAGCAACCCAAAAGGAATGCGGTTTACATATGACGTCAAGCAAAGATTGAGTTAACCTAAAACAAAAAAACCTGGTACTGAGTACCAGGTTTTTTTAAACACGCAGATTTATATATCGACTTACGCCTTAGGGAAACAAGGGTAGTCTATACCAGCCATTTGGTTCGCGATTCTTACTACCTGTGCACTGTAGCCAAATTCGTTATCGTACCAAACATAAAGAACAAGTCTTTTGCCGCTAACGATGGTTGCATTTGAGTCAACAATGCCCGCTCTTCTAGAGCCAACGAAGTCTGTCGATACAACCTCATCAGAGGTAAGATAATCTATTTGTTTCTGAAGATCCGAATGCAAAGAAATATGCCTTAGGTAATCATTCACTTCTTCAACAGATGTTGCATTAGTAATATTCAGGTTCAATATCGCCATAGACACATTAGGCGTAGGAACCCGGATTGCATTACCCGTTAAACGACCTTCCATTTTAGGCAGTGCTTTGGCAACAGCTTTAGCGGCACCCGTTTCAGTAATAACCATATTTAAAGCCGCGCTTCGCCCTCTTCTGCTGCCTTTATGGTAATTATCAATTAAGTTTTGATCATTTGTGTATGAGTGAACCGTCTCTACATGTCCATCGATAATATCAAACTTGTCATCAATTGCTTTTAACACGGGGGTAATCGCATTTGTCGTACACGATGCAGCGGATAAAATTGCATCAGTATCTTTAATTTGATTATTATTGATGCCATATACGATATTTTTGATATCGCCTTTGCCTGGCGCGGTTAATAGAACTTTTGCCACACCTTTTGATTTCAAATGTAAACCAAGACCAGCTTCATCACGCCAGATGCCGGTATTATCAATTACAATCGCATTATTAATACCGTATTCAGTGTAATCAACTTGATCAGGGCCGGCAGAATAAATAACTTGAATTCGATTGCCATTTGCAATCAAGGTATTAGTCTCTGCTTCAACAGAAATAGTACCCTCGAATGAGCCGTGGACTGAATCCCGTCTTAACAGGCTGGCTCGCTTTTCAAGATCATTTGCTGCACCACCATTTCTGACAACAATGGCGCGCAATCTTAAGTTGTTTCCACCGCCCGCTTTTTCGATTAAAATTCTTGCTAATAAACGACCAATTCGACCAAAACCATATAGAACAACATCTTTAGTCTCTTGACTCTTCGCTGCACTCGCTTCGCTATCGTAGACACCCACAATAGCAGAAAGTTCATTTCTTAAAAAACCGTCTAACGAAATATTAGCTGAAGCATCTTTATAGCGAACAGCTAGCTTCCCGATATCGATTCTGGCATGCCCTAGATTAAGCGTATCAAGAACTTGCAATACAGCAAAGGTATCGTGAACGGACAACTCTTTCTCTTCAACCTGGCGAACAAAGCGATGAGACTTAAGAATCCCGATAACAGATTGATTGATAACGGCGCGACCATATATAGATGTCACTACGTTATTTTGACGA
Source organism: uncultured Oleiphilus sp. (assembly GCA_963974595.1). Classification (GTDB taxonomy): domain Bacteria; phylum Pseudomonadota; class Gammaproteobacteria; order Pseudomonadales; family Oleiphilaceae; genus PZPK01. The sequence goes on along the minus strand of CAXBDA010000008.1, from coordinate 23,175 downwards.
TACAAACGACCAATTAAGGGAATCATCGCTTCCGCTGCTGCTTCACGAGCTTTCCAATCTGAAAAACAATTATCAATCATTTCATTACTCACGCTTAACACCTCTGTTTATTAATGCGTCGAAATTTGTGCGCTATTATCCAGATATCCAAACTTAGGTGCAACGCCATAATATCTAAAAGCGAAAACTTTTATACAAATGTCACTATATTTAACTAAGTAGTGAGAAATTAGACATTATTTACGTATATATCTTCCGTTATAGTTCATAATGTCTAAACTCAATGAATACAATAAAAACTGACTGACGAGATTATAGAGTGCCTGAAATTAATGCCCTCGTTGTAGATGATTCATCTACTTCAAGAATGCTGCTTACCAAAATTCTTCGTAAAATGGATATTCACTGTGAGCAAGCTTCATCGGGTGAAGATGCAATTTCGCAGCTAACATGGTTCCATCCTGATTTCATTTTCCTCGATCACTTAATGCCGGGTATTGATGGCTTCGAGACATTGAAGCTAATAAAAAGCAATCCGGATACTCAGCATATACCAGTCATTATGTATACCTCTCAACACGCTCATAAGTATTATGAAGAAGCTCATGCTTTAGGGGCCGCTGGCGTTATTTCAAAACAAATAGATCGTGATAAGCTCTATTTGATGATCAGCCGGATTTGCTTAAATAAACACGATGAAAATGATGTCCCAACCATATACCAAGAAGTACAGAGAAATCTTGAAACGAATATAAGAGAAACAAGTCATAGTAAAATTCTGGCGAGACTATCTACTCTAGAAACAGCTTATGAAGAATTACACGAGGAAAATCGCGCTCTTAAAATTGAACTTGCGCAAACAAGCTTAATACAAGAGGAGCTAAAGCTTAAAACCCAGCATATTTCATGGCCACAAGTGATCATTACGTTATTTCTTGCCTTAGCTTTATTTGGTTCAACATTCACTTGGTTTACAACGCAGCGTGTCGAAGATAGCTATATAGAAACTCAAAAGCGTTTAAGTTCAATAAATCAACTTGTTGATGAGATTTTGACTTATTTAGAATCTGAATCCTCAAAGAACTAGGGGAAGCACTCTGAAACCTATCAATCTTGAAAAACTATACCCTAAGTTAAGGTTTTTAATAATAGATGACTTTGAGAATTTCAGATCATCTCTTAGGCTCATGTTATCGTCTTTTGGCGCATATCATGTTGATATGTCCAGTTCAGCTGAAGATGCGATGGATAAATGTCGTTTTAATTTTTATGACATTATTCTATGTGACTTTAATCTCGGACAAGGAAAAAACGGTCAACAAATCCTCGAAGCCCTTAAGGTGAGCAAGCGAATAAAACATACCCACCTTTTTATTATGATTACGGCTGAAACCGCCAAAGACGTTGTTCTGGGTGCTCGTGAATACCAGCCCGACGCCTACATAGCCAAGCCCATTACCCGAACCGCGCTTGAAAAACGACTTGGCAGCCTACTAAAACAACAAAAAACCCTTAAACCTATTAATAAAGAAATTGATCTTGAAAACTATGCTAAAGCCATTACCCTTTGTCATTCAGAACTCGATCATAAAACACGTTACCAGTCATGGTGTTACCAAACACTCGGGACGCTTTATTTAAAGCTGGGCGATACATTAAACGCGATTAAAATTTATGACACTGTTTTAAAAAACCGAGAATTACCTTGGGCTCTTCTGGGTAAAGGCCAAGCTTTTATGATGAATCAGAGTTATAAAGAGGCTATTGAGAATTTTGAATCCGCTATTGCAATCAACCCTAACATGGTTGAAGCCTACGACGGTTTATCTGATTGTTATTTAAAACTAGGCCAATCTAAAACAGCTCAAGAATCATTACAAATTGCTGTTTCTTTGTCTCCTCGCATGATCCCTCGGCAAGAAAAACTTGGCAGTATTTGTCATAAGAACCAAGATATAGAGTCTGCCGCGCAAGCCTTTAGGCATGCAATAAAATATGGAGAGCATTCAATCTATGACAAGGTGGATAATTACTTAAACCTAGGTAGAAGCCTTTCTGATTGGTGCGAAGGAGATTTATCACCTGAAGGTAAAAGCCGAGCGGATGAAGCTATTTCTGTATTAGAAGCAATTACGAATAAATTCTCTCTTGATGAAAATGCTTGCATTAACTCAAGCTTAATTGAAGCCCGGGTGTTTACTGGTCAAAATCAGTCAGAACACGCAGAAAAAAAGCTTCACCAAGCTGAGTGTATTATCGAGGATGATAACTTAACATCAGAAGTCGGCTTAGAGTTTGCCAAAACACTCTACTCTATGAATCAACCTGCCAGAGCTGAAAAACTATTAATATCGCTTGCCAAAAAGTTTGAAGAGGATGCAGTTGTCCTTCAACAAATAGAAAACTTAATGGATGAACCAGAGAGCCTGATTGCACGTAAACAGGCTAAAGAATTAAATAAGTCGGGTATCAAGTTATTCGAGAAAGGTGATCTGAAGTCTGCTGTAGAATCAATAGAGTCGGCACTATCATTTACGCCTAAGCATGCTGCTTTGAATTTAAACTTAGTTCAGGTACTCATAAAATTATACGAGAGCAATGAAGATCATATGGCGTTATCAAAAGCCAGAGATTGCCTAAAACGTATAGAACATATACCAGAGCAACATAATCAATATAAGCGCATGAACTTCTTAAATAAATCGTTAGTAAAACTATCTAATAAAATTAATGGCCATATTGAGGCGAAATTATGAGCTCAAAAGAAACCAAACAACCAGACTTCTCGTTAATAATCGCTTCAGCAGTTCATGATATGAAAAACTCCTTGGGTATGCTACTGCATTCTGTCGATCAAATGTGTGAAGAGTTACCCGACGACTGGAAGCAAAAAAACAATACCACAACCGTTAAGTATGAAGCAGAGCGCGTTAATAGTTATTTAATCCAACTTCTCGGTTTATATAGATTGCAAAATAAAATGCTCACTCTTCATATTGATGAATACTTTTTGAGTGATTTATTAGAGGAACAGGTCGCGCATTATGCTCCGATGCTTACAGATAAAAAAATAAGCCTAACGATTTCAGCAGATGAAAGTTTTGCTTGGTACTTTGACAGAGAAATTGTAATGGGTGTTCTCAATAATGCGCTTAATAATGCATCAAGATATACAAAATCAGCAATTGAAATTATTGCTAAAGAAGAGAACAATTACTTAGTGATTGAAATCCACGATGATGGAGAAGGCTACCCTAGTTTATTGCTTGAATCAGCACCGGGTGAAATCCTGAATAATATTAATTTTCAAACGGGTAGTACTAGTTTGGGTATTTATTTTGCTGAAATGGTTACTCGCCTGCACATTCAAGGCGACAGAAAAGGTTCGATTAAACTTTCAAATGGTGGGAATTTAGGGGGAGGCGTTTTTAGTATTCACCTCCCGTAAACTATCTATTTTTTTAAAGAGCGGGCATAACGCTTCAGCCCATTTCTAATGCCGAAGCTTAAAGCAGATTTAATCAGCAAAGTGGTAAATGGAATTTTTGACTCAAGCTCAATGGTATAGTTTAAATGTGTTTTACCTTTAGCTTCAGAAAAAACAAGCACCCCCAAATGATTTTTGATGGGGCTTCCTTGGGTGATTTTATATTCTATTCTTTCATTATCTATAAATTTATTAATAGTTTCTTGAAAGGATGGCAGAATACCTATTTTGATTTCTCTAACCGAGTTTAGGCCATTCAAATGTTCAGCACCATCTTTGATACGAGTCATATTAATGCCACATATTTCCCCGAATTTCTCATGATCGCTTAAAGTAGCGAAGACTTGTTTTAGTGGCGCATCAAATGCTTGATTGATTGTTATGGTTTGAATTGACATAATTTAATCTCTTAACGTTAACACAGTTCTCAATAACCGAAAGCTAAACAACCCTATAAGCGCTAGATTAGCTTAGTCAGTTAAACTTATTGCGCATTATAATATAGGCTGAAGATCAAGTAGGCTATCAATTTTCAATCACACTCTTAATATGAATTAAGTCCTTAGAGATAATTACCAATGTTTCAATACCTAGCTTCGAATACCTTATTAAAAGACAAAGTCATTCTCATTACAGGGGCTGGCGATGGCATAGGCAAGGCAGCTGCATTAAGCTATGCCAAACATGGCGCTACCGTCATTTTACTAGGTAGAACGATAGCTAAATTAGAAAAAGTTTATGATGAAATTGAGCAAAATGGATGGCCTCAACCAGCTATCATTCCGTTAAACCTAGAAGGCGCGGTAGAAAAAGATTATATAGATGTAGCGGTGTCCATTCAGGATGCTTTCGGCCATTTGGATGGCATCCTGCATAACGCTTCACTCTTGGGATCGCTTACCAGCATCGACCAGTATGAAGTGCCTGTTTGGGAAAAACTGATGCAGGTAAATATTAATTCAGCATTTATGTTAACTAAAAGTTTTTTACATTTACTAAAGGAAGCACCAACACCCTCTATTATTTTTACGACCTCGAGCGTAGGCAGAAAAGGCCGTGCTTTTTGGGGAGCCTATTCAGTATCAAAATTTGCGACTGAGGGCTTGGCTCAAGTATTGGCTGATGAGCTGGATGAAAATGACCACCGCGTTAGAGTTAATTGCATCAACCCCGGCGCGACTAGAACCAATATGCGAACTGATGCTTACCCTGCTGAAAACCCAATGAATAACCCTTCACCAGACGAAATCATGCCTCTTTACCTTTACTTAATGGGCGATGAAAGTCTCGATATAACAGGCCAGTCTTTAGATGCTCAAATCAAATAAATTTAAAATGAGAAGACTACATTTAAACACTTCTATGCTTACCTCTCTGTTATTAGGCAGCCTTGTTTCTTTTACTAGCTTTTCTGTTTCAGCTGTTGAATTACAAGAACATACGGCTATTTATACAGCTAAAATAAAAAGGGGGGTAAGTATTGATGGTAAAGCGACCCGTTCTTTAAAAAAACTTGATGCGAATAAGTGGTTATATACGTTTGAGGTTGATTCTTTTATTGCGGATATAAAAGAAAGCAGCCTTGTTGTAACAAGTGAGGCAGGTATCAAACCTTTAGGCTACAACTACAAACTCTCCGCTTTTTTAATCTCAGACAGAAAAAGGCAGGTCAGTTTTGACTGGGTAGAAAATACAGCAACGAGCACTCTTCAAAAAAACAACTGGCAGTTGTTGAATATACCTGAAAACACTTATGATCGCTTATCTTATCAATTACAGTTATTACTTGATGTAGACAAACAAAAGCAGCTTATGAATTATAATATTGCTCATAAAGGTAAGCTCAGAGAAAGTCAGTTTATCGTCATAGGTAGCGAGATAATCGATACACGCTTTGGAAAGCTAAACAGCATCTTAGCGAAGAAACAGCGTGATAATGATGCAAAAAGGGAAACCTTTTTATGGTTTTCTAAAGATTTTCCGTTGTTATTATTAAAAATGACTCAAAAAGAAAAAGATGGCGAAGAATACCAAATAGATTTAACGTCAGCCCATATCGAAGGAAAAAACATTTCTTTTTCTAGTCACTAAAGAGCACTGACTCGAGACGATAATCATTAACCCAGGTTGTTAAGAAACGACCATCTTCAAGTAATGGCGTTAACGAAACATCAGCACTGCTGCTAGCGAGTGACTCTTCTCTATTCCAGTTATCAGTTCGCTTTGAATAATAGCGGGTATTAATTTCACCACTGATGATACCTTCTTGCCAGATCAATACTGCATTACCTTCCCTATCGAAACTAGCTATAGGTTTGGATAGCTTGTTATCTGTTGCCATTAAGCGGCCTGATTCCCACCCTGTCAATGCAGTAAAGAAACTTGTAAAAAGTGAGCGCGAGTTTTCCGCTGTATCTTCTTGCACCCAGTAAGCGAGTACTCGATTATTTTTACCTATTGCTAAGCCTGGATAGCTTGCATCACCCAACCTACTGCCTTCCAGATAGTTTGCAAGTTCACCCCAGCTACCCGTAAAACGATTGAACCAAACGTTATTTCTCTGACCGTCATATTTTAGCCAAATAGCTATTGCATCGTTATTTTGGTCAATAGCAATTATGGGAAGAGATGAATTACCTATTCCGAATTCTGGATTTGTAGAACTTATATTATCTATTCTTTCCGGGCCTATCCAATCATTACTTTGATTCAATCTTATGTGATTACTATAAATTTGATACAATCCAGAGGTGTTTTGCTCCCATACAGCAATGGCTACCCCTTGATCATTCATTGAAAGCTTAGGGTTTTTACTCACCACCTGAGAATGCGTATCAATAAAGACTGGAGCTTCTACCCACTGCCCACTGGAAATAACAGCCCCATCCCCCACTTTAAAAATATTGGTTTTGATTCGTGAATATTGACCATCGTACTCTCGCCAAATACTCACCGCATTTCCATTGCTATCTAATGCTATAGCAGGTGATTCTGCATTTCCGGTTTTCAGAAACCCTGTATTATTTATTTCTGATACCGTATTCCAGTTTTTTCCATCGAATATGGACGCCCAAATAGAAACAAAGTCACCTTGCTTAGCCGCTTGTGACCAGACAATCGCCAAATGACCCTGTTCATTAATATCAACATCATAATCATTCACCGAGGTACTAGAAATCTCACTAATCAAGTGTGAATTAGCGCATATATCATTATCATTGGAGCAATAAATCTCTGATTCGTTACTTAAACCCCATTGCTTATTATTAACTGTATAGCGACTCGCCCATAATTGATTAATTCCAGGCGTGGCTTCTTGGCGCCAGATCAAAAAAGTATCGCCTCTTGCATTTGCAATAAGCCTTGGAGAAAACTGGTTAGCGGAAACGCTAACTAAGCTTTCGGTGATAGTCCCCTTGTCTTCAATGGTTATATTGGGAATGGTTTTACTCTGCTTCCATTCCCCTTCCTCGGTAATAAAATCAATAATATTAGTCTCTGATATAAAATTGCGTTCATCTTCTTCGGTATCCAAATCATCATCAACCAGATCTCTTGCTGGATTATCAACAATCACAGTGTACTCGGTATTTAGAGCGAAACGTCCACTAGAGTGCTTCAACATTGCTTTAGTTGCAGGAATTACGATCTCTTTATCGCTTATCAAGTCGTTAGAGATTAGAGGTACAACCGAAAAGAAAATATCGACCGCTCTTTCTTCGAGGCCAATTCCCGACTCTAAATCGCTTCTTCCTGAGAATAACTTTATTCCTCTTTCGGTTGTTAAAGAGCTTTTATTCATTAGCTCGCTAAATATAATTTCTACATTGAAATCAACTTCAAAATCTTCTGATTCTACCTCGTTAGGAAAGGAATTATCTACTGTAGGGCTTACTGTGTCAGTTAGAGGTTCAGGTATATCGAAGCTTTTGCTACCACCGCAAGCGGATAAAACTAAACTGACTAATCCCAGCAAACAAAGTGGTATCCATTTCTTAATGTGAGTTGCCTGAGAGCGCATTCAAACTCCATGTCATAAGGTATTTTAGAATTGTTTGTATTGTGCTTTTATAGCATGCAATTGCAACGCAGACTATCCAATAAATTTAATAGTGTGCGACATGTAACAGCTTATAAGTAATTTTTTGGGGTGATGTTCGAGAAGGGCATTTGAATATTTAAAATGAGAGCGCAAATAACTTGCGCTCTTTAGGTAATATAGCTTTATTTGCTTATTTTTGGCGTTAGAGAACCGGACTCATAACACTCAAACATAGCATCCAGGCTTAGGGCTTTAATTTTATCTGCATGCCCTGCTGTACCAAACGCTTCATAACGTGCAATCACAATATTTTTCATGGCTGTGACTGTTTCTTTCAGGTACTTACGAGGATCAAATTCTGCCGGGTTATTAGCCATAAAGCGCCTGACAGCACCTGTTGAAGCTAAACGAAGATCTGTATCAATATTTATTTTTCGTACACCATACTTGATACCCTCGCAAATTTGCTCAACAGGCACACCATATGTTTCTGGAATTTTACCGCCATATTCGTTAATGATGGCTAACCAATCCTGAGGGACTGAAGAAGAGCCATGCATGACAAGATGGGTTCCTGGGATTCGTTTATGAATCGCTTTAATACGATCGATAGCAAGAATATCGCCAGTGGGTGGGCGTGTAAATTTGTATGCACCATGGCTGGTACCACATGCAATTGCTAAAGCATCTACACCTGTTTTAGACACAAAGTCAGCAGCTTCTTCCGGGTCTGTAAGCATCTGATCATGAGTTAAAATACCTTCCGCACCAATACCATCTTCTTCACCCGCCTGCCCTGTCTCCAAAGACCCTAAACAACCTAGCTCACCTTCGACAGAGACACCACAGGCATGTGCCATTTCTACGGTTCGTTTAGTGGCATCAACATTATATTCATAGCTGGCTGGGGTTTTTCCATCTTCTCGCAAAGAGCCATCCATCATCACAGAAGAAAACCCTAATTGAATAGAACGCTGACACACTGAGGGTGATGTACCATGATCTTGGTGCATACAGACAGGAATATGAGGAAATTCTTCAATAGCAGCCAGTATAAGATGTCTTAAAAATGGTGCCCCTGCATATTTACGGGCACCTGCAGATGCCTGAACGATGACCGGACTATTGGTTTGATCTGCTGCTTCCATGATGGCACGCATTTGTTCAAGATTATTTACATTAAATGCAGGAACACCGTAACCAAATTCAGCAGCATGATCTAACAGCTGTCGCATACTAATTAACGCCATTTTCTTCTCCTTTAAAAATTAATAAGTTAAGCCTTTGCGCGTACTTCTAAAATCGCGACTGCAGGTAATATCTTCCCTTCAACAAACTCCAGAAAAGCACCACCACCTGTTGAGATATAAGAAATCTTATCCGCAATATTATATTTATCAACTGCGGCTAATGTATCACCGCCACCGGCAATAGAAAATGCACTGCTGTCAGCAATCGCGAGCGATAAAGTCCGAGTACCCGCAGAAAATTGATCAAATTCGAACACCCCAACAGGGCCATTCCAGATAATTGTGCCCGCATTTTTTAATATGTCTGAAAATGCTTTAGCTGAATCAGGCCCAATATCAAAAATCATATCATCATCAGAAACGTCAGATACTTTTTTTAATGTTGCTTGCGCTGTTTCAGAAAACGCTTTACCAACAACTACGTCTGTGGGTAGTGGTATCTCTGTTTTATTTGCTAATAATTTTGCACTATCTAATAACGCTTCCTCGAAAAGAGACTTGCCTACTGGAAAACCCGCAGCGGCTAAAAAGGTGTTGGCAATACCGCCACCAACAATAAGCTGATCGGCAATATCTGATAACGACTCAAGGACCGTTAATTTTGTTGATACTTTCGAGCCACCAACAATGGCAACTAAAGGTCGTTTAGGCTTATCCAAAGCTTTTGCCAAGGCCTCTAGCTCAGCAACCAATAATGGGCCGGCACATGCAACCGGTGCAAATTTAGCTACACCGTGAGTTGAAGCCTGGGCTCTGTGAGCCGTACCAAAGGCATCCATCACAAAAATATCGCATAGGGCTGCATAAGCCTTTGATAGCGTTTCATTATCTTTCTTTTCGCCAGAATTAAAACGCACATTTTCAAACAACACAACATCAGAATCATTTAGATCAGGCTGAGCATCCCAATCTTTTATCAGCCTGACAGGTTTATTAAGGAGCGTAGATAGGTGCTCTGCGACGGGTGCCAGCGAAAACTTTTCTTCGTATTCACCTTCGACCGGCCGGCCAAGATGCGACATTAACATCACCTTAGCACCAGCATTCAACGCAAATTCAATCGTTGCCAAGGATGCGCGAATCCTTGCATCACTACTTACTTTCCCATTTTTAACCGGTACATTTAAATCTTCACGAATAAGAACGCGCTTCCCTTTAAGATCCAAGTCGGTCATTTTGATAACGTTCATGCTATCTCCTGCTTCTAAATAAATATTAATAATTAATGTTCTTTTTTGTGCAACCAGTGCGCTGCCACATCTAACATTCGATTCGCATATGCCCACTCATTATCAAACCACGTTAATAGTTTGATTAATTTTCCACCCACCACTCGAGTTTGGCTGCCATCTATCACACTTGAATGTAGCTCATGCGTAAAATCAGAAGATGCAAGCGGTTGATCGGTATAAGCAAGCATATTAAAACAATCAGACTGAGCTTTATCTTTTAATAAAGTATTAACATACTCTATCGAGGTTTCATTCAAGACAATAACATTTAACTCAATGGCCGAAACATTAATGATGGGTACCCTCAATGCCGTCGCCGTTAACTTATCTTTCATTTCGGGTAAAAAACGCTCTATTCCTTTTGCAAGCTCAGTTTCTACAGGCACTACATTTTGCATAGCACTTCGAGTGCGACGCAAGTCATGGTGATGATACGCATCTATCGTTGGCTGATCATTCATCGCAGAATGAATCGTGGTCAGTGAGCCTAATTGAATCTGAAACGCATCATTCAATATCGCTATCAAGGGTAATATTGCATTGGTGGTACAGGAAGCATTAGAAATAATGGTCTCACTACCAAGTATGTCTTGATGGTTAAAACCATATACGATGGTTCTATCAACAGACTCGTCTCCGGGTTGAGACAACAAAACACGTTGTGCGCCCGATTCAATGTGTTTTTCAGCTAATGCTCTTGTGCTCAATGTGCCTGTACATTCAAGCACCATATCGATATTCAGTTCAGACCAAGGCAGAGAAGAAATATCATCATGACGCGAAACAAGTATTTCATCGTTATCGATTAATAGCGCATCATCACCTTGAATATCTACTTTTAGGGGGAATCGACCATGGGTCGTGTCATAACGAGTCAAATAAGCAATAGTTTCAATATCTGATAACTCATTGATCGCCACAATTTTGAATGGGTATTCAGCGCCTCCCAAGAGGCGCTTTTCATAGTAAGCACGAAGTACTGATTGACCTATTCGACCATAGCCATTAATTGCAACTCGGTAGGTCATTGAGTCAATCTCATGTATTTAATCCAGTACTCTAGAGCCAATAACGCGATTAAAGTAATTCGTCAGCAACAAACAATATATTATCAACCGTGAAGCCAAATTCTTCAAATAGCAGATTAGCAGGTGCAGATTCACCAAAAGTTGTCATACCGATTACGCGGCCATCTATACCGACATACTTATACCAGTAATCGGCCATTGATGCCTCGATAGCAATTCGTGCACTGACTTCCAGCGGTAAGACACTCTGTTTGTATTCTGCATTTTGCTGATCAAACACATCTGTAGACGGCATGGAAACAACACGGATCTTGTGCCCTGACTGCCTAAGTTTGCTAGCAGCCTCTTGTGCTAAACCAATTTCTGAGCCCGTCGCAATCAATATTAAATCTGGCTGACCTTCGGAGTCACTTAATATATAAGCACCTTTTTCAATATTGGCTACTTGTTGCGTCGTTCTTTCTTGATGCACAAGATTTTGTCGAGAGAAGATAAGTGAGCTTGGGCCGTCTTCGCGCTGAATTGCATGCTTCCAGGCAACTGCCGACTCAACGGTGTCACAAGGACGCCATAAGTTCATGTTCGGTGTTAAACGCAAACTTGAAACTTGCTCTATTGGTTGATGTGTTGGGCCATCTTCACCTAAACCAATCGAGTCATGAGTGAAAACATAGATAACACGCTGCTTCATTAATGCAGACATTCTGACAGCGTTACGTGCGTACTCCATAAATATCAGAAATGTTGCGCCATAGGGAATAAATCCACCGTGTAAGGCCAAGCCATTCATAATGGCAGACATGCCAAACTCACGCACACCATAGTAAATATAGTTACCATTAGCGTCTTCACGAGTCACACCTTTGCAACCATCCCATATGGTCAAGTTAGAGCCTGCAAGATCAGCTGAACCGCCCAGGATTTCAGGCAATAATGGGCCAAATTGATTTAAAGAATTTTGCGATGCTTTACGGCTAGCGATGGTGGTGCCATCAGCTTGGCACTGATTAATATAATCTTGTGCTTGTTGTGCGAAATTCTCTGGCAGCTTGCCTGCTAAGCGTCGCTCTAACTCGCTGGCAAGTTCAGGAAAAGCAGCTCTATACGCTTCGAATTTAACATTCCAGTCTTTTTCTAAAGACTCACCTTTTGCTGCTGCATTCCATTCAGAATAAATATCTTCTGGTATTTCAAATGCGGGGTGAACCCAGCCTAAACGCTTACGCGTCGCTTGAATTTCTTCATCCCCTAAAGGCGCACCATGACAATCCTCTTTTCCTTCTTTATTAGGTGAACCAAAACCGATAATTGTTTTACAACAAATGATGGTGGGTTGATTAGTATTCGCTCGTGCTGAATCAATTGCAGCGCTAATGGCATCTGAATCATGACCATCGACATTAGGAATGACGTGCCAGCCATAAGACTCGAAACGTTTAGGTGTGTCGTCAGTAAACCAACCTTCTACTTCGCCATCAATTGAAATGCCGTTATCATCATAGAACAGGACTAACTTGCCAAGCCCTAAAGTGCCGGCTAAGGAGCAAACTTCGTGCGAAATCCCTTCCATTAAACAGCCGTCGCCAGCAAACGTATAGGTGTGATGGTCAACGATATCATGACCATCACGATTAAATTGACCTGCAAGTATTTTTTCAGCCAAGGCCATGCCAACTGCATTAGAAATACCTTGGCCTAGCGGGCCAGTTGTTGTTTCAACACCAGGAGTATAACTATATTCAGGGTGGCCAGGTGTTTTTGAATGCAGTTGACGGAAGTTTTTAAGATCTTCGATGCTAAGATCATAACCACTTAAGTGAAGAAGAGAATAAATAAGCATTGAGCCGTGACCATTTGAAAGAATAAAACGGTCTCTGTTCGCCCATTGAGGGTTAGAAGGGTTGTGTTGTAAGTAACCGTTCCATAAGACTTCGGCTATATCAGCCATTCCCATTGGTGCACCAGGATGACCGGATTTAGCTTTTTGCACAGCGTCCATACTTAAAGCACGAATTGCATTCGCTAGTTCACGACGTGACGGCATTTAATTCTCCCCAAGAGGTCTAAAAAAGCCGCCATTTTCGCTTATCTAAACGCATTGAGCAAATTTATAATTAAATTGTTCAATGCGTGATCTTAAAATGTAAACAAAGTTTATTTTGGTAGTGCGTGAACCGTACTTTGAGCCAAATCTAATAGCTCTCTGAGAGCGACAGAGTACATTGAAAACTCTGCATCTTCACTAGCCTTAAACTCAGTCAACATTTGCTTCCAGCGATCAATTAAATCACTATGCTGCGCCATCCAGCTATCAACTTGCTCTTCTATAGTTTGAGACTCGGTTTTCAACTTTAACAAGCCAACTGTCAGGGCACGTTGCTGCCAATCTAAATCTTCTCTGAATGCTTCACGAGCAAGCGCTTGCCAATGGGTTAACGGCGTGAGAGTGTTTATCTGATGACCAAACCATGAAAGGTCAAGACGGTTACCGAGTAAATAATAGATACTGGCAACAGATTCTAATTTACCATCGCCTTCTTGATGCGCCTCTATAATACCTAGAGCGGCATATAAATGATTCGCCCCGGCGACAGTCGATGCCAGTTCTTTTGATACACCGCTCTCAACAAGCTCATTAAAACGTAACTCAAATGTTTCTTTCGATGAACCCGTTAAAAACTCGGGTAAACATTTAGCTATTTTGCGTATGCCTTCTCTGAAGCGATCCATGTTTTCAACAACATTTAACTCACTTCTTCTGTTTCGGATCAACCAACGGCATGCGCGCCTAATAAGACTCATTAAACCAGACATCATTTGTAATTGAAGCGAGCTAGGTACTTTGTGATCAAGCGATTCAATCTCTTGCCACCATTGTTCTAAATCAAATACATCACGCGCGATAATATATGCAAGCGCAATAGATGAAGGCGTTGCGCCTGTTGACTGTTTTAAACGCTCAACAAAAGTAATCCCCATATGGTTAACCATATCATTTGCAACCTGGGTTGAAATAATTTCACGCCTTAAACGATGGTTAAGCAGCTCTTTATTATATTTACGGGTAATTTGAACAGGAAACACTTCTTTTATTTCTTCAGAAAGATGAATTTCATCGGGCAATGTTGAGCTATTAAGGGTTTCTTTTAAATCACCTTTGACATATGAAATCAGCACTGACAATTCAGGCCTTGTTAAGCCTTTATTCGTTGACTTTCTTTCAGTTATATCTTCATCGCATGGCAAAAATTCGAGTGTACGATTTAATTTTCCTGCATTTTCCATGGAATTTATTAAACGTCTATACTCTTCCATTCGTGGCAAGGCATCTTTATGCGCAATGCTAATCGCTTGTGTCTGCCGGTAATTATTTTTAAGCACTAAATCTGAAACGGCTTCCGTCATACCCGACAATAACTTATTACGCTGCTTTTCGGTTAAGTCGCCATTAACAAGAATTTCATTTAATAGTATCTTGATATTCACTTCATGATCAGAACAATCAACGCCCGCAGCATTATCGATAAAGTCAGTATTTAATAAGCCACCTTTTAAAGCATATTCGATTCTTGAAAGCTGGGTCATCCCCAGATTACCGCCCTCACCTACTGCTTTCACATTAAGCTCTTTACCGGTAATTCGCAGGGAATCATTCGCCTTATCCCCTACATCCGCATGTGTTTCAGTCGATGCCATGACGTAAGTACCTATGCCCCCGATCCAAAGCAAGTCAGCTTGGGCTTTTAACGTGGCATTAATCAATTGATTCGGCGCCATTTGCTTTTCACATGTGCCAAGGAAACTCTGCATTTGTGTTGAAAGTTTTATAGATTTTTCATTTCTGGAAAATACTCCACCCCCCTTAGAAATAAGCTCCTTGTTATAGTCATCCCAAGTAGAGCGAGGTAAGTTAAATAAACGTTTACGTTCCTCAAAACTCTTTGTTGGGTCAGGATCAGGATCAAAGAAAATATGCATATGGTTAAACGCTGCAACCAATTTAGTACAGGGGGACAATAACATCCCATTACCAAATACATCGCCAGCCATATCACCAATACCAATGACCGTAAAAGGCGTGGTTTGAATATCGCGCCCTAGTTCTCTAAAGTGCCGCTGAACTGACACCCAGGCCCCTTTCGCTGTTATACCCATTTTCTTATGGTCATACCCTTGGCTTCCGCCCGAGGCAAACGCATCACCTAACCAATGGCCTTTTGACAGCGATATCTCATTCGCGATATCAGAAAATGTCGCTGTGCCTTTATCTGCTGCGACAACCAAATAGAAGTCATCATCATCATGACAAACAACACTTTCTGGTTTAACCACCTCACCATCTACCAAATTATCGGTCACACTCAATAAACCACGAATAAATACCTGATAACATGAAATACCTTCTTTCATGAAACCCTCACGATCTTCTGGCAAGCGCTTAGCAACAAAACCACCTTTAGCTCCCACCGGAACAATAACGGCATTTTTAACCTGCTGTGCTTTGACCAAGCCAAGCACTTCAGTGCGATAATCCTCATAACGATCTGACCAGCGTAAACCACCACGAGCAACCTTGCCGCCTCTTAAGTGAACACCCTCAATACGCGGCGAGTAAATAAATATTTCATACATGGGTACAGGCAAAGGTACATTTGGAATTAATCTTGGGTGGAACTTAAACGCAATATCATAACGATAGTCACCCTCTTCATTTTTCTGGAAGTAATTTGTGCGCATGCTCGCTTTGATTAAATCGAGATAAAGCCTAAGAATTTTATCCTCAGATAAATTATGTACATCATCTAAAGCAGCAAGGAAATCAGCTTCAATTTTCTCGCACTTGGCACTAGATAAAGATTGTTCAATTTCCGGATTAAATCGTGATTCAAATAAATTGACCAATAACGCTGAAATATTGGTATTGGAAACAACCGTGTTGGCGATAAACCGTTGAGAGTTGCTGACGCGAACCTGACGCATATATCGGGCGTAAGATCTAAGCATGGCAATTTGTCGCCAGTTCATATATGCCGAGATTACTAAGCGATTGAATGAATCATTTTCGGCATTACCCTCCCAAACTTTTAAAAATAGTGATTCGAAACTCTTTCTAATTTTATTTATATCGATGATTTTATGAGAGTTAGCTGTCAGCATAAAATCATGAATCCAGACTGTGCGACCTTCTCGATCAACACATTCGTAAGGGTGTTCACCGATCACTCTAAAACCCATGTTTTCGAAAATAGGCATCACCTCAGAGAGTGTAACGGGTTGGTCAGCATGAAATAATTTAAAATGCAGAAACTCTTCGCTTTCGTCTAAAGCGCGATAAAAACTCATGCCTAAGTGCTGGCCTTTCGAGACATTTTCAATATGTTCGATATCGATAGACGCCCGTCTTGGAGAAAATTCTTCCCGATAGCTTGAGGAAAAGGCACTACGATATTTATTGATATAAACATTAGCGACTTCTTCGCCATAACTTTCAAATAAAGATGTTTCTAAATCATCTTCCCACGACTGTGTGACTGCAATAATTTTTTCTTCAAGCTCTTTAATATTGAAGCATTGCTTTTCTTCTGGGTCTAACTTGATAGTTATTTGTGTCCTAGCGAGAACAGATTCTGAAATAAAGGTATTAAATTCAACATCCTGGCCATGAAAATGATCCATTAAAATGGTTTGGATTTTGATACGTATTGCGGTGTTGTAAATCTCTCTTGGAACATAGACCAAACACGTAACAAAGCGCCCAAACGTATCTTCGCGCATAAATAATCGTGATTGACGCCTTTCTTGAACAAACAATGTCCCCATCAAATTATCAAATAACATATTTTGATCAATCTGGAATAATTCATCACGAGGGTACACGCTAAGTAATTGAATTAATTCTTTTCCGCGATAATCATTAACGTTTAGTTCCGACTTTTCGAGTACAAATTCAGACTTACGGCGTAATATCGGAATTTCATTTGGGCTTTGCGTGTATGCTCTAGCAGAGTAGAGGCCATAGAAACAGTGCTCGCCAATAATCTCGCCTTTCTCGTTAATTCGTTTAATGGCAATGCAATCGGGATAGGCAGGCCTATGCACAGTTGAGCGTGTTGGCGCTTTAGCAAAGGTAATAAGCTGAGAATTTAAAATGGCATTTTTTGTTTTGGCGGTGAGTTTCTTAAAATCAATTAATTCAACTTGTTCAGGGTGAGACTTGATAACACCTAGCTCACTACCTTTAACTGGCGCCATAACATGCGTTTTCTTGGCTTCCTTTATTTCTAAATCAACAAAACCCAAGAAAGCAAAGTGATCTTTTGTTAGCCATTCTAGAAAGTTTAAGGTTTCAGTAATTTCTGCCTCATCAAAGTTATGTTCTGACTTAAGCGTTTTTAAGCTTTCAAGTTCTTGTCGTATTTGGTGTGTTTTTTCCTGCATTGCAGAATAATCACTCACTGTCACCGCCACATCATCCAGAACAACGCTAATACACTCTTTTAATGCTTGTTTAGAATCCTCATCCGTATGTCGGTCAATTTCAATAAAAACCAAACCCTCACCCAATGAAGCGTCATGTACTTTATGCTTGTGAGATTTAAATGCTTCCAGCTTGCCTTTATCATCTCGTTCAATTTGAAAGCTGGCATATTGAATGGTGTGCGTTTTGACTTCGCGTGAAGCTAATGTCATACGCATCGAATCGACAATAAAGGGCATATTGTTTTGCATGATCATCAACGTGGTATGCGATGACTGCCAACCATGCTCTTCTAAATTCGGGTCAAATATCGCTACTTTCGCACTTTTGCCATCATACTGTTGAATAAACTTTCTAGCCGAGACAAGCAGCCCAAGTATATCCGAGACACGCCTGCCTTCAAATTCATCGACAAATGAACTCAGAAAAAACTCATCAGCAAAGTTACTTAAATCGTCAGCTTCTGCTTTCGGTAATTTTTCTTTAATCGCTGCTTTTATTGCTTGAAGAAATTGAGACTTGTTGCGTGTATCCACTATTTTCATATTTTTATCTCGAGTTAAATTGGCAGGCGGTTACCATGAGCGGTTTTAATTAAGGGTAGCTACAAATAGCCGAAACTAAAGTTTTATTGTTTTTTGTAAATTAAGAATAGTTCATCGTATGGAAATTGCTTCTTAAGGCCGAATCTATTAGCTTATTCGGCCCAGTTTTTGATATTTTCGAAAAGGTTTAGGCAATGGATTCAAGTACAGCATTTAATGACCTCAAACAATCTTTAAGTCAATCCATTATTGGCCAGTCTCATTTGGTAGACCGCTTACTTATTGCACTACTCGCTGACGGTCATTTGTTAGTAGAAGGCGCGCCAGGTCTGGCAAAGACCAAGGCCATTAAGGATTTATCTGATCATATTGAAGGCAACTTCCAGCGCATTCAATTTACCCCCGACTTATTACCTTCTGATGTCACAGGCACTGAAATTTATCGCGTGGAAGATGGTCAGTTTCAATTTCAAAAAGGGCCAATTTTTCACAATCTGATTCTTGCTGATGAAATCAACAGGGCCCCGGCAAAAGTTCAATCGGCCTTGCTAGAAGCGATGGCAGAGCGACAAGTTAGCGTAGGTAAAGAAACCTTTCAACTTGATGAATTATTTTTGGTCATGGCCACTCAAAACCCTATTGAGCAAGAAGGCACCTATCCGCTACCAGAAGCTCAGTTAGATAGATTCCTCATGCATGTGATAATTGATTACCCGAATGCAGAATCTGAACTTGCCATCTTAAAATTAGCTCGAAAAGAACAGCAAAATGAAGCAGATCACCAAATAAATATAGTCAAGAAAATATCTCAGGCAGATATATTTAAAGCGCGAAAAGAAATAACCAAACTGCATATGAGTGAGTCGGTAGAAGATTACATCGTGCAGCTCACCATGGCGACGCGACAGCCAAAACCTTATGGTGATGACATAGCAAGATGGATTGATTTTGGTGCAAGCCCAAGAGCAACCATTGCTTTGGATCGATGCTCAAGAGCGCATGCTTGGCTAAATGGTAAAGATTATGTCAGTCCGGACGATGTAAGGGCCGTACTTCATGACGTCTACCGACATAGAATTCTGATTAGTTTTGAAGCCGAAGCCGAAGGCATTTCTCCTGATCAGGTTATTAATGAATTAATTCATCGTGTTCCTGTCGCTTAATTATAATACCTGAAGTAAAAAACTATGTTGAAGTCTATCAATCCATTTTCACGCGCTGCGGAGCCTTCCATAGATGGAAAGGTATATTGCTCCTTAAAGCAATTAATGGCACTTCGCTGGACAGCGCAATCACTCAAACTACCCAAGACAAAACGAATTTCACGCCCGCAAAGCGGCTCTCATCTCTCGAAGTTTCGGGGTCGAGGGATGGAATTTTCAGAAGTGCGCGTATATCAACCCGGCGATGATGTAAGAAGTATAGACTGGCGCGTAACAGCAAGAAGACAAACACCGCACACCAAGTTGTTTCATGAAGAGCGTGAACGCCCCTTACTCATTTTGTGCGATCAAAGTCAGTCTCAGTTTTTTGGTAGCCATCATTGTTTTAAATCCGTTCGAGCCGCTGAGGCAGCCTCGCTGTTTGCCTGGACAGCACTACAACATAACGACAAGGTTGGCGGTATTGTTTTTTCGAATCATGGGCATCATGAAATTAAACCTGCTCGAAATAGAAAAAATGTCATGCGTTTATTAAGCCTGATTAATGACTTTAATAATGCATTATCCATCGATATGCCCGAGCCAGACAAACAGTTTACGATTGACGATGCTCTAAGTGAATCTATTCGTTTAACGAAGCCAGGCACGTTAATTGTCATTATCAGCGACTTTAATCACTTAACAGCCCAAAGTGAAAAATACTTGTCAAAACTAGCCCAACATAATGAGCTGCTACTTATCCACACCTTCGACCCGTTAGAATATGCTCTTCCTAACAAAGGTATTTACCCAGTGTCCGATGGACATGAAACGCTCGTTATTGATACAGAAAAAGCATCGCTCCAGCATACTTTTAATGCCCATATACAAGAAAAGCAAGCATACCTGAAGCACCTTGGTGCTCGACTTCGCGCGCCTTTACTTGAGGTAAGCACCGAAGTTTCGGCGATAAATTCTATTCAGCATTTGTTATTTTCCTTACAGCGTTAGTGGAAACATAGAGGTTTTATTGTGGATCCGAGTACTTTACTGTCACAACTAAGAGATGCTCATGCACCTGAGACAATTTCTTTTTGGCCTATTGCATTGGGATGGTGGGTCTTGCTGATAGCGATACTCATCTTAATCAGTATTGGAATATATATCACGCTCTCTAGATGGCGCTCTAAAGCATGGAAGCGCCAAGCCAAAAAACACTTCAAATACCTGCGTGAACAGTATTTAAAATCACCCTCGTTAGAAGGCGTTGTTGAAATTAATAAATTACTCAAGCAGGTTATGTCATCAGCAAATAATGATCGCCACTTTTTGCAGTTATACGGCGCTGATTGGGAGAGTATTTTATACTCGGTGAAACACAATCAACATAACATCTTGAATGAAGATGAAATCCAGATATTGTGCAGCGGTATTTATTCATCCACCCAGCCTAGCTTGGATAACAATATGCTCGATAGAATTGCATTGTGGATAAGGTGCGTTAAATAGCTATGGAAACCTTAAACGAACTGATACCGTTTTCTTTTGAATGGCCTTGGGCTTTGCTGCTTTTACCTCTACCTTGGCTGATTAAAGCCAAACAAGAGACATCGCAATCAAATATTGTTGCGCCAAAAATCCCTTTATTTCATACATTCAAGCAGATAAACGTATCAACAGCATCTATCAGTGATGCGCATTCAAAGTGGCAAACTATCTTATTGTTTATTGCTTGGACATTTCTTGTGATGGCGCTGACCAGGCCAACTTACTACGGTGCAGCCGTCGAACTGCCTTTAAGCGGGCGAGACTTAATGCTGTCTATCGACATTTCACCCAGCATGAAAGAACAGGACCTTACCTTAAATAATCAGAATGTGACGCGCCTAACCGTCGTAAAAGATGTTGTCTCGAAGTTTATAACGCAGCGTAATGGTGACAGGGTTGGCCTAATACTGTTTGGCTCTGAACCTTATATTCAAGCCCCCTTAACCTTCGACACCCAAACAGTACATACCTTATTAGAGGAAGCCTATTTAGGCATGGCAGGCCAAGCAACAGCGATAGGTGACGCCATAGCGCTAGGCGTAAAACGATTGCGTAATCGACCCGAAAATAGCCGTGTCATGATTTTAATGAGTGATGGCGCCAATACCGCTGGTGAAATACCACCAGAAAAAGCCGCGCAACTAGCGGCCCAAGAAAACATAAAGATCTACACCATTGGCATCGGTGCTGATGAAATGCTGATAAGAACCTGGCTAAATACACGCCGGGTTAACCCTTCTGCGGATCTAGACGAGAAAATGTTAACAGACATAGCCTTAACCACTGGCGGCCAATATTTTAGAGCGCGAGATACCGAGTCTTTACAAGCTATATATAACGAAATAAACAAACTTGAACCTATCGAATTAGATAAAAAAACGTATCGCCCTTCGAAGGCTTTATATTTTTGGTGCTTAGCCATCTCTTTATTTTTTTATACGGGTTTATTTATACATAAAATATTTAAACAACACCGCTCAAAACCTTCACCTTTGAATTCTAAGTAAGATAGAAACACGAGATTAATTAACAATGAGTGAGTACATCGACCAGTTTCATTTTATTAGACCGCTTTGGATGCTCGGCTTTCTTATATTGCCTCTGCTATGGCTATACCTTGGACGAGCAAGTTCAATAAAAAGTGACTGGAACAAAGTCATCGATAGCGACCTGCTGAGACACCTGACGCCCTCCAATACGACAGATAAAAATACAAAACCTACTATTTTAGTATGCCTTCTTTTAGGCTTTATTTTTACGTCTTTAGCTGGGCCTAGCTGGCAGAAAAAGCCATCACCAGTTATTCAAACCGGTGATGACTTAGTGATCATCCTTGATTTATCACTGTCCGTATTAGCAACGGATGTCGCTCCAGATAGATTAACCAAAGCCAAACAAAAACTTCAGGATCTTCTAGCTTATCGTAATGAGGGAAATACAGCTTTAGTGGTATTTTCTGGGGATGCCCATGTAGTCACACCACTCACCGATGACATCCAAACAATCCTAGCCAACATGAAGGCCTTAGACCCCTTCATCATGCCTGTTATTGGCAGCCGGCCCGACACTGCGGTACGTTTAGCGCTCGATTTATTGACGCAAGCCAAAAGTAGCCATGCACGTATTGTGATGATTACCGATGGGGTTGAGCCAAAGCAGAGTGACGCCATTGTTAACGACATACAGGACTACCCTATCCCTGTTAGTTTATCAATCCTCGCTATTGGTACCGAACAAGGTGGGCCTATTTCCATTCCAGAGCAAGGTTATTTGAAGGATAAGGGGCAAGTTATTTTGCCTAAAACGGATTTTAATGCACTCGCCATATTGGCACAAAAAAGTGGTGGCCAATCCCTTGCGATTACACTCGATGACTCAGACTTAATAAAGTTACAGTTAGATGCTCAAAATACACAAAAAAATCCCTCAAACGATGACACTCAGCCACCACGTTTTTTTGATACATGGGAAGATATGGGCTTTTTATTACTCTTCATTATCATTCCTTTGGCGCTCTTAGCTCACAGGAAAAATGTCTTACTGGTTTTAGCTATATGTATTATTTACCCTGCTGAAAAATCATATGCTCTTGAGTGGCAAGACTTGTGGCTTACTAAAGATCAGCAAGCCCAAGAAGCACTCAGTGAAGGAAATATTGAACAGGCAGCTGAACTTTTTGAGTCAAAAAAACACAAAGGCTATTCATATTACAAAGCAGAACAATATGACGAAGCTGCGAAACAATTTACTCAAACGGATGATATCGAATCACTATACAATCTAGCGAACACACTGGTGATGCAACAGAAATATGAAGAGGCAATCGATAAATATAATGAAGTATTAGACATTAATCCATCACATGAAGATAGCCTTCACAACAAAGCCATCGTCGAAAAATTGCTTGAACAACAGCAGGAACA